>CALIMV010000372.1 GCA_938045275.1 uncultured Granulosicoccaceae bacterium
TCCTATCTAACAATGAGTGGGATTAATGTTTTGGGCAACTCCACGGGCGATGTCGTAAAAGTAAACCGAACTAGAAACCTGCGATTAAACAATTTCGATGTACAAAATTATGCATCCTCAATCAATAACAAAGGTGTAATCGGGGTAGAGATTCGGGATTCTGTCAATACAATTTTCGACAATTCAAAAGTATCCGAAATTCACCGTGGCATACAAGTTATTACGTCGACCGGCACTCGTATACTGAGAAACTTTATACACCCAAAAGCAGGCACCGGCATCCAATATCTTGGTGGCAATGCTAATGGGGAAATAGCGCACAATAATATTCAAGGAGCCGAGTACGTGGGCTATCCTGAGAACCCAGAGGCCGTTATAAAGCCACACGCAAGCATTATTTCTGTTCGCAGCGGCGATGTCACTATTAGGGGCAATCATCTACACGGCATGGGATCGTCTTCGGGAGTAATGTTTTATCAAGAAGATGCTGCCGGTGGTGAGGAAGCTTACTCTAATGTTTTATTTGAGAACAATGCTATCTATCATACCAACAACACCTACGCGTTAAGAATATACAATTTAGGCAGCAATTTTATTGTCCGTAATAACACTTTGTTTTCGCGTCTCCGCACTGGTGATTGCAATGGGGCAACCAAAGACGCTCGATACCGCTATAGCTCAGCAATAATAGTTCACAATAAGGGTCCGGGTAGTGAGGGGATTAGACTTTACAATAACCTTCTGCTCGGAATTGTCAGTATAGGAGCTGACAATATTTTGGAAGAATCAAACAACTTCGCCTGGTCTTGGAATAGCGGAGGCTGGCTAGATACCTCACCCGGTGGTTCTTCAACAATAGTAACATCCAGTTTTAGCGGTTGTGGCAATCACAATCCAATAGTCGAAAATGGAACTGTCCTCGAAAATTTTAATTCGTATAATGACTTTTCATTTACACGCGATCCAGTTGATCTAACACCCGCTATCGCCTCACCTGTAGTGAATTTTGGCGATCCACTGCACCAACCTGATTTCAGCTTGGGTAATGTGCAAAGCGACGGTTTTGTAAGTTTGTGTTCTGCTAAAAGATCCAGTAGTCAATCCAGTGCAGGGGCTTATGAAATGGGCACTTGCAACAATCCTGAACCTGAGATACCACCGCTAACACTACCCAGCAATCAATGGCGTCAATTTAGCTTGCCCTGCGATGCAGGCAATGGTGCTACCGTTGCGTCTCTATTCAACGACGACAATTTGGGCAACTACGGTGAAGACTGGATAATCTGGGAGTTCGATGCCGCTAACAATGCCTATTCAGACATTGGTTTACAAAGCATTTTGCGCCAAGGCGCGGGTTACTGGATTTTACAGGCTACAGGTCAAACGCAAGAACTGACCATGCCACCCAGTTGTCTTAGAACACCAAAACGAATTTCTGCTGATTGTCCATCGGACCAGGGTTGTTTTAGTACTGAAGTAGTTGCTCGATATCAAATGTTGGGGTATCCGTTTTCGTATACAGGACCTGTTTCAGAAACTTTTGTATCCACCAGCAGCGACGCTTGCACTGAAGGCTGCCCATTTGGCTCTGAGGCCGCAAATGAGTTAGTAACGGGAATCCTCTGGACCTATAAAGATGGATCCTTTCAACAGCTGGGCCCCGGTGATTCGCTATCGCCATGGGACGGTTTCTGGGTGATTGGCAGTACTGATCTGTCTGGCACCTCTGGGCGATTGTCCTTCGGGCAATCACCGCAATAAGTAGTTGAGGCGAGAAGCACAATGATTTATCTGAATTAATTGAAATGCGAAAGCATTCAAAGTAATGCTACTTTACGCCACTTACATTACAGTGCCTCCGTGCTCATCCGTGCCAATAAAAAAACAATGCAAACCAACACCACTCGTTCCTGGCAGGAGAGTTCCTCCAACAATCAAATGTTATAAACTACTTTACGCTAGGGTTTAATTGGCGGCACAATTCTGGCGGTAGTGACATCGTTATTCACCTCGTGGAAATCGCTGATTTTCTTCTAATACGTTTAAGTCCATATGGTTTCGCATATATCGCTCGGATGCTTTTTGCAATGGTTGATACTCCCAGGGGTAATAGTCGCCATTTCGCAGTGCTTCATAAACAACCCAACGACGCGCTTGAGATTCACGCACTTGATTATCGAATTGGTCAAGGTCCCAGCGTTTATCAGCCTGATCTCGGAAGGCTTGTAGCACGCTTTGATGTTCACTTTTTTCAGCAAGATTTGTTTTCTCGTGCGGATCTTTATCCAGATTAAATAACTGTTCTGGATCTAGCTGACAGCGATTGTATTTCCACGACCCTTGGCGGATGGATACCAGCGGTGCGTAACTGCCTTCAGCGGCGTACTCCATTAGCACCGGTGCTTCACGCGTTGCACCTTTAGTCAACGGAACCAGGCTCATGCCATCTATCCATGGCTGGATTTCATCGACCGACACACCAGCAAGCTCCGTAATGGTTGGCGTAACATCGATATTGGACACAGGTGTTGAAATTAAACCTGGTTCTATATGTGGGGCACATATCATCAATGGTACCCGTGATGAACCTTCAAGAAAGTTCATTTTGAACCAAAGCCCTTTCTCGCCGATCATGTCACCATGATCAGCGACGAAAACAATGACCGTGTTATCAGCCTGTCGAGTCTCTTCGAGCACTTGCAAAAGCCGACCAATTTTTTCATCGAGGTAGGATACGTTGGCAAAGTATGCCTGGCGTGAGCGCCGCACATCTTCTGTTGTTATGTTGAACTCTGTATAGTCGTTAGCCAGCATAATGCGTTTGGAATGCGCATCGTAATCATCGTACTGGTACGCAGCTTCCACAGGTTCCAGATAATCACAGTCGTTGTATAAATTCCAGAACTTTCTACGCGCCACATAGGGATCGTGCGGATGCGTAAAGCTTACCGTAAGCGACCATGGCCGTTCATCCAAACCACGAGATAACTGATACAGCTTTTGCTCAGCGAAATTAGCGACCTCATCGTCGTACTCCATCTGGTTTGTTATTTCAGCCACACCGGCACCTTTAACCGAACCCATATTGTGGTACCACCAGTTAATGCGTTCACCGGGTTTACGGTAATCGGGTGTCCAACCAAAATCAGCCGGGTAGATATCAGTGGTTAGTCGCTCTTCAAAGCCATGCAATTGGTCAGGTCCAACAAAATGCATTTTTCCAGATAAGCAAGTGTAATAACCTGCGCGTCGTAAATGATGTGCATACGTTGGAATATCGGATGCGAATTCTGCAGCATTATCATAAACGCGGGTTCGAGACGGCAATAAACCAGACATAAAACTGGCGCGCCCAGGCGCGCATAGCGGAGAAGCTGTGTACGCATTTTCAAAACGAGCGGAGCGAGCAGCCAAGGCTTTTAAGTGTGGCGTATGTAACCAATCCGCTGGCCCATCCGGAAACAAAGTTCCGTTTAGCTGATCGACCATTACTACTAATATGTTTGGTTTAGCTGGTGGCATTGTCGTTTCCTCGAATTGAGGTGCAGACTAGCAAAATGTGCTTTACCAAAACCGTAAAAAAGCGACTTGTTGTTATTAAATGGTTTACTGGCGCATTGCGTCTGATCGATAGGTCATTTAACTTTCAAACTGGTCGTAGTTGGTGGGCGCTTCGTCAGGTTTTAGGCATTCAATCGCATATTTGCTGAATATCCGCCAATTCCAGTGCGCTATCAAATACGTAAAACTCATCAATAACCCCTGCCAGTGCCTTGCCAGGCTCCAGATCGCCACCGATGCCACCTACGTGCTGCTGGCCAATCAGAAAACCACCTGCATCGGCATTTATTACGTCGGTGGAAAATGCTACCTCATTGCTGGTTGGCACACCGTCTACCACCAGGCCGACAGCGTCACCTCTACGATAAACCGCGACACAATGCCAGGAATTTAAACTGAGGGCATTCATTTGTTCAAACAATACAAGAGACGGTATATTGCCGCCACCAGTCGACCCAAGATAAAATCGCTGTGTTATAGGGAAAGCCGTTTCGTTGTGACCGTACGCAAATACCATTGCATGATTTTGCAGCGAAGCAATACTAAAAATTGTGTTGTAATTAAAATCGCCTTCATTGAACGCATCAAAGTTAACTTTAAACTGCATTGTAAAGTCCCGCAATCCATCGACTACGCCAGGCGGTACAGCTACGTGCTCCATTGAAGTCCCAAGTCGAATTGCAGAATCAATAGTACCGCTCTCATCCGCAGCTGACTCACCGCCGATCACTGTGCCATTACGGTTGTTACCACTTGAATCAATCGCTTGTCCAAAGTCGAACGAATAGTATGCAACTGCCCTGTCTGCTACAGGCCGGTCACCAACAGCAAGCGTACCTGCAACAAGCTCTTCAAAATTACTGATGCCATCATTGTCGCTATCAAATGCCGTTGCCGACAGATCGTACTGATCTGTATTGACGTTGATTGATATATTTTGAGCAGTACCTGGAAAAGCCTCCCTAAAGACTGCATATTCCACTCTAATTGAATCCAATCCCAAAGCTGACCAAATAACCTCAATACTAAATGGTACGCCTTGAGGAACCTGCACAAGTGCGGTCCGTGTTCCATCGAGTGAAGTAGCAGGAGAAGCAGGAATAGCGGTAATTGATTGAGAGTCACTTGCAGAGGTGACAACAACCTTGGCCTCAAGCGTTGTTGAATCTATTGTGCGGCGCAGACGTTCAAAGCCCGGTGCCTGGATGGACAATTGAGATTCAGCGGATGAGTTGACCTGCTGCTGTTTTGAGCAACCGGCTAATATAACTGCAAGGGCAACAATAGTAAACAACTGAGAACCGAGCATTAACATCCGCCCGGAATATTGTTTTGATATATTTTGTTGATTACTACAATGTTCAAGCAAATGCACGTTCGCCTAACCTTATTTTCCATGATTGTAAATACTGGCTTTTCGACGCGGACGATCCATCACGCCTGATATATCACGCCACGAATTTTAACTCGAAAGGATGACGGAGCAAAACCCACGAACCAAAACAAATGGGAACTGTGTATCAGGCCACGAAAATACACAGGCCTTATTGACTGTAAATACATACCGCCATTACTTAGGCAACATGAACAAGCAAGCAAGGGTATATATTTTTATACTACTTTTATACTAATGTGGAAACTATTTTGTGGAAACTATTTGCGGCGTTGATTGTTAGTATTATATTTTTTTCCAATGTTCGGACTGTACTAATTTATCTCTAGTTTCGCTTGATGCCATTAGCCGCGTGTAACCACACTCACTACACACAAACGGACATATCTTTGCAACCCCAAACACCCCTTTTCCAAGCTTAGGCAGCAGCTCCTCCCCAACACCAGTATACTGGAAGTACTCTTTGTACTGGTAGATATCATCTGACTGACAGATTGGACACGGCTTCATAGCATTCTCCTCAAAATCCAGGTCTTGAATACTTGCGCCTAGCGCAGAAGCCAGAGACTTTTTCGATTCCAACGACGCCGACGCCTCCGACTCAATTCGTTGAATCGTCCTCACATTCAAGCCGCTTGCGATCGCAAGCTCTTCTTGCGTCCAATGCTTTGATTTTCTCAGCTTAATAATCAATTCAGCATTAATTTTCATTAGTATTCTCGGCTGGTTGCTGCAAGCACTTAAAGTATTCACCAGAATTCAACAGACCAATACGACAACCTCACGATACATACCCGACAGTACTACGACACTATGTTGATAGGTATGCTAACTCTCAATTTAATCGAGCTACCTTGGAGACGTTTGCTCGGTATACAGCAAACCGATATTCACGCATTCGAAACCGTGTAATGCATGGGCTGCCACCTGTTGCAATGTGCTTTTATCACGGCCACCACGCCTCTTTCTCAGCATGTATTACTCTACTGACTTCACCATGCTACTGGTTATCATTCTTATTTAGAAGAGTCTGGCCCAATAATTCCAGTTGGATTTCCATCAAGTGAAACTGCATTCCTTTTGCGCCAGAATTTCTCTGTACCCTCTGGCCCTAAATCGTCGAAATAAGGAATTAGCTCCTCATCTGCACGCTCTTTGTGGAAACGCATTACCGGCACACCGGTACCACAGGATGTTTGAACCAGATCGACTTTCAGGTTGAATATCTGACGGCTTCCCGCAATTGCTGGAAAAGCATCGATCGCTTTCTCCCATCCCGCATGATGCGGATACAACACTTCAGCTTCTCCATAGGTTCGAAGTATCATTGCATCACCCTCAAAAGCACAGAACATTAGCGTCATTCTTTTCGTTTCAATTACATGTGCTGCAGATTCGTTGCCGCTGCCGGTAAGGCTCAACCAGGCGATATTATTTTCATCGACCACTTTAAGCGTATCCATGCCTTTGGGAGACACGTTGACCCGACCTTCCCGCCCTGCTGTTGCAACAAAAAACACAGGCTGGTTTTGTATAAATTTCGTTAGTGTGTTATTCAGTTTTTTAAACGTTGCCATAATTAAAACTCCGTTCACAACAAATATAAGTATTCTAGACAAACAAGGATAATTGCCTTTTCATTTTTTCCGTGTTTTCTGAGCTTTCTGAATTTTCTATGTTCTCTGACCTTTTTGGCTTTTTCACTTGTGGTGGAACAAATCTCGATGTATCCAATTCAAAATCTCGCCCTACCGCAATGCCCGATCGCTTACAAGCCAGCGCAAAGCGTTGCTGAATGATATCGGCGCGTGGACCAGAGCCTGTCATTCGGTGGTTGAAATCCGAGTTATTCAATTTATTTTCACGCATGGAACGAATAGCCTTGATAATGCGTTCAGCGCGCATTGGGTAGTGCTCACGCAGCCATTCAGGAAACAAGGTTTGAAGCTCGTGTGGTAATCGCAATATGATGGCGTAGGCTGACGACACACCGGCATTAGCAGCTGCAGCAACAATGTCATCGAGCTCCTCCTCGTTTAATGCAGGAATAACCGGGGATACTGAAACACGAGTTGGAATACCGGCAGCACTTAATTTTTCCAGTATTTGCAAACGTCTGTGTGGTGATGTTGCTCGTGGTTCAAGCTTGCGGGCGAGCGTTCTGTTTAGTGTGGTTATTGAAACACAAACAGATACCAGATTCTGTTCAGCCATGGACTTAAGCAGATCGATGTCGCGTTCAATCAGCGATGATTTTGTGATCAGGTAAGCCGGGTGTTTGGTGTCATGCAATACCTGCAATACTTGACGCGTGATGCTGAGTTTTCGTTCCAGTGGTTGATAAGCATCGGTATTCACACCCAGCGCAATGGGTTCACAGCGATAAGACGGTTTGGCAAGTTCGGCTTTTAACAATTTTGCTGCATCGCGTTTAGCATAGAGCCGCGTTTCAAAATCCAGACCCGCTGAATGTCCCAGCCAGGTATGGGTAGGCCTGGCAAAGCAATATACACAACCATGCTCACAACCACGATACGGATTAATCGACCGGTCAAAATGGATGTCGGGAGAGCGATTACGAGTGATAACAGTTTTGCTTTTATCGTCCTGCCATTGTGTACGCAAGTAGTCTGACTGTGGAAATCGGCTGCCACATTCTATATTTTGACTATTTAATCTAGGGCCATCAACATCTAGACCATCAACACGTAAATCATCAACACTTAATTCATCAACACTTAATTCATCAACACACAGTTCCCCCGCATTGAGATCATTCACGGTCAGATCTGCTTTGGAAAACCTTTTTATGGCATGACTGTGCGTTGCATCACTTTCCGGTGAAAAATTAACGGGTGATGGATTAGCCTGCCAACCATCGTCTATTGCATGAATGGTATGGGTTTCGAATCGGCCACTGGTGTTGCTAATGGCTCCGCGGCCCTTTCTGGCGATAGGTTTGCTGAACATTTGCACGATAGTCCATATAACTGTTCATATATACAGTATATACGGAATCTGATAGTGCGCAACTCTTTTGGCTTGATTGGTTTGCGAATTTTTTTCGGTCATTGGCAGCGACAATCCGGCTCAGAACACAGGTCAGGTCATGACGCATTTTCGACAAGATACTGACACCCAAGCTGCTTTGGTGCGCTAGTCGCTAGCCCAGACCGGCTTGTCCTTATCCACCAGTACCGCCCGAATCCCCTCAACAAAATCAGGATGCCGGAC
>CALIMV010000373.1 GCA_938045275.1 uncultured Granulosicoccaceae bacterium
CAGGTGCATCAGCTGACAGCGCACCGCTGGCAACACAATTCAAGGTCTCAGCTTGTGCGATAAAACTCTCAACCCGATCTCGCTGCATGGATGATATCAACGGGCCCAGAGACAAGTCGTGCAACGCAGGACCTGCCATCAACTCGCGATAGCGGTCCGCCAGTCGCTCCACCAGTTGATCGTAAATTCCCCGTTGTACCAGTAACCGGGACGCAGCAGAGCAAGTCTGGCCAGCATTCTGTATACCGGAGTTAATCAAAAAAGGAATCGCCGCATCCAGATCGGCATCAGTAAAAACGAGCTGCGGTGACTTGCCACCGAGTTCCAGGGTAACCGGAACCACGTTTGCCGCCGCGGCACTCTGCACCGCGGTGCCAGTTGCCACTGAACCGGTAAAAGAGATGTGCTGGACGCCCGGATGTGCACTCAATGCATGGCCCGCTTCGCTGCCCAGCCCCGGGACTACATTCAACACCCCGGCAGGTAACCCAACCTCATCAGCTATTGCTGCGAATGCTAACGCCGTCAGACATGCCTGCTCGGCTGGCTTAAGCACTACCGCGTTACCCATGGTCAGTGCCGCACCAACCGAACGACCAATTATCTGCATTGGGTAGTTCCATGGCACGATATGCCCTGTTACACCATGTGGTTCACGCAAGGTGTAGGCGGTATAACCCTCGAGGTAGGGCAGCGTTTCACCGTGTACTTTGTCGGCAGCACCTGCATAGAATTCACAGTATCTGGCCAATGCAACCGCATCGGCACGTGCCTGTTTTAATGGCTTGCCGACATCGAGTGCTTCAAGCAGTGCCAGATCACTCACATGCTCTAGCACAAGTTCACCAAGCCGACTCAGCACACGCCCTCGTTCCAATGCCGTTGCCCGTCCCCATCCTGTTTGCAAGGCAGTGTGTGCTGCATCAACGGCCAAATTAATATCGGCCTCTGTTCCACGAGCAATAGAGCACAATGGACTGCCTGTTGACGGGTTTTCCAGCACCAGTGTTTCGCCTGAACAAGCCTCTCGCCATTCCCCGCCAATAAAGCAATGGGTGGAATTAAAACCGAATTTGGATAACAGGTAATCGATATCAGGACTGTCGACTTTCTCGTTCATATTCTGCTCGCCTCAGCATTAGACTGCGGCAATTGTGGTGCTGCCGCCAGCAACGTTTTCGTGTAGTTGTGCTCGGGAGAAATAAACACAGAATCCGTATCTCCACGCTCAACAATCTGACCCTGTTTCATGACCAATACTCGATCAGTGATACTACGCACCACTGAAAGGTCATGCGATATAAATAGATAAGCAAGCTCATGAGAATCACTAAGCTCTGCCAACAGGTCGAGCACTTGGGCACGCACAGACACATCCAATGCCGACACTGCTTCATCGAGGATAATCAAAGCGGGCTTGATAATCAAAGCCCGAGCAATAGCTATGCGCTGTCGCTGACCTCCCGAGAATTCATGAATGTACTTGTTTGCATCTTCACCGTCGAGCCCAACACTTTCCAGTGTCACCCTGATTAACTTTACCCGCTGATGCTTGTCGGGCTGATTCTCCAGCAAATGCAGAGGTTCAGCGATTAGCCGCCCCACCCGATGCCGAGGGTTAAACGAGCTGTACGGGTCTTGAAACACAACCTGCATTTCCCGGCGCACTTTATTTGACACTTTGACCCCAGAATGTACCTGCTCACCGCGTAACATAATGCGACCACTGACTATTGGCGACAAGCCCAGCAATGCTTTGGCAAGTGTTGACTTTCCACACCCACTTTCACCAACCAGCCCGACGCTTTCACCAGAGAAAATCGACAGGCTTACCTGATTCACCGCTCGAAACATTTTTCGTGGCTCAAACAGCGATCGGCGCGCCATTGGATACTCACAAACAAGATCGGTTAACTCAACCAATGGAACCACCTGCTCGATGCTCGCATTGCGTTCTGGTGTGTGGCTTGATGCGTCGTAAAGTGCTCGCGTATAGGGGTGCTTTAGCTCATTAAAAACTGTTCGCGTTGGGCCGTGGTCCAGCACTCGACCATCGCGCATAATCACCAGGTTATCGGCAACCTCGGATACCACCGCCAAATCGTGAGTAATTAACATCATGGCCATGTCAGACTCAACAACCAACTGTTTTAACAACGCTAGAATTTCAGCTTGAGTTGTTACATCAAGTGCTGTGGTTGGCTCATCGGCAATTAATAATTTGGGTTCCAACGCAACCGCGATAGCAATGACCACGCGTTGCCGCTGCCCTCCTGAAAGTTCATGCGGGTAGCGCGTCAGAGGAAATTCATTGTTCGGCAAGCCAACGCGTTCAAGCACGGCCGCGGCTTGGGTCAAGGCTTGCGAGCGGCTCACGGATTTATGCAAAGCAATGCACTCAGCCACCTGCGCGCCGATGTTTTGCACAGGATTCAGGGCTGTCATTGGTTCCTGGAATACCATGCCGATTTCATTGCCGCGTATGTGACACAGTTGCTCTTCACTGAGGTTGTTGATTTGCATACCATCAAAGTGAATATTGCCGGAACAGACTGCACCTTGCGGCAGCAATTGCAAAATCGAAAACGCCGTCATGGATTTTCCCGACCCGCTCTCGCCTATAATGCCCAGCACTGAACCTGCATGAACCTGCAATGAAACGTCATGCAAGATAGGTGTTTCGTGAATCGACAAATTGACCTTGTCAAGTCGCAGCAAACTATCGCTCATGACGCAACCTCGGGTCTAACCAATCGCGCAAACCATCGCCAAGCAAGTTCAACCCCAATACAGTTAGCAAAATGGCCAAACCTGGAAATAACGCCAATTGCGGCTCGGTGTATATCAGTGTTTGACTATCGGCAAGCATGCGACCCCAACTGGGTATTGGCGGTTGCGTGCCCAAACCAACAAACGATAAGCCCGCTTCTGCCAATATACCCAGAGAGAACTGAATAGTGCCTTGTACGATAAGCAAGTTGGCAATATTGGGTAGAATATGTTCGAAGGATATTCGCGTAACGCCTTTACCAGCGGCCCGGGCCGCCAGAATAAAATCTCGCTTCCATAAACTCAAAGCAGCACCACGTGACAAACGCGCGAACACGGGTATGTTAAAAATGCCGATTGCGATAATCGCGTTTAACGCACCTGGGCCATACACAGCGGTAATCATAATAGCGATAAGCAAAGCCGGAAATGCGAACACCAAATCGTTGCCACGCATTATGGCTTCATCCAAAAACCTCCCGCGATACGCAGCGGCTGCCAGACCCAGTGGCACACCAAATAACATACCTATACCAACAGCTACAATGGCAACCGCGATTGATGTTCTGGCACCAATCATCAGCATCGATAACATGTCACGACCATAATGATCGGTACCGAGCCAATAAGTAAAATCAGGTGATTTAAAACGAAGCTTGATATCGATCTGGGTGATATCAAAAGGTGTCCACACATAAGAGATAAGTGCGGCGCTAAAAAAGATTAATACCAGCAATGCACCGAGAATAAAGCTGCGCAGCCTCATCGCGAGCCTCGCAGACGCGGGTCTACCCAGGCATAGGCCAAGTCAATAGCAAAGGTGACCAACACCACAGCCAATACCAATATCATTACCACGCTTTCTACAACGATTAAATCGCGACTGGCAATGCTTTGAAAAATGAGTCGACCAAGCCCTGGCAGAAAGAAAACGTTTTCAATGATAATGGCACCGGCAAGCAGAAACGAGAACTGCAATCCCATGATTGTTAATACCGGAACCATAGCGTTACGCAAAGCATGCTTCCACAAGGCCTGTCGCCGACTCAAACCTTTCGCTCGCGCGGTTCTGATGAAATCTTCGTTTAGAACATCGAGTAGTGATGAACGCATAACGCGAGTGAGTATGGAAGCTTGCGGTAAAGCCAGTGCAATTGCCGGCAAGGTTAGCGATTTCATTGCTTGCCATACACCTGCGTCCCAACCAGGAAAACCACCGGCGGAAAACCAACCAAGTTTAATCGCAAACAACAATACCAACAGCATGGCAAACCAAAAATTCGGGATGGCCACACCGAGCTGGGTCAATGCCATAACAACAGTGTCAGTTATGCCACCACGACGACTCGCCGCATAGACACCGGCCGGAAATGCAATGAGCGTAGCGAGTACCAACGCATAGATTGCTAACGGCAAAGACACCCACAAGCGATCGCCGACCATGTCAGCCACTGGGGTACGGTAGGTGTACGATGTGCCAAAATCACCGGTGACCAATCCGCTCAACCAAGTCCAATATCGAGCGGGACGTGATTTGTCGAGCCCTAATTCGGCACGCAGAGCCGCAACCGTATCTTCCTGCGCATTCAGACCCAACATATAAGAGGCGGGGTCACCCGGCACCACTTCAATTGTGACGAACACAACCAGACTGGCCACGAATAACGTGGCCAGTAGTATTAAGGTGCGCTTGAAAATGTAATGGAGCACAGAATTAAGCTTTAAAGTGACTTCTGCTCAATTGCAATGTTCATTGTATTGAACAAACATCAGCTTGAACGAAATAAGCATTCAATGACAATTAGTCTTCCCAGTAAACGCCAGTCAAATCGTTTGCCTGAGTCGGGGAATTTTCCCACAAGCCTTTTAACTTAACACTGGCAACGCCCGTCTTGGCCAATTGAAACAAATACCCGTTAACATAGTCGTCGGTGATGATGTTTTGTGCCTGCTGCAATAGTTCCGTGCGTTTGGCTTCATCAGTTTCAGCATTAAAGCTTTCCATTAATGCTTGAAAGTCAGCGTTGTCATACTGAAAATAGTAATCCGGCTTCGCGTAAATACCGATGTCCATGGGTTCGGTGTGCGACACAATAGTTAAACCAAAGTCTTTGCCTTTAAAAACCTGCTCAAGCCATTGTGCCCACTCAAGGTTACTGATTTCAGTGTCAATGCCAACCTCACGCAGTTGGGATGCAATAATTTCACCGCCACGTCGCGCATAGGCTGGTGGTGGCAATTTCAATGTAGTGGTGAATCCATCAGCAAGACCTGCCTCTTTCAACAAGGCTTTTGCCTTTTCAGGGTCGTATTCAGACTTACCGGTTAAGTCTACGTAGGCCGGGTGATGCGGTGCGAAGTGAGTACCGATAGGTGTTCCGTAACCATACATAGCACCTTCAATTATTGCTGATCGATCTATGGCGTGAGCAATAGCCTGGCGCACGAGAACATTATCAAGCGGCTCTATGGCGTTATTGGTTGACAGAATCGTTTCACCTTCAGTTGAACCCAACACGACTGAGAATCGGGGGTCTGCTTCCAGCTGAGGCAAATTTTCCGGCGCGGGATAGTTTGGAAATGCATCAAGATCGCCAGCCATCATTGCTGCGAAAGCAGCCGTTGGTTCACTGATGAATTTAAACGTGGCTTTATCAAGCGCAACAGCTTCACCCCAATAAGCCGCATTTTTCTCCAGAACAATTTGGTCACCCTGAACCCAATTTTTAAATATGAATGGGCCAGTTCCAACAGGCGCTGTAGCCAGTGTTTCTATGGATTCAGGAGCAACGATAACGGCATCGCCCCAGGCCAGGTTAAACAACAAATTACCGTCAGCTGTTTTTAACTTGATTACCACCGCACCATCAACATTTTCAACGCTTTCAATGTTGGCAAACAATTGCTTTTGGGCGTTGGTGGAATCTTCTGCCATAGCGCGTTCCAGTGAAAACGTGACATCATCAGCGTCGAATGCACTGCTATCGTGAAAGGCAACACCTGCTTGCAGTTCGAATGTATAGGTTAAACCATCTTCGCTGATTTCCCAGGTCTTTGCCAAAGCTGGCAATACACTGCCATCAGGTCCAAACCGTGTTAAGCCTTCGAACACATTGGCATAGACGACTTCGTCAATTGCTGCCGCCGCACCTCCCGTAGGGTCGAGATTAGGTGGCTCTAATTGCATACCGATGGTGACATCGGTTTTCGCTGCCTGGGCAGAACCCGCTACCAATAATGCCAAAAATATTGCACGGGATAGTTGAGTTGTTTTCATGCGGTACTTCCTTTTTGTTGTTCGTCGCCTAGTGACGCGTGGTAAATCGATTGTTTTCTACAGACCTTATTATTTTAGACCCTACTTTTCAGGAACTTATTGTTTTCTGAACCTTACTTTTTTTCAGAACCTTACTATTCAAGACCGTTACCCTGAAGCTGATGATCATGAAGCTGATGTTAAATTCAATAATGAATAGCGGTTATAGGCTCAGTTAGTCAATCAAAGTCTGCAGTTTCACCCACGCTGGGCAATGCTGGTTCATTGGCAGATATTAGCTTTGGCAAATTTACTAATAGCAAACTCTCATTGTTAGAAGAGTCACTTTATTAACAAAGTCACCAAGGTGTGCGCCATAACTTTCGCTGATTCAACCATATCTTGTATGCCCACGTATTCATCTGGCTGGTGTGCCAGGTCGAGTATGCCAGGCCCGTAGGCTATGCAATTTTTCAATCGCCCAATACGATCAATGTGCTTCTGATCGTACGTACCAGGCGATACGACGTATTCCGGCTCGCAACCCATTTCATTCTTTATTGCCGCGGCCACCGCTTTTACCACAGGAGCATCTCGTTCTGTCATGGTTGGCAGTACCGAGAACATCTCACGCAGTTCGTAGCGAAAAGAGTCTCTCTCAGCGCTGACTGTTTCCAATACACCTTGCAGCTCAGAGCGCACATCTTCAAGGTTTTCTTCCATCAGAAAACGCCGATCAAGCACCATTCTACATCGGTCTGGCACCAATGCCGAAGGTAATCCCGAGTAGCCGCGCTCGGGTTCACTTTGCCCACCATGAATTGAATTAATGTTTAACGTGGATTGACGCGCACCGTCGGG
>CALIMV010000374.1 GCA_938045275.1 uncultured Granulosicoccaceae bacterium
ACCAGTGGCGACCTCGCTATTGAGCCTGCTTTGAAACCGTATTTTTCCAGAGCACTACAGTGCTCATGAGCCCTTAGAAACCGAATTGTTTTGAGAGAAAAAAATGCCAACGTTGGGTTGTTGTATTTAATCGACGATCGTACGCAAAATTGAAGGCCTACAATCATGAAAATGCACATGAACGATCGCGAATGATTGCTGAACACAACAAGCCAACTTACGTCATCGCCAACAAATATTTTCGCTGTCCTTGTCGCTGTCAGTGTCACCAAACGGGTGAAATCCACAGTGCCCTGACTATGAAACTAGACAAGTTGCCTAAAAAAGAATTTTGGCATGTCAATAAACACACATAAATCTTCACGAACAGTAACAAAACAAAGCAAGGCACCAAACTTAGATCTACAACAGTCATTATCACTGTCGCGTCGCTGTTGAGATTTGTTGTCACCAAGAAGTGACATCTACACTGACCTGACTATGACACTAGCAAAGTTACAAAAAAACTTACATGATGCAAACTTGTTTTAGCAAGTTACAAACGGACATGAATCATCACAGAGCAAAGCAAGGCCTAACTTAGATCCGCAAAAGTTATTGTCACTGTCACTGTCATGACTCGTGTCACCAAATCTCACCGAAGTGCTAAAACCATGACAACGCTAGTGCGTAATGGGCCGATACCGTTTGTAGGCTTTTTTCTCTCCCGTTATGATCATTCGCCATGTTGCGGAAAAACGTGCCCGACATCCGGCTATTACGAAATCAAGACCCGCGTGTTAGAGCGCAGATGAATGATCTAACTTCTTACCGGCCGGTATCTGTTATGCCTGCTATTCGCCGCGACCTCTCTCTGTGTATCGAAAAGTCCCTTAACGAGGAGGAAATTGGGGATATTTTGCGTAGCCATTTGCCTGAAGTCGATTGTATTGAGTCGCTTGTTATTATCTCCGAAACAGCCTATGCCGATCTTCCGCCAGCGGCCCATAAGCGGATGGGCATGCAAACTGGTCAGAAAAACATACTATTACAGCTTACCATTCGGCATATAGATAAATCCCTTACTGATAAGGACGCCAACGGTATTCGAAACAAGGTTTATAAACTATTGCATGAGGGAAGCATTATGGAGCTAGCTGATGATGGCTAATTTATCGAATTAATGTAACTACTAACAAAGCCAGTCAGAGGGAAGCTCGCTCCTCTGCTGGCGGCGTTATGTTGCAGAGGAATATTGTACGTGATTAGGCATGCATGGTCACGCCAACTACTGCAACTGCCAAGAGCAGTCAATAAATATAGAGTTCGTTTTATATGAAATTAGATTTTATCTACTCAAAATACCTACTAACTCTCGCAATATTTCTTTGTGTTACCGGCTGCGCAACTTACAACGTTCATAAGGGATTTTCGCACCACGCCAAAGCTTGCACGCCGTACTTCAAAAATGGGAGAAGCCCCACTGCTACGTTTGGTGGGACAATGGCTGATGTCTATTACATCTATTCAGCAGGGGCAGTACTATTCAAACCGGACCCACCAGATGCGTCATTGACGATGTTTGTCATCTCAGCGCTCGATTTACCATTATCGTTTTTGGCAGATTTGGTACTAGTCCCCGTTTCGATTCCACGTGATATTGTTAGGGTAGCTAAGTGCTCAGATTAATTTGAGTTAATTTCTGAAAGGGGCGCAAAGGGGTCACTGAAAATTTCTATACATTTGGTTCTGGCGGGGCGAACATAACCATAACCTGCAGCGGACAAATTGACAAAGCCATGGAACATAGCGTGAAACACCACAACCCATGGCTTTGTCAATCAGCTACTGAGGCGGGCGTTAGGTTTCCGAGTTACCCACGAGAAGTAGACACCTCATATAATTAGGAATGAGGGTCTAATCATGACAAGAAAAAAGAAGAACAAGTACAACCATTATTCGGAAGATTTCCGACGTGAAGCTGTTCGTCGATCAGAAGGTCCCGATACGTCAGCGGTTGAAGTGGCAAAAGAACTTGGCATCAGTCCAGGGCAAATCTACAACTGGCGAATGCAGTTAAAGAAACTGACAGATAAACAGTTTAATTCGCTGAACGGTGTGGACTACTCTAAACAAGAATCAGAGGAAATCAGGAAGCTAAAGCGTCAGCTATCTGATCTGAAAGAGGAGAATGAGTTCCTAAAAAAGGCCACAGCGTACTTCAGCAAAGACAAGTGGTGAAGTACGCTTTTATCGAGTGCTATCGCTCGGAGTACACGATAGTGAAGATGTGCCGTTGGTTGGGTGTAAGTCGATCTGGTTATTACACGTGGCGTGGTCGCAGTCCAAGTCAACGTGCAGTAAAACGTGATGTCTTGAAGCAGACGGTGGCTGAAGTGTTTTCACAATTCAAAGAACGATATGGTGCGCCAAGATTGACGGTCGAGCTGAATGAAAATGGCATTCAGTGCAGTCGTAATCATGTGGCAACTCTGTTGTCAGAGCTGGATTTAAAGGCCAGAAACGGAAAGCGCTACAAATACTTTCCGGCGATACAGGCAATTAATCATGTGAGCGACAATCTATTAGGCCGTCAATTTACAGCAAAAGCACCAGATGAAAAATGGGTGTCAGATATCACCTATATCAAGATTGAACGTGGTTATGTTTATCTAGCGGTTGTGATGGATCTGTTTTCTCGCAAGATCATTGGTTGGTCGCTGGACAAAACCATGACCAATAAACTGATCATGGATGCGTTCAAGATGGCGGTCGCAGCGAGAAAGGTCAAGCCAGGTTTAATCGTGCATTCAGATCGAGGTGTACAGTATCGTTCTTGTGAGTACCATGACTTGCTGTATGATCAAGGGGCAAGACCGAGCATGAGTCGAAAAGGCAACTGTTGGGATAACGCAGCGATGGAATCGTTTTTCTCACGGTTGAAAGTTGAATGCCTGTATGCAGAAGACATCAAGAACAAAGACCATGCATACAGTGAAGTGTTTGAGTACATCGAGTTGTTCTATAACCGAGTAAGGAGGCACTCTGCAAATGGTTATCAGAGTCCTGAAAATTACGAAAAGCAATACTATGCAGCGAGTGCATAAAAACGTGTCCGCTTTTCGTGGGTAACACCAGTGGAAATAGACGATCCCAAAATATACAAAGTGTCGTTACTAAAATCTTGTTCATTTGGCCATTGCACTGAACCAAAAGCAACACTCACCTGTGAAAAATATTCTTCATCTTTAAGTTCAACGAATATGCCTTTGTCCAAGAAAGGTTCAACGTCAAACTGCTTCACCTCTCCATTATTAAAGTGAACCTTAAGTTTATAATTTGGCATTGGTTCTGCAGATTCAACTGTGGGGTTCATATGTCACCTACTTCAAAGGGTCAATTCTAAAAACAGGCTCGCCTGCAATTGCCATTTGCCAGTCAGCCATTAGGTCTTCCTGGTGAATCTCAATCCATGCCAAAACTAATTTATTTTTCGCTGGTGGTAAAGAGCCTCCCAGTAAGTTTCCATTGGGTAGCTCGTACACAGCGCTGTCATCTTAATAATGCACGTGTGTATGTGGCTTGTTGTGCTGTTGATTATCGAAGTAATACATCCGTATAATCAAACCGTAGAACATAGAAATGGTTGGCATATTTAAGTCTTTCGCCAGAGATTGAGGTAAGTTGCACTTAACAAGGCGGTGTATCCGACAATTTACGCCGCGACCGCCTTGTGGTCTCGTTGTCGTTCCACTTTACCACAAGGCGGCCACTGCATAAATTGCGGCTAACCGCAGCGTTCATATTGCGGCTTCGCGCAATATAACCTTATTCGTTAGGCGAAAAATATGACTTTTACCTTAGAAGAAGTTGTGCCTTGGGGAAGAACATTCAGCGAGTATGTTTCCATGTTTGCGTTATCTTCTCAAG
>CALIMV010000375.1 GCA_938045275.1 uncultured Granulosicoccaceae bacterium
TATTAAAATCGATGGCACATTTATCCAAGAGATATGCAAAAACGAATTGGATCAAACAGTTGTCAAAAGTGTAGCCGAAATCGCTAGGGTATTGAACATTAAAACCGTAGCAGAATTTGTAGATACCAATGAAGCATTACAACTACTTAAAAAACTCGATATTGACTACGCACAGGGGTACCTCATTTCGAAGCCAGAGCCATTGGAAAACGACTCAGACGACTTTGCGGCCGATCGCGCGGCTTAGCATGTAGTTCTGAAACATGACGCCCTTTGGCGAACAACGCCTTTTCCAGCCCAGCTTATTGCTTTTTAACTAAACCGCGCCAATCCTGATCTGCAAAAATATTACCCAACCTGCTCCTGTTAGAGTCAAACCATTGTTCCACATCACCAAGACTGTTTTCACCGTTACGATAGTCTGCAATTATTTTTCTCATTCGTTCCGGCCCGAAAGAGGGATAGTGTCCTGCATGAAACACATTAACACCTAGCACTTCAATGCGCTCCAGTGTTCGCATGTACACCAGTTTATCGGAGTGATACAAAGAATCGAGAAGCTCACCATCGTAAAGCGCATCGCCAGAAAAGAGCGTTTTGTTTTTTATATCCCACAAACCAATAGAACCTGGCGAATGACCGGGCAAATGTAAAATTTGAAACACCCTGTTACCCAAATCAATCACATCACCCTCATCTATATAATGCGTAAGCGGCGCAGCTTTAACTGAGTAAGTGTCGGCAGTGAAATCAGGGTGTTGATCAAGATCGACGATAGCAATTCGCGTCCATGCACCATCAAAAACTGTAGTGCTACCGGAGGGATTAGCCAGTACGTCAGACTCTGCTTTATGCCCCATCCGAACATCAAATTCGTGCAAGCAGCCCGAGTGATCGAAATGAGAATGAGTTACTACCGCTTTAATCGGACGGTTAGTATCTCGCATAATCCATTGTTTCAACGGGTCTAAACCCATTCCGGTATCGATCACAAGATCGAAGCTATTACCTTTAATATGCCAAATATTGCAACGCATAAAGTTGGCGACACCGGTCTCCTGAATTAAAGTAATGTCGTCACTGATCTTAAAACGTTTATACCCCACCGATACCAATCCTCAATTGCATTCGAACATGTTATCTATTGTTGTTCGAGCGATTGCTGCACCAAACGATGAAAATGATGTATGGCATGTTCTCCGCGCCCACTGCGTTTTGAATCAGCGATAATCGGGCCTTGAGAATAGCCCTTTGATTTAAGCCCGCGCTGCACACTTTCGCACAAGCTAATGTCTTCTGGCATCAACACATCAATTGTATACTTACAACGCCGTTGATCGAATTCGCCACTAACACTCAGCGACTGACCACTGAAATCACATTTTTCGAGACCTATTGGCCGTATGGCTGAAATATTGATCTCTTCTGAACCGGGCAAGAGATTGAACGTTGTGTTCGGCCATAAATACCAAAAAACCGAATGCATGACTGGGGCGTCGTCGTCCAATTCATAAGCGGAGTTTTTCTTGCGAATATCACCGCCTACTTGTCTGGCCCACAATCCGAATGTGTCGTGTTTGTAGGTGTCCATGCAGATAAGGTTTGCAAAGTCTTTGTGAGCGTGATCGCAGTGATAGCACTCCACGTAATTGTCAACCACAACTTTCCAACCGGCGTCTATGCGACCATCACCTAACATACCCTCAGTTGGTAATTGTACGTTGCCATAAAAAGGCACTCTTGTACGCACGTCGGTTTCCAAGTCTGCAGCCAACTTTGATAACGGCATAGCAGCATCATCAAGATTAATAAAAACACAATCGAGAAAAACTTCTAGACGAGCTTGTTTTAAAGCGTATTCTGCCTTGTCAAAACCAGGTCTTTCGCTGACACGGGGTGCGCCATGTAAAGCACCTTCTCGCTCGAATGCCCATGCGTGGTAAGGACAAACGATCAGCGCATTAACATTTCCTGTGCCTGATGGCAGTAGTTCGTGAGCGCGATGCTGGCAAACATTATAAAACGCGCGCAACTCATTGTCTTTACCCATCATCACAAACAAATTCTGATCACAAATTTGCACGGTGACGTAGTCACCAGGTTTTCGAAACGACTTACTGTGCGCTACAAATTGCCATGTTCGATAAAAAATTCGTTCCTTTTCTAGCTCGTATACATCTGGATCGGTATACAAATACGATGGCAGAGTAAATGATTGCTCGGGTGAATCGTTGAGTGGTTTTTCGTATTGACTCAAATGTTGTGTGTCGTCAAGCATAACGCTCTCCTGCAAACCGTAGTTGATAAGCAATGTTCTAGTTGGAACTGAAAAGAGCTTGGCTAAGCCTACCCAATTATTGTTTCACCCAATAAAACACCAGCCCAGGCACAGATGCAACAAATTATTGCCATTTTCGGGCTGATTGTTTAAATAGCGGTATATGGCGGTGATGGTTCGGTCGTCCACCGACCGATCTAAAGTGACCCGCTGCAGGTTGAGCGGCAGATGTTGGCAATAACTATGGCTCTGCGACGCTGGAAAAAAACCACTCCGATCTTGCGCCTGATTCTGCTAAGTTCAAGCTTCTATATTCAACTATTTTTATTCCAACAATGATAAACGCTAATCTTGAAAATAAAACCGCATTGATAACCGGCGCCGCGTCCGGGATTGGTTTCGCAACAGCAGAAATGTTCGCATCTCTTGGGTGTAAGGTTGCACTGAACGATCTGCCAGACAATAAGCGCCTTACCCAGTCTGTAAATGCATTGTTGGCCAAAGGCTATCATGCGATAGCAGCACCGGGAGATACTGGCAATGAAGCATCGGCGACAAGTATGGTGTCACAGGCCATTGAAGACTTAAACGGATTGGACTATCTTGTAAATAACGCAGGTACACCCGGCACCCGCAAACCTATACCACCCAACGATCTGGATACTCCAGATGCAGCTTTTTGGGCACAGTTATTATCGGTAAACTTATTGGGACCTTGGTATTGCACGAAAATTGCGCTACCAAGCTTACGCGAACGCAATGGCGCAATCGTTAACACTGCATCCATTGCCGGTATAGCTGGAAATGGTTCGAGTTCAACGTACTGCGCTACCAAAGCGGCACTAATAAGTCTGACCCAAGAACATGCCAGAGCGTTTGGACCTAGTGTGCGCGTTAATGCAATTGCACCGGGTGTCGTTGAGTCCGACTGGGACTGCCGATTTGAGCGGACTGAAGAAATGCTCGCAAGCATCCCAATGAAGCGTGCAGGCCTACCAATAGATTACGCTGAAGCCATTTTATTTTTATGTGCCGGTGGCAGTTACATCACTGGACACATTTTGGTTGTTGATGGTGGATTAACTACCGGACCATCGGCAACCTAACTGTATAAATGGTGTGGCGTTTGCATTTGCCCTATTCTCAATCGGATTTGTGAGGCAACTCCGTATGCGACTGCGAATAAATTAATAAAAAATGCAAATTTAAAATAGCAAACGCTCAGAACCCATGGCACTAACGCGCAGATTATGCGCATAAAAACGCGACCTAGCCCGGTTCAATACACCGATTGGTCGATATTATTCACTATTTTCAACAGCTTACCATGGCCCGACCGCACACAAAGCCAGGTAAAACCTCATAAGAAGACCAAAAACAGGCGCTTCTGGGCAGGTGTCGGTTTGGGTCATAAAATGACGCATGTTAAACTGATTTTGTCACTGAACTCAAACCCGAGCGCCAGGGCACCAAAGTTTTGTCAATGGATAAACACTCGGTTTACCGCGCTACAGACACAACACACTTCGTTCTTGCATTAATACTGTTTGGAGAATTTGAATGAGATTTAAAAAGAAAAATGGCCAGGATATGCCATCGCATATAACTGAAATGGCTGAAAATGTTAAAGGAACCACTAACGGCGTTACCCGTCGCGAGTTCCTAAGCATGGCCAGTGTATTCGGTGCATCGGCCACTACAGCATACGGAATGATTGGCTTAACTGCGCCAACGCCTGCTTATGCTGCTGATACACCACAAATGGGCGGAACCGTACGCTTCCAAACAGAAGTGCGCGCATTGAAAGATCCCCGTACTTATGATTGGAGCCAAATCGCGAACTTTTCTCGTGGTTGGTTGGAATACCTGGTGCAGTACAACAACGACGCCACTTTCGAAGGCAAGTTGCTGGAAAGCTGGGACATCAACGATGACGGTACCGTTTACACACTAAATGTTCGCAAAGGCGTTAAATGGAACAACGGTGACGACTTCACTGCTGAAGATGTTGCGCGTAACATCGAAGGCTGGTGTGACAAGAGCGTTGAAGGTAACTCAATGGCTGGCCGAATGGCTACATTAATCGATGCCGATACCGAAAAAGCCGCTGAAGGCACTATTGAAGTAGTAGATAGCCACACCGTCAAGCTCAATCTGCCTGCACCCGACATTTCCCTGATCGCCGGTATGGCCGATTACCCCGCGGCTATTGTTCATAAAGATTATGATTTCGAAGATGTTACTGGAAGCGTGCCATTAGGAACGGGCCCTTACAAACCTGAGTCACTGAAAGTGGGTGAGAAAGCCGTATTGGTTCGAAACGAGGACCACACCTGGTGGAATGAAGGTAATGGCGCGTACATGGATCGCGTTGAATACATTGACTACGGTACTGAACCCGCATCTCACTTTGCTGCTTGCGAGTCTGATGAAGTTGATGCCATGTACAGTGCTGAAGGCAGCGAGATTCTTGAACTTTTTGAATCACTTGATGAATGGGACAAGAACGACATTGTTACCGCTGCAACCATTGTTATTCGTCCTAATCAGGCTGCGGAAATCGATGGCAAGAAACCATACGAAGACATACGTGTTCGTAAAGCCCTGCAAATGGCCGTCGATAACTCAATCTGTCTGGAGCTCGGTGTTGGCGGTGTAGGCATTCCAGCGGAAAACCATCATGTTGGTCCTATGCATCCAGATTACGCAGAGCTGCCTCCACAAGCTGTCGACCCCGAAGGTGCCAAGGCACTTATGGAAGAAGCAGGCATGGCTGATTTCGAGCACGAGTTGATTTCTCTTGATGCAGGCTATCGTAAAGACACAACCGACGCTGTTGCCGATCAACTACGAAAAGCCGGTATCAAAATCAAGCGCACCGTGCTACCAGGTTCTACTTTCTGGAACGACTGGGTAAAGTACCCCTACTCGTCTACCAACTGGAACCACCGCCCTCTAGGCATTCAGATACTTGGTCTTGCTTATCGCTCTGGAGAAGCCTGGAACGAAGCGGGTTTTAACAATGAAGAATTCGATAAAACACTAGCTGAAGCTGTGGGTATTGCAGATGTTGACAAGCGTCGTGAAGTGGTTGCGAAACTTGAAAAAATCATGCAAGACGAAGGTGTTGTGGTTCAACCTTACTGGCGTACACTAAGCAACTACACCAAGCCAAACCTTGGTGGAGCCAATCATCACATCACGTTTGAGTACTACCCTCAAGAGATGTACTGGAAGTCATAACCCCAGTGCACTTGAAATGAAAAAGGGCTGTCTTTTGACAGCCCTTTTTTTAGTTACTGTCAGTTTGTGAGATCTTGTGATTTGTTTTGAATTTAGATCAGCAGATTCCATCTGATACTTAACCCAAACGATCTTAAAGGTTTAGCACACGAATGGGCATTTTCTTACTCAAACGAACCGGTGTGATGTTGTTCACCGCTTTGTGTCTCACCTTTGCCGTTTTCTTCTTAACCAACCTCGAACCTAACCTGGAAAAGCTCACCAAGAGCGAAGGTAACATGCGCATGTCGGATGTTGAAGTTCAGTCGTGGTTAGAGAAAAATGGCTACCGCCAACCCTTAATCAAACGCTATGGCGAATGGTTAGGTGTCATGCCTGGGTGGGTAAGAACAGACCCGGATACAAACGAAAAAACAGGTCGTTGCCTTCGTTACAAAGATGCACAAACCAACGAAGCACCCAAGTTCTGCGGACTCATTCAAGGTCATTGGGGACGCTCGCTGGTATTTAAAGAAGAGATACGCGGCATCATTGTAGAGAAACTTGGGCACACCGGAAAATTAATGCTGGCCGTTATGCTTGTCATGGTGCCAATTTCTTTGATCATTGGCATCATAGCCGGCATGCGAGAAGGATCGAAAACCGATCGAACGCTCTCCACATTTTCCATACTTACAACATCAACACCTGAATATGTCTCAGGTGTGATTTTAATAGTAGTGTTCGCCAGTAAAATGGGTGGACTCAGATGGTTTAAAGGCACATCTGCCACGGCAATGGAAAACGTGACCTTTGAAAACTTTACCCTACCCGTTGTTGCGTTAGCGTTATATGGCTTGGGCTATATTGCGCGAATGACACGAGCTTCTATGGCCGAAGTAATGCAGGAACAATACATTCGAACGGCAAGGCTAAAAGGATTGAGTTTTTTTGGCGTGGTCTTAAAACATGCCTTGCGAAACGCGATGATCGCCCCGTTCACAGTTATCGTTTTACAGATACCTTATTTACTGACTGGCGTGGTCATCATTGAAACCCTATTCAACTTTAAGGGCTTTGGCTGGACTCTGGTAGCAGCGGTTGGCAACAATGATATTGAACTGTTGCTGGCATGCTCTGTTGTGGCCGTGGTTGTTGTGCTGGTAACTCAGCTAATTTCGGATATCGGATACGTTTTCCTGAATCCACGAATTCGAGTGAGCTGAGGAGACGACAATGGACAGATTAAGCGCATCAGAGATATTCACATCCATTCTCGGACAGTTCATGCCTGTGTGGATTGGGCTAGCCGTCATCTTGGTTATTTCAATACTGTTCCAGAAAAAGCTTGGACTGTACGGCAGATTGTTCACTAGTCCCATAGGGATCATCGGACTTATCCTGGTATTGTTCTGGATTCTAACTGCCATCTTCGCGGACTCCATCATCACCATGGACCCGCTAAGTCAAATATCCGGCATGAAAAACAAAAAGCCTGGCTGGCCGATAACTGGTATGGAAGGCAGTTATTATTTGCTCGGTGGTGACAACCTTGCACGTGATGTTTTCAGTCGTATGGTAATGGGCAGCCGCATAGTACTAGTCATAGCACCAGCGGCAACCGTATTTGCATTTATGGTTGGCATAACACTTGGCTTGCCGGCAGGGTTTTACGGCGGAAAGTTAGATACAGTACTGAGCTTTCTGGCTAACCTGGTTTTGGCTTTTCCCGTTATTTTATTGTTCTTCCTGTTAGTAACACCTGAAATTCGCTCTACAGGAATCCCTCTCTATTTATCCGGTGTATTGTTTCTGTTTCCAATCATATTTTTTGTGTTGCTGTTCTGGACAAGATTTCAAGAACAACCAACCAAGTTAATCATCCTGTTGAGTATCACGTTGGTGTTTGGTTTATGGGCCTATTCAGGCCTTGCGTTCAATGCTGATCCACTTGGTGTTTTCTATATGGATCCAAATCTGCTGAATATATTTGTTTCCGTGGTATTCGTTAATTCGCCCACCGTGTTTCGAATTGTGCGAGGTCTGGTGGCAGATATAAAAACACGAGATTATGTAGCGGCTGCTCAAACGCGAGGTGAAAAACCCTGGTATATCATGCTATGGGAAGTGTTACCCAATGCGCGTGGCCCTCTGATTGTTGATTTCTGTTTGCGCATTGGTTACACCACCATCTTACTCGGCACGTTAGGCTTTTTTGGTCTTGGCGTATCCCCTGAAAGCCCTGATTGGGGAATGACAATCAATGAAGGCCGGAAATTTTTAGCTGTATACCCGCACCCTGCACTACCACCGGCTTTGGCTTTAATGTCATTGGTTTTGGGATTGAATCTGCTTGCCGATGGCTTGCGCGAAGAATCTCTACGAGACTAACGGGAGCCGATAAATGAGTGATAACACAATGAGCACAGCAGCCGAACATTCCATCCTGGGCACAGACGGTGCACCGCTTACCGATGCGCAGACGCCAATACTGGAAATCGACAAGCTCAACATTTCATTTTTCGTACGTGCCGGTGAAATTCCAGCGGTAATGGATTTCTCTTGTAAGGTTATGCCCGGACAAACCATGGGCCTTGTTGGAGAATCAGGCTGCGGTAAGTCCACAGTAGCACTGGGTATCATGCGCGACATGGGTAATCGCGGCAAAATTGTCGGCGGTACAATAAAGTTCCAGGGTCGCGACATGGGAGAAATGAGCCAGGAGGAACTACGGGATATTCGTGGCTCGAAAATCGCGATGATTTACCAAGAACCTATGGCATCGCTTAATCCTGCTATGAAGGTAGGAAAACAGCTCATGGAAGTACCGATAATTCATGAAGGTGCCTCTAAAGCCGATGCATACAAGCGGTCGCTTGATCTACTCGATGCGGTTAAGCTACCAGATCCTGCACGTGTCATGAGCGCCTACCCTCATCAAATATCTGGTGGGCAACAACAACGTATCGTTATAGCGATGGCCCTGTTGTCAAAGCCTGATCTATTGTTGCTTGACGAGCCAACCACAGCACTGGATGTTACTGTTGAAGCCGGCATCGTACAGTTGATAAAAGAACTGGCCCGCGAGACCGGAACATCCATGCTGTTCATATCGCACAACTTAGGATTAATTCTTGAAACCTGCGATCGCATAACGGTTATGTATTCAGGTGAAGCGGTGGAATCTGGAGAAGTCAACGAAGTATTTGATCGAATGCGCCACCCGTATACACAAGGTTTATTCAATTCCATACCGCTACCTGGTGCTGATAAGAACACACGCCCATTAGTGGCTATTCCAGGACAACTTCCACTGCCAATGGAACGCCCGCATGGCTGTAATTTCGGACCACGTTGTCCGCACTTTGACGAGCAAAAATGTAATTCGAATGCTGTTCACATGACGCCAGTCGACGAGGACCCCGAGCACATGTCGCGCTGCACCCGAATTCAAGAGATTGACTGGAACGCAGAGCCAGAACGCCCCATCGTTACAGACCCTGCAGAACCTGGAAAAGTCGTACTCAACGTTAAAAATTTGAAGAAGTATTACAGCGTGGCCGCAAATGCAATGTTTGGCGGCGGAGATAAACGCACGGTTAAAGCGAATGAGTCGATCACGCTACAAGCACGTGAATCTGAAACGGTAGCGATTGTTGGTGAATCAGGATGTGGTAAATCAACGCTTGCCAAAGTTCTACTGGGTTTGGAAACCTGTACCGACGGAGAAGTCGAGTTAGACGGCGTAAGCATCGGTGACTCCGATGTCACCATGCGCAGTACAGAGACAGTCGCATCGGTTCAGATGGTTTTTCAGAATCCATTCGACACATTAAACCCGAGCCACAGCGTTGGGTCACAAATAATCCGAACATTGGAAAAATTTAATATCGGTGATTCACTCGATGATCGCCGTGAACGCATGCTTGAGTTGCTCGATCTGGTTAAACTGCCCCGCGCTTTCGCCGATCGAATGCCCAGACAATTATCCGGTGGTCAGAAGCAACGCATCGGCGTAGCCCGTGCTTTTGCCGGTCAACCGCGCGTTGTCGTTGCAGACGAACCCGTATCTGCGTTAGATGTCTCTGTCCAAGCAGCAGTAACTGAGCTACTAATGGAAATACAGCGTGAAGCAAAAACAACCATGCTGTTTATCAGTCACGATCTATCAGTGGTTCGATATATCGCTGATCGTGTGGTGGTTATGTACCTTGGCCACATCGTTGAACAAGGCACAACTGACGAAATATTTGCCCCACCGTACCATCCATACACCGAAGCACTGTTATCGGCCATTCCCATCGCCGATACCAGCGTAACCAAGAAACACATTGTGCTCGACGGCGACATTCCTTCGGCCATGAATCCGCCCCCTGGCTGCCCGTTCCAGACTCGCTGCAGCTACAAAAACGAAGTCGAAGGTAATCTCTGCGACACCCAGCTACCCGAAGAACGCCAGCTATCAAATGGTCACAGCATCAAGTGTCATCTAAGCCAACAGAAACTGGATAAAATGGAGCCCGTCTTAAGCTTCGACCGTTAATAGGGTCGGACCATCGTAAACCATTGATTGTGCAGAACTTGTTTATTTTTATTGCTTGTTTTAAGCACTTAGGATTCGTTTTCTACGAAGAAAAGACATTGTAAGTCTGTCTTTCATCTCGCAATATAAAGCCTTTATCCACCTGTTTCATTTTTCGACTTGGATTACGGTATTTCACAAGAGGCTGTATTGACTTGATATAAGCTTCACTTCCCACGGCAACCGAATCGGTCCACTCTGGTTGTCTAATCATCTGTCCGTAAGTCATCTCATCCGTTACACACCTCTCACGAGCTAATCGCATTTGCTCTATCGTCTTCATACCTAAAAGTTCCATCAGCGTTACATAATCAACACGTTTATAACGATGAGCCAGCGTCTGTAGTTCAGCATATCCACTGTGCACCCAATGCTTTGGATGCTCAACTGCACCAGCCCGAACCATATTCAAATCAATATACGTAATACAGCGATGAAGATGATCAGCCGTTTGTATGGCTGTTGCATGGTACCTGTCCTCCCAGAATGCGCCACAACGCGATTTTCGCTTGTTATATTCCTGCGCCGTACGACCCGCAATAAGCTGCATGCTTCGCCCGATTTCACCATTACCCTGATCTTTAACAAGCAGATGAATATGATTGGATGTAATCACGTAGTTCAGCACTAGCAGACCATATCGCTTTCTGGCCTCATACAACCAATACAACCAGCGACGCCGATCCTTTGCGAATTTAAGCAACCATTTTTGGTCATGGCACCGATGTGTCAGATGCCAAACTTGTCCGGGAATAATGTGTCGATTTGCGCGAGCCATAAAACCCCTCCGTGGGTTAAAGCCATTTTCAAATTAGTTGAATCATTTTAGCCCGAAATCAGAAAAGAATTTAAACGCATGCTGCTTGCGCAGTCAGTTAGATTGCCTGAACAAACCCAAAAGGCTCAGCCACGATGCGCCTTATCATTCAGTTTTGCTTCACAGCCTATGGGCAAGAGCGAACAAATCCTTGCGCATAATAGATCAGCTTCAAAATAAAAATATGTTGAGAAAAGATTAGCGCTCTTAGACGTTGAAATTTAGCCAATAAAGAATGCCTAAGCTTAAGTAATGCTGTGATTTTATTAACTTCTACTTAAAATACAAACACATAGTGTGGTCCGACCCTCATATCTCAACGAAGTGTGGATAAAGCCGGCCGTCTAGACTAACACTCTACCGGGCAGGCTTTATTCCATAACAACAACCTGCTTATAAACGCATTCCGGTAGTGCTTGAGAAAATGTGTATATGATCGGTATTGACGTGTAGTCGTGTCGCTTCGTGTAACGACTCACTGGAGTGTACACCAGGCAAGCTAACCGTCATCGTTTCACCCGAGGAGACTAATGTGCCATGCAACAACGTCGTGGCACCCAATGGTTCGGTAAACCCAACATCAATCTGTAATCCACCACCATTGTCTAAAGTTAGGTGCTCTGGGCGAATACCTACTTTAACCGCACCCTCAACATTATAATGTCCAGGTAGCTCTGAGCCATTCACTAACTTCAGATCGCCATTCTCAATCACACCATCAAACATGTTCATTGCAGGGCTACCAATAAACTGCGCTGCAAACAACGACTGAGGTTTCTCATAAACTTCGAGTGGGGTTCCAATTTGTTCTGCCACACCTTGATTCATAACAATCATTCGATCGGCCATAGTCATCGCTTCGACCTGATCGTGGGTTACATACAGCGATGTAACACCTAAATCGGCTTGTAGCTGTTTAATCTCCAGACGCATTTGAACGCGCAATTTAGCATCAAGATTAGACAGTGGCTCATCAAATAAAAACACAGCCGGTTCGCGAACAATCGCACGCCCCATTGCTACACGTTGTCTTTGACCACCAGAAAGTTCACGAGGCTTTCTATCCAGGTACTCTTCCAGTTGCAACAGCTTAGCGGCATGCTCTACTTTTTTATTAATTTGATCTTTTGGCATTTTCGCTATTTTTAAACCATAGGCCATATTCCGGCGAACCGACATATGCGGATACAAGGCGTAGTTTTGAAACACCATGGCAATGTCGCGGTCCATTGGCTCTTTGTCATTGACAAGCTGATTGTCGATACTGATGTCACCATCGCTAATGGTTTCCAGGCCAGCTACCATGCGTAACAAAGTCGATTTACCACAGCCCGATGGACCAACAATAACTATAAATTCCCCGTCATCAATATCAACGCTTACACCATGTATCACTTCAACTTTACCGAAGCTTTTTCTAACGTTGTTAATGCTCAAAGTCGCCATTTATTTCTCGCTATCCACTAACCCACGAACGAACAGTTTTTGCATGGAAACCACAACAATTACGGGCGGTATCATCGCCAGTATTGACGTGGCCATAATAACCGGCCAGTCAGCGAAATCATCGCCTGATGGAAACATCTGTTTAATTCCCATAACAATGGTATTCATTTCAGGGTCGGTTGTGATTAGCAGTGGCCACAAATACTGATTCCAACCGTAGATAAAAAGAATAACAAACAGTGCTGCGATATTAGTACGACTCATTGGAATAACTATATCGATAAAAAACCGCATCGGCCGCGCACCATCTACCCTCGCAGCTTCAGCAAGCTCATCAGGAATTGTTAGAAAAAATTGCCTGAATAAAAAAGTGGCAGTTGCTGATGCAACCAAGGGCAAGATTAATCCGGAGTATGAATTCAACATACCAAAACCGGCAATAACTTCATAGGTTGGAACAATGCGAACCTCAACGGGAAGCATGAGGGTAAGAAAAATCAACCAAAAGAAAAACGTGCGTCCTGGAAATTTGAAGTACACGATAGCAAAAGCCGAAACAAGAGAAATGGCAATTTTCCCAAGCGCTATTCCTATGGCCATAATCAACGAATTTATCAGCATGGTCGATACCGGCACATTGATACCTGAAAATAGCGCTTTTTTATAATTTTCAAAAAAATGCTCACCCGGTACTAATGGCATTGGCGGTGAAACGATATCTGCTTGTGTGACAGTTGATGCAACAAAGGCTAGCCAGATTGGAAAGAAAACCACCAGCACACCGATAATCATTAAGACATGCGTGAGCCACAGCGATCTGCCCCGCTTCTCCACCATGCCAGATTGTGTTGATTGCCGAGTTTGTGCCATTAGTAGTGCACTCGCTTTTCGATAAACTTGAATTGCACAATGGTTAAAGCACCAACCAGCACCAGCAGCACAACTGATTGCGCAGCCGATGAGCCGAGATCTTGCCCGACAAAACCATCGGAGAACACTTTATAAACCAGAATAGTGGTTGACTGTTGCGGCCCACCGGATGTGATTGTGTGTATTACACCGAATGTTTCAAAAAACGCATAAACTATATTAACGACAAGTAGAAAGAATACTGTCGGAGAAAGTAGTGGAAGCACTATCGTGAAAAAACGACGCCAGAATCTGGCACCATCGATTGCCGCAGCCTCAATGACCGACTTTGGCACCGCCTGTAAGGCTGCGAAAAAAAACAGAAAGTTATAACTTATTCTACCCCAGGATGAAGCAACAACAACCAAGCCCATCGCTTCACCACCATTCAAAACATGGTTCCAGTCGTATCCCAACAATCCGACGTACCATGAAACAACACCTACCCTGGTATTGAACATAAATAGCCACAGCACACCGGCAACCGCTGGCGCCACAGCGTATGGCCAAATCAATAATGTGCGGTAAACTCCAGCACCTTTAATGAGCCGATCAGCCATCACCGCCAGAAATAGCGCAACAACCATGGAAACCACAGTTACAAGAATGGAAAAAATGGCAGTTGTTAGAAAGGAGGCTCGATAATACTGATCACTAAGCAGGAATTCAAAATTACCCAAACCAACAAATTGTGAAGATAATCCAAACGGATCAGGTATAAACAAGGACTGCCAAATAGCCTGGCCTGCAGGGTAAAAAAAGAAGACGACAGAAATCAATAATTGGGGAAAGATCAGTAGCAAAGGCAGTTTCCAACCTTTGAATGTGACTCTTTTTTCCATCAATCAACCCATACTGAGAGAAATCAGATTCGACCGGCGATTGCCGATCGAATCATTTTTTGTGCGCCACTCATAAGTTAGGCAACCAAACCTAAGGCCACCAAACCGTCAACCCAGAGTGCCAGCGTACAACAATAAGCAGTTAACTATTTATTAGCCTGTTCAAAACGCCGTAGCAATTTATTGCCACGTTCAACAGCGCTATCCATCGCCGTTTGAGCATCTTTGTCTCCAGACCAAACAGCTTCCAACTCTTCATCGATAATACCGCGAATTTGATCGAATGCCCCCAATCGCAATCCCTTTGAATTTGCTGTTGGGGCGTTGGCAGTCATTTGAATAACAGCGATGTCAGTTCCAGGGTTATCGTCGTAAAAACCATCCGCTTTGGTTTTTTCACCCGCGGCGGCCGTTATAGGCAAGTAGCCTGTGTCTTGATGCCATTTCGCCTGGATATCATCACTTGACAGAAAGTTCAGGAATGTAGCAACACCTTTGTATTCATCATCGCTGTGACCTGCCATTGCCCACAGTGATGCACCACCAATAATGGTGTTCTGTGGCGCACCTTCTGTACCTTCCCAATAGGGCAAAGGCCGAACCGCAAAATCGAACTTGGCTTCTGCTTTAATACCAGCGTAGCCTGCCGAGCTTTCAGTGAATAACGCACACTCACCTGCCCTAAAGTTCGCGCCACCTTCGTTTCGACGACCTGCATACATGAACTTACCGTCTTTGGCCCAGTCGCCCATGGTTTGGATATGCTTAACCTGCAGCTCTGAGTTGAAAGCAAGTTCAGTATCTACACCCGCAAAGCCATTGTCTTTAGTGGCAAATGGTGTGTTGTGATAAGCAGACAAATTCTCAAGATGAATCCAACTTTGCCAGGCAGTCGTCATTGGACATTTGCTACCTGCGGCATGCACTTTAGTTAATACCTCATCCACTTTCTGCCATGTGGAGAGATCGACTTCGGGGTCAACACCTGCTTCTTTCAGGGCGTCTTTGTTAACCCACAACACCGGTGTAGATGAATTAAACGGTAAAGACAACATTTCTCCATCAGTGGTTGTGTAGTAACCTTTAACCGAACCAATATAGGCATCAGCATCGAATTCTGCACCTGCATCAGCCATCACCTCAAAGACTGGCTTAACCGCACCTTTAGCGCTCATCATGGTAGCTGTGCCTACTTCAAATACCATCAATATGTGTGGTTGTTCCTTGGCTCGAAAGGCAGCAATGCCGGCATTGAGCGTTTCTGAGTAATTGCCTTTGTGAGAGGCAACAACTTCGAAGTCACTTTGACTCGAATTAAATGTTTCAACTTGCTCTGCGACCAGCTCACCAAGACGACCAGTAAACGCGTGCCAGAACTGTACTTCTGTGGCCGCATGCACAGTGGTGGTGAACAGACCAGCTACTGCGGCTGCACCAATGCACAGGCTATGTCTAAATTGCCTTCGGAACTTCATACTTTCTCTCCTGACTATTTAATAAGGACGTACTTTACTATTTTATTGGGGCATTGTTCTTGCGAAGAACGGATACCGCAGATTAAGCTGACTCAACCACCAAACAACCCTCCACGTCAAGCAAACCCAACTACCGAACGGTCATACTTTAGTTTAGCCACGCGGATACCACTCGACAGAGGCTACAGACCGCAATCTGCATACGACAAGCTGGCACAAATCTGATCTTCGAAAAACCCGAAATAAAGAAATTTACTGACCAAACCTGGCATAGCGGTTCATTCTGTCCCGATAACAGACAAAATGACGGGTACAAGTAACGAATTCCCGTCGGTTTCATCATGCTCCCGAACATCCATCTGCAATGATAGCTTATACATTGAATAGATAACGCTTGTATTGGGCTAATTGTCTTGTATTGGGCTTATTAAGATGAGAAATCCAATCCGGCAGCGACCTGAACTATTGTTTCATACGCGATATCGACATCCTTCTCCTGCATATCGAACTGCCCAGCCACAAATCGAATAACCCGAACCCCATCATGCTCGCTCTGAGTGAGATAAATTCGACCATCATCGTTGAGCGCATTCACCAACTGAAGATTTAATTCATCCACATCATCTACACCGTTCCTGATATACCTGAACGTGAACAGAGACAAAATGGGCTCAGTCACAATTTCAAAACCTGGGGATGTGCGTAAGCGCTCGCACAACTTCTCAGACCAGGCGATATGATTGCGAACACGTTCTCGCAAGCCTTCAAGACCATAAGCACGCATGAGAAACCACAGTTTCAAAGCACGAAAGCGTCTGCCTAGTTGTATGCCCCATTCGCTATAGTTCACCAGGCCATCTTGACCATGCGTTTTTAGATACTCTGGTTGAATTGCCAGTGTTTTTACCAGTGTCTCTGGGTCTTTAATAAAATGGGCTGAACATTCCATGGATGCGCCAAGCCATTTGTGCGGATTCAGCACCAAGCTATCAGCCTCGTTAACACCCTCCCACAACACTCGCAACTCTTCGCATATCATTGCAGAACCTGCCCAGGCAGCATCAACATGGGTGTATAACCCTTCCTGCTTGGCAATAGCACACACCTCACCCACTCGGTCTGTCGCACCCATTGAGGTACCACCTACGCATATAACAATTCCGGCGGGCAAATACCCTGCAGCACGATCATCGCTAATGGCTTGGCGAAGTTCATCTTCATTAAGTGCAAAGTGCTCGTCAGTAGAAATTTTTACTAAATTGTTCTGGCCCAGTCCGGCAATCCACATGGCTTTATCGATAGAAGAGTGCGTGCGTGAAGATGCATAAATTCTAATGCGCGGATGCCCAGCTAAACCTTCTGTATTGCCTTGCCAATTTAAAGCGCGTTCTCGCATGGTCAATATAGCCGACAAGGTGGCGCTGGATGCAGTGTCTTGCAATACACCCTTATAGTCGTCGCTAAGCCCAACGGCCTGACGCAACCAGTCCACCATGCAGGTTTCCAGTTCGGTCGCTGCAGGTGATGTTTGCCACAACATGCATTGTGCTGCCAGCGTAGTCGCCAACTGTTCAGCAATCATAGAAGCAGGTGCTGCATTACTTTGGAAGTAGGCAAAAAATCGCGGGTGCTGCCAATGCGTCATGCCACCGGGAATAATATCTTCAAAATCGTCAAGAATTGACTCCATTGACTCACCTGATTCAGGTGGAGATTGTTCAATCTGTTTGGCAATATCTCCTGGGCTTGTTTGCGCGCGAACGGGTCGATTTTCCAGGGTACTGATATAGTCGGCGGACCATTTGGTGGCCCGTGCAGACCATTGTTCAAACTCAGATTTATCCATTGACGTAGCTTTCAGTACACTGTCGCTTGATGAGTGCCGACACTATGCCACACCGGCAAATTTCTGCAATAGAAACAGCCTGTTCAACCATCGTTACACCCTGTTACAAGTTGATCCAGCAGCGCAATGCTCATACAGGCGCAATTGCCGATACTAATCCTGCACAAACCAAACAAATGAACAGGAGCAATAAAAGTATGAAGAAATCAACAAAAATTACCGCCGCAATCGTTGTTGCAGTCAGTGTTATCACAGCCGGTGGTGCTTATGCCGCTAAGTCTGGCGACCGTGATCATAGCCGAAAAGCCGAATACGCTGTTGGCTACATTGCCGAGAAACTTGAACTGGATACGACACAGGAACAAGCATTGTCGGCTTTGAAAGATCAGATGCTGGCTGCCAAAGATGCCATGCATGAGCAAATGGGCACCACACGCGATGATGTCAAGCTGTTAGTCGAGGCAGATTCATTTGATCAGGCAAAGGCGTTGGAGATGGTTAGCAGCAAAACAGCCACCATCGACACCGTTGCACCTGAGCTAATTGGCGCACTGGGCAACTTTTTGGATAGCCTTAATGCTGAACAAAAAGCGGAGATTCTTGATTTTATGGAATCACATCACGGCAAAGGCAAGCGTGGACACTGGCGCCACTAAGTACTAGACAGAGCTGGTCACTATGTCAGTTACCGAGTCTGCACACAACTTACAGACTGACTGACGTTAGTAACCGGATGTCTATAATCGAGAAATGGCGACCACACCGGTCGCCTTTTCTTATCAATGCAATGACCAGCGAATCACAACCTTAAACACTTGGACCGACGCATTGATGGGAATCGGTTTTTAAAGCACAATAGGCAAATTATGCATAACTACAGCGAACGGCAATGTTAACTGTTTTGCTTATAGACGATGATGAGAAACTTGCACCCTTATTGAAAGAGTATTGTGCAAAATACGATATTCATGTGGTATCGGAGCTACTGCCATCGAATGGATTGCAAACCCTCAAAAATGACTCTTTTGATGCGGTTATCCTCGATGTTATGTTACCGGAAATGGATGGTTTTGAAGTGTGCCGTACTATCCGCGCCTTTAGTCAAATTCCCATCATCATGTTAACTGCCAGAGGCGAGATCACAGACCGGGTTGTAGGACTTGAAATTGGCGCCGATGACTATCTGCCAAAACCATTCGACCCTCGCGAATTGGTAGCACGGGTAAATACGATTGTAAAACGCAAGCAACCTGCGCCACAAACTCTTGCAAAATTACAATTCGATGGTTTGACCATCGACACCGAACAACGTGAGGTCTATGTTGAGAACAAAAAAATCGTATTGACCACAATGGAATATCAATTGTTGTTAATGATGGCCGAATCGCCAGGCAAAGACTTCAGCCGTGACGATATTCTAAATAATCTCAAAGGCACAGAAACTGAAATCTTCAGCCGCTCCGTTGACATTCTAATTAGCCGACTGCGTTCCAAACTCAAACCGACCAAACCAATCAAAACCGTTTATGGTTCGGGCTACGCATTCGTTGGTAAACGAGTTAACGAATGACCAAACTTTTCATGCGCTTGAAACGCTCGCTAACCGCGCGACTGCTGGTTGTTTTCTTAGCCACCAGTGCGTTGTTATCAATTACATTAATTGTATTTATTGCACACGCGTTCACCAGTCAATGGCGATTCAACGCACGCCCACATCTTGAACAATACCTGGAGTTTATACGCACAGAAATTGGAGACCCGCCAAACAGAGAAAAAGCGCAAGAATTGGCAGATCGACTGCCTGTAGAAATTTATTTTATTGGCCCAAACGATTCTTTCTCAACCAACGGCAAACAACTAAACATTGATGAAGAAACGTTCTCCCGCCCGACCAGCCGCCATTTCAAACACAAACACTTTAGCGATGCCAATATTGAATTCAGCGGCGATGAAGATAGAACATTATTGAGAAGCGACGTCGGTGAATACCAAGTGTACTACGAGCTAGCTCACAGACGCGATACAAAGCATCGTCGCAGTTTGTTCATACCCGCCTTGCTCTGTGCGCTCGGCATACTTGGGATTTGTTTTTTGATTATAAGACGCATGTTGCGACCGGTACGCGATATAAAATACGGCGTTAAACAGATGGGTCAGGGAGACTTGGCCTACCGCGTTCCGGTTCGACACAACAATGACCTTGGGGAATTGGCAGGAAGTATCAATACCATGGCCATAGATATCGAGCACATGCTCGACGCCAAGCGGCAACTTCTATTAGGTGCAAGTCATGAATTGCGGTCTCCGCTTACGCGCGCAAAAGTAGCTCTACAATTAATGGATGAATCAAGAGCAAGGAGTTCTGTCGAAGATGATCTAATTGAGATGGAAAACCTGATTTCGAACATTCTCGAAAGTGAGCGAATAAAAACAGGACATGCTGCACTACAACTCACCACGTTAAATGTAAAGCAATTGGTGCAGTCCGTTGTTGAAGAAATACAAGCGGACAGTGTCGTTGTTGAATGTCATCAAGCGCTGCCGGATGTAGTTGCAGACAAGACACGGCTCAGAATACTGCTGAGAAATTTGGTCGGCAACGCCATTGAACACAATGCAAAAAACGATGCGACCGAAAACAATGAAAACCCTAGTAAACCGGTAACCATTAAACTGGAACATACCGGCGACGAGCTGCATATAAGCATCATCGATTTGGGCCCAGGCATCGACCCGGAACACATTGAGCGCGTTACAGAGCCCTTTTATCGAACCGATGCCTCTCGAGCTCGGGCAACAGGTGGGTTTGGTCTGGGGCTGCATTTGGCAAAACTAATTGCCGAAGCGCACGGCGGAAGTTTAACTATTAGCAGTCGAACTAATGAAACACTCAGTCCAAACGAGCGCAGCGGTACCACTGTTTTGGTCAAGATTCCTGTTGGTTAATAAACACTAAAACCCGTACGCGCCCCCGTCTTTACGAGGGTCTGACCCACCTGCATAGCCACCCGATTCGAGTCGATGAATAAGCTGTGCACCGCCAAAACCAAAAGCGAAGTCGGGCTCTTCAACCAGGATGTCGTGACCCATCGATTTCAACGACTCAACTACTCGTGTATCCATGCTTTTTTCAATTGACACCCTCATACCTTCATCCACCCGCCATCGCGGTGCATCCGCTGCGGTTTGCACATCCTGTTTCCATAATTGTGTTCGCAATGACATTTGCACGTGCCCTTGTGCCTGCATCATGCCTCCCATTAGGCCAAACGCCATGATTGGCCCTGATTCACCCATTAGAAATCCAGGAATAATGGTATGAAACGGTCGCTTGGAACCACCTACTTGATTCGGATGCCCCTGTTCCAAAGTGAAACCACAAGCGCGATTCTGCAAATGTATACCTGTTCCGGGAACAACAACACCTGAACCAAAACCCGCATAGTTTGACTGAATAAATGACACCATCATGCCGCTTGAATCTGCCGCCGAAAGGCACACGGTACCACCGGTTTTTGGCGAACCACTGTTAAAGTCCTGTGCTTTAGAGGTGTCAATAAGTTGAGCACGAGACGCCAGATAATCCGGATTCAATAAATGCTCTACCGCTACTTCTTTCATATAGGCAGAATCTGCCACAAAGGCAGCTGAGTCTCGAAAGGCCAGCTTCATGGCTTCAAACATCAAGTGCAAAGCCTGTGGTTCATCCGGGTGTAAATTCCTGATATTCGTATGCGAGAGCATACCCAAAACCATACACGCAGCTATACCTTGTCCGTTAGGCGGTATTTCATGCAAATGAAAATGATCAAACTGCTGCGAAATGGTGCCACACCAATCAGGTTGATTCGCAGCCATATCCTCAACCGTTAATGCACTATTATGCTTAGCGGCATCCTGCGCAATGGCCTCCGCTAAGTGGCCTCGATAAAACGACTCACCTTTGGTTTCAGCAATTGATGTTAGTGTTTTTGCCGCATCGGTATTAATAAATCGCTCTCCAGCGACTGGTGCCCGGCCATTGGGTAGAAAATGATCGGCAAACCCAGGCTGGTTTTTCAGTTCCTGACCACCAAGCCCCCATAGTTTTCCAATAATCGGGGATACGATAAACCCATTCTGGGCATAGTTGATAGCCGGCTCAAACAGTTTTTCAAACGCAAGTTTGCCAAACTTGTTGTGCAACTCTACCCAGCCACCCACAGCGCCAGGAACGGTCACCGTATCCCACCCTCTGTAGGGCATTTCAGTGGCAGAACCAAAACGATCTGACCGCCAGCTTTGCGCAGAACGACCCGATGCGTTTAAACCATGTAGTTTCGACCCATCCCAGACGATGGCAAACGCATCCGACCCTATTCCGCAGCCTGTAGGCTCAACCTGAGTCAACGTTATAGCCGTTGCTATGGCAGCGTCGACCGCGTTACCACCTTGAGCAAGCATACTCAACCCTGCTTGTCCAGCCAATGGTTGAGAGGCGACCACGACATTTTCAGCCATAAGCGCTGATCGTTGGGATGTATAGGGTGGTGGGGTTGGAAATCGCACTGTAGGTTATCCTTTAAAATAAATTCACCTGATCGGCATAAACGTATACCATACCAGTTGATACCAAAAAAAACTTTCCGCTAATCAGCGCGCAACGTGTCGCTGCCAAAGCACAATGCAGTCAGCGATCAACTATCAGGAAATACAGCGTGTTTGATTTCTACAGATTTCCAGTTTGGATATAAGCGCTAGGTTTAGCAGCATCTCCAGTACCAGCGCCGGTATGCTTTGGATGTTACTCTCCGGGCTTTGTTTTGTCGGTGTTACTGTATCTGTTCGCTACGTCGGTACACGAATTCCGGCACCAGAAGCCGCTTTTATACGATACGTCGTTGGCACTGTATTTCTTGCACCCATTCTACTGCAAATAGTTCGTCGGCAATTAGTTGTTCAAGCCTGGAATACACTTCTGCTGCGAGGCATTATTCATGGCATCGGCGTGTGTTTGTGGTTTTTTGCAATGGCCAGAATCCCCATCGCCGAAGTCACCGCGTTAAGTTACCTTACCCCAATCCTGATGACAATCGGAGCAGCGATTTTCTTCGGAGAAAAACTGTACACTCGGCGCATTATGGCCATCGTAATTGGTCTAATTGGGGTATTTATTATTCTACGGCCAGGCTTTAGTGAAATATCTATTGGGCAGGTTGCGCAACTTATCACAGCACCTTTATTTGCAGCTTCTTTATTACTGACCAAAAAGCTCACCCAAACAGAACAACTGTCAGTCATTGTGGCTACGCTTTCTATTATCTGTTCTATTTCCCTACTACCTTTTGCGCTGGTGAACTGGGTCGAGCCCAATATGACCGAGTTGGCGCTACTGTCGTTAACTGGTGTGTTGGCGACCATCGGTCATTTCACGCTAACCAGAGCATTAATCCTGGCGCCAGTAGCAGTTCTACAGCCTGTATCGTTTTTACAGTTATTGTGGGCAACCATGTTTGGCGTAATGCTGTTTGGTGAATCCATTGATGGGTTTGTGGTGCTCGGCGGTAGCATACTTGTTGTCTCAATCAGCTACATTGCACATCGCGAATCTGTCGCTAGAAATCGGTCAGACTAGAGTAATCCAGCCACCATTGTTGTAGCAATGGCTTGCGTTGCAATACCCCTTACAGTAACAACACCCATATGAGAGAAAATAAACCTATAGTGGCCTATTAGTGCCATATTCCGCTGCATTTTTAAGACTAGCTCACCGTTTGAATAGGGTCGTATATGCCGAATACCTTCGTCGACGTATGCCTTTTGCTCACGCTATATGACGTAAGGTATAACGATTTTATCCGCTTGAGTAATTGTTTCAGAATGTTGCAAAGTACATAGTCTTCCCAACGATTTAAACATCTGATTGCAGCGCTGTTAGCAAATACCGATAGCGCAACAATTCATTATTTTTACAGCGAAGTTGGGGAGAAATTAATGAGTAATGTTCAGGAAGTCTATAGTTCGGAATCGTACTGTTTAGCCAAACAAATGCTCGATAGTCTCAGCTGGTCTGAACGAGAAAGACTAAAACACGAGATCAATGCAAAACATGCATCTGAACAAAAAAGGCAGCATACCAACCAAACTAGCCTAACCAATCGAGAAGCCGAAGTGCTCACGCTCATTGCAAACGGCTACACCAGAAGGGAGGTGGGCGACGCATTGAAAATCAGTCATAACACGGCTTCTTGCCATGTTTCGCACATTTACGAAAAACTCGAAATATCCACTATTGCCGAAGCAACGCACGCTGCTATTCGCTTAGGCATCTTGTAATGGAGGTCAGTATTCAGCTGATGGTAAAGCTGAACTCAGCAGGCTCTGCCAATTCAAATTGGCAGAGTCGTTTAAATTATTTGTTGTCGCAAGCACATAACGATCGGGTCGGACAAAAACAGCCTCTACTTGCCATTGATCGAGCATTGCAGACAGTGCAACTTGATCACACACAGATAAGTTGAGCTCTTTCTTTTTGACCGGCTTTACACTAACAGATGCAGGACCACAGCGACTGATCAAAACATGTTGGTAGCCAATCCAATTATCCAAGCGTGTACCATCGGCAATAACTAATTGGTCGAACAACTTACCGATATGACGACTTAATCGAAAAGGCTCTGTGACTATATCTGATGAACCAAGCCGTGGAGCGATGGAAGCCATTTGCAAGTCAGCCTTATCACCATCTAATGCAATAGAACGTACATTTTCCCGTTCCAACGAATTGATCAACTTACCCAACGCAATGGCAGTAGTGATGTACTCACGCGCATGCGGGCGTCTTTCCTGCTCATAGCTATCCAGCAATACATCCGCACACTCGTTTTGCAGTACCATCGTTAACTTCCAGGCAAGGTTTGATGCATCACGAATGCCAGCACACATTCCTTGCCCCATAAACGGCGGCGTCAGGTGAGCCGCATCTCCAGCAATTAGCATTCGTTCGTTTCGCCAGCACTTCGCCACTTGAGAGCGAAACGTATAAATGGCTTTACGTTCAAGCGTTGCATCCTGTGGCGAAATCCAACGCGAGAGCGATGACCAAATTGTCGATGTGTCCAATGCTTGCTTGTCTGATACCAAGTCAGATAATGCCATTTCCCATCGACGCCGCAGACCCGGGTTGCGGCAATACGTGATCGGTTGCTCCGAACTACAGTACTGAATGGTGTGATCACCCAGCTCAGGCATATCTTGATTGAGCAGCACATCCAAAACCAGCCATCGCTCATTAAAACCCAAGTCTTCCATTTCTACGCTCATGGCTTCACGAACAATTGAATTTGCCCCGTCACAGCCAACAACATATTTCGATCGGCAGTTCTCTGTTGTTCCGGTTTTTTTGTTCTGATAAGTGAGCTCAACGGCACTATCAGATTGTTCCAAAGCCAGTAACTCATGTCCGAGTTTTAGCGTGCAATTCGCATACTGTGCAATTGCATCTCTAAGCAGAACCTCAAGATCGGGTTGGTGCAGTCGGTAGCTGCCATGCCAGCCTTGCCGACCAATATCAACCGGCCTCGGCCAATCCAGTAACACAACCCCATCACTATCAACAAACCGCATACCGGGATTAACGCGTACTTTCTTTAGTAACGCATCGCTAATACCCACCGCCTGAAACACGCGCATGGTTTCATCATCAAAGTGGACCGCCCTTGGCAAATTATAAATAGCGGCTTCCCTGTCTATGACTAATACATTCGCGCCAGACTGGGAGAGTAAATTCGCAAGCGTTGCACCTGTTGGCCCGCAGCCAACTATGACGACATCGTGGTCGTAGTCACTCAAATTTTGTGCAGCATTATTACGCTTCATTGGCGTTCGTTAATCGAGACTATGACCGCCACAACTCATTAAACAACCAAGGGCAATCGCTAACCGGTGGTGTTCGCACCCCATCTTGCGCAAGCTTTAATCGCATTTCTCGAAACTGCGCACGGGTAACTTCAGGTAAGTGTAATCGTTCATGCCCCCAGGAACTTGGGCCTACAGTTGTTTCGTGTGCAGTCCATGTATCGGGATTAATCTGTCGCCCGCCCCAACCACTTTCAATAAAAAAATCTGACGGGGTATTCGCATAAAAGCTGGTCATATAATCGTTGGTATGTCGACCAAGTGTATAAGCAATTCTGCCTTCCTGAAGCTGAGCAAGATCATACCCTTGTCCAACGTCATCCAGATTCTGATACTCAACCATGAAATGATGAAAACCTGTGCGCCCGGACCCTACAATGGCAAAGCTATGGTGTCTCTCGTTGACGTGAAAAAAATACAAAGGTACTGGCTTTAATCCAAAATCACTCAGCGCAAACCCCAGAATATCGCGATAGAAAGGCACCAGTGATTGCGCATCCTTTACATGCAAAACCGCATGCCCCATGCCTACCGGCCCGGTAACAAAACCGGCTATGGGTCGACCAGGTTTAAAGGGGTCTGTACTAAGCATAGGACTGTGGAACAATTCAACCCTGTTTCCATCTGGGTCATTAAATGCAATAAGCTGTGCAACACAGCGTTGATCACACAGTGCAACACTGCCAAGTTCAACAGCAGTACCGCTGTTCTCAAGCTTGGAAGCATAGCTTGTCAGGTCATCTTTGTGCTCAACTTCCCAGCCAATAAAGGCAAGTGAATCGCCTGATTCATCAGTGACTACAAATCGTTGTTTGTAATCGTCCATACGAAATGCAATAGTGTTTCCGCCTTTATCGACTTGTTGCAATCCTAATAAACTGGAGGCAAAGTCACCCCATTGATCAGTTTGATTCGATCTGACACCCAGATACCCTAGCGCACAAATTGCCATAATGATCTGACTCCGATTGCACGGCTTACTATTCAGCCCGACGCGTTTATTGACGAAGCTATTCTAGCCC
>CALIMV010000376.1 GCA_938045275.1 uncultured Granulosicoccaceae bacterium
GATCTTGCACGTTGATGCAAGCGGGGCGCGTAGCCTTATGTGTCGTTCTGCGCTGCTCATTTACTACGTGTAAACGGTGGGGGACGCCGAGTCCTGCTCGACCACCACATGCCTTGTCTGAACGCACAATGGCTCTGCGCCCCCCTCATTTTGAGATGGCTTCTAGTAAGACAAGCTATTAGGCGAGTCGCACTAGGTTGAATCAAATGCGCTCTTGGCTCCGCCGCTACTTTGCGTCTGAAATATGGATGATGCGTCAGTTGGTGGTGGTAACGGCATAACAGCCGGCACATCTCTTAGTCGAGGTGTGGTGCTTTGCGCGCCGCAAACCATGTTGTTATTAAAATAATCCCACAATGCCTGCTGGCCCATACCGCTAAAGGCACTTAATGCTCCACTGATGGGCCAGGCATCGGCGGCAGCGAGTTCATAGAGAAGTAACAGCCGAGGGTTTTCACCTAAGTTGGGTGCACTTCCGTGCGTGGTGCGTACGTGATGAATACTCAGTGAGCCTGCGCTTCCGGTAATACTAACGGCATCTTTTAGTCGTGCTGCTTCGTCGTCGGGCTGAATAGCGCCGCAATAAACCCCATTGTTAAAATGTGAAAGTACCGGCTCTTTGTGGCTGCCTGGAATCATTTGTAACGGACCATCATCGTCGCCTATGTCACTCAGCATAACCCCCACAGCCAGAAGGTCGTCGTTGGTGTGTGGATAGAACGACCAGTCCTGATGCCATTCAACCGGAGCGCCTCCTTGTGCAGCCTTGGCATTAAGTTTGGAGTTGTTCATGCGAATGTTATCCCCGAGTAATGGCTGAATCAGTTCTACCAGGGATTGGCTGCGCAGGTACTCTTTGTACACGGGATGGACATCGTGAGGTGCTTTTATGCGATTCAATCTTGGGTTTTCATTGCAATGCCCTTTGTCCAGATCATAGATTTCATTGTTCTGGGTTACACTGCGAGATTGGTCGATTAGTTCGTGAGTGACACGTTGCAGCTGACTTAACATATCAGCGGGTACAGCATTTTCGATAAGGATAAAGCCGTCTCGCTGATAGTTGGCGACTTGCTCTTCAGTCAGTTTTGCCATGGTGTTTTTTTCCGCATTAGTCGGGAAGCAGTACCGGCCCACGTTCGCTAAAATGCACGTAAACATTATCGCCTACGTTGTGGATTTGATCAACATTGTCGGTGGTAGCAAACCATTCCCCGTATTCGGTACTGACTATGTATTCCATATGATTGCCCACGTAGGTGCTTTTTCTTACGGTGGCGGTCAGGTCAGATGTGGATTTGTGCGTGCTTAGCTTAATTCGATTTGGTCGCACAGCTAATTTGGCCGTGCCTGCGGGAATACCGCGCGACGGTAATTGCAGTTGCATATCGCCGATATGAACCTCGGCTGTATTGGATTGTGAATCTACATTGTTAATAATCACATCCATAATATTGGCTTCGCCTATAAAGTCTGCAACAAAACTGTCGGCCGGTTGCTCGTATAAGTCGCGCGGCGAACCATCCTGGGCAATGGTGGCATTTCGCATTACGATTATTCTATCGGAAACCGCTAATGCTTCTTCCTGATCGTGTGTCACATACACAACAGTTAGGCCAAGGTTGGTTTGTATCTCACGTATTTCCTCACGCACTTGTCGCCGCAATTTTGCATCCAGGTTTGACAAGGGTTCATCGAACAATAAAACTTGTGGCTCCAACACCAAAGCACGGGCCACTGCCACACGCTGTTGTTGTCCACCCGATAGCTCACTGGGGAGACGATCACCGTAGCCTGTTAACCCAACCAGGGCTAATCCGCTGTTGGTTTTCTCAGTAAGTTCGTCTTTTGGCAATTTGGATACGCGCAATCCGTAACTGACGTTTTCAAACACATTCATGTGGGGAAACAACGCATACGATTGGAACACCATCGACACATCGCGATCGGTTGCCGGCAACAATGTGACATCTTTATCGCCAATGAAAACAGAACCGCTGCTGACCATTTCCAAGCCGGCGATCATTCTTAGCGTAGTGGTTTTGCCGCAACCCGACGGGCCTAGAAGGGTGACTAATTCACCCGCGTTAACGTTCAACGATACATTATCAACAGCGGTGACTTGACCACCGTAAATTTTTGAGACCTGTTGAAATTCAACTGACGCCGCTTTGCTTTTTATACTGACGTTCATGATTTAGTTTGCATCAGAATAAGTCCTTAAGCTGCCTGAATAGGTGTGGCAGTGCTTCTTCTGCCTGTTTTTGATTTTCCCACCAGCAGTTGGGTGAGGGTGACCACCGTGAGCATAACAACGATCAATACCGTACTGTAAGCGATGGCAATGCCGTAGTCGTTGTTTTCAACACGCCCAATAATATAACTGGTGGCCATATTGTGTTCGGCACTAACCAGAAATATGACAGCACTAATGGCTGTCATGGCCCGTACAAAACTGAATACCAGCGCTGCAACAATCGCAGGCTTCATTAGTGGCAATATAATTGATCTGAACGTTCGCCAGGTGTTCGCACCAAGGGTCAGCGACGCCTCATCAAGGCTCTTATCTAACTGAGACATTGAGGCAATACCAGCTCGAATACCCACTGGCATGTTCCTGAATATAAAGCTTAATACTAGAATAACTCCGGTACCGGTAAGCTCTATTGGTGGCACATTGAAGGCAAGAATGTAGGCTACCCCAATGACTGTGCCGGGTATGGCAAAGCTCAGCATGGTGCCGAACTCGAAGGCATTTTTTCCACCAAAATTTTGTCGAACCAACAGGTAAGCGGTAACCAGCCCTATAGCTGCTGTCAGCGGTGCCGCCGTTGCCGCAATTCTAAGCGTGGTCCAGAATGAATCCCACGCAGAGCCAATAAAATGTATACCGTTTTCACCGTAGTTAAAGTTGAAGGCCGTAATGTAATGCTTGAACGTCAAGCTATGATTAAGCCCCCATACTTCAACGAATCCACCATAGACAATCATGCCATACACAACGAGTGTGAAGGTACCCCATAGAGCAACCAGAATGTAGGATGGGTACAAAATGCGTCGCGGCAAGGTGGCTGGAATGCCGCTGTCGCCTTTGCCTGTTTGCGTTGTGTAGGATTTCTTACCGAGCCAGCGGCGTTGTGCGTAAAAAGCGGTGAGCGTAAAAATTAATAACACTATTGCCAGTACCGCAGCTTTTCCTTGATCGTTTTGTGCGCCAACAATGGCAAAGAATATTTCTGTGGACAGCACATCGTAATTACCACCTAGTACAAGGGGGTTGCCAAAATCTGCCATGCTTTCTATAAAACCAAGTAAAAATGCGTTGGCCAAGCCTGGTCGCATTAGCGGTAACGATACCGTTCTAAACGTTTCCCAACGCGATGCGCGTAGCGTTTGAGACGCTTCTTCCATGGATGGTGATACGCCTTCAACAACGCCAATAAGCACAAGAAATGCGATTGGTGTGAATGAGAGTAGTTGTGCGATCAATACACCTGGTAGGCCATACACCCAACGCGTGGGGTTAGTGCCAGTCAGGTCAGCGACAAATGTGGTAACTGCGCCCGACAGACCGAACAGCAAAATGATGGCAAGGCCAATGACGAAGGGAGGGGTTATTATTGGCAATACGGTCAGTGGCCGAAGAAAGTGTGCCTGTCGCAAACCCGAGCGCGTTGCGACCAGTGCGAAAACCAGCCCTAGCAATGTGGTTAATGCAGCAACGCATAAAGCCAGCGCCAACGAGTTCCATGCAACCCCGCATGAACGGTTTTCGGTCAAACAATGTAATCCCCAAATTTTGTCGCTGAAAAACTTTGAGAAAAACACGCGAATTGAATAAACGCCTTCGTTGGTTTGCAAGGCGCTGGAAAGCATATTCAGTACTGGATAAAGAATAAACAGCGTAACCAGAGCAATAACGAAGCCTATTGCGCCAACCACAAAAACATCGCCATTGACAATGCCCCTGGCCGCTATGCCTGTGGTCAGGAAAAACAGAAATGCAGTGCCCACCAGCATGGCGCCATAGCCAAATCCGAATTGCCGATCACCAAGCTCGCCAAAGAACAGGTTTAAAAGCTCGCTATTCCAACCCCGTATGCCAATCGAAAATCCCTGTGTCAGTAAATACAACAGACCAACTGTTCCTGTAATGAGCAGCACACGACTGAACATTGCATGTCTTTTGGTTGCGCCAATGATAAGCAGCGGAAAAACGAGTACCAATGGGATGGGCGCAAGCCAGAGTTTTTCGCCTTGCAGTAAAAGAAAAAGGCCAGGTGCGTAATCGGTGTCGAACGGGTAACCGTCTAGCCACTCAAAGCTCCACAGACCGTCTTCGAGAACGTACCAGGGCAGTACGCAAAAGCCGAAAAGGCCAACCGCTAACCACAAAACAACCGTTCTATTCATGGTTTTATGGCAAATTGATATTAAACATTGATATAGAAAAACGCTCGCCAGTTACTGGCGAGCGCTGATTTTTGCGTGCTATGTTGACAGACAGAAGCACTTACTGAGGAAGAGTAGAAACCTCATCGTCCCATTTCTTTAACAAGCGGGTTCGCTCGGCTTTAGATCCGTACTTTGCAAAGTCGTAGTCAATCAGCGTTAGCGAATCCAGATCTGGTGCCATAGGAGAGCTTTCTGCCGCCTTGTTTGACATAACTTGAAACGCGTTGACTTCCAGTGAGCGAGACTGCACGTCAGCAGTTAATGCCCAATCGTAGAATTTCTTGGCGTTTTCACTGTTTCTGGCACCTTTAATTAAACTCATACCACCGATTTCGTATCCGGTGCCTTCACACGGCGCTACCACCTGGATTGGAAAACCAGTTGCAGCCTGTTTTACAGCATCGTGCATAAACACAATACCAATCGTGTTTTCACCACGGGCAGCCGCTTTAATAGGGGCCGAGCCAGACTTCGTGTACTGATTAATGTTTTTATGCAAGGCTTTCATAAATTCGAAACCTTCTTCTTCACCAAACAATTGCACGATGGTAGCGAGTGTGGTGTATGCAGTACCTGAGGAATTTGGATTCGCCATTTGCACATGGCCTTTGTACTCGGGTTTGATCAAGTCTTTCCAGCATTCGGGTACAGGCAGGTTGTTGGCCTCAAGCACTTCCTGGTTATAGCCGTAACCCAATGCACCCGAATAAATGCCAGTGGTTCCGTTGCCCGCTGATTTTGCCTGAGCCAAAGCCCAGTCATGCAGCTCACCGTTCATGGGTGACTCATACACTTCTGTTAACCCTTCTTCTGCTGCCTGCAGATGCGGGTCACCGGTTCCACCCCACCAGATGTCGCCCTTGGGGTTGTCGGCTTCGGCTTTAATTTGTGCCAGCGTTTCACCGGATGACTTTCGCGTCATGTTGACTTTAATGCCAGTGGCTTCTTCGAAGCCTGTAGCCATTAACTGGCACCAGTCTTCCTGCGCGCTGCAGTAGTAGGTCAGTTTTTCAGCAGCAACAGTCTGGCCGGATGTAGCACCAGCGAGTGCTACAACTGCGGCGCTCAAATACAATTTAACCTTCATTGATTTAATTTCTCCAATAGAATGACGCCGCCTTTTTAAAAATCGAACCGGCAGCGATTGGTGTGCGTAATATAATGACAGTGAAGGGATGTGTCTGTAAATAGAATATTGAGCTTCTGGCGCTTTTTGTGGCCCAGACGACCAGATTTCGTCGACCCGGCGTGTGCTTTCCCGTAGCATGACCGATATCCAGCGAGCGCATGCCCCAGAGCAGTTAATTGAGTAGGGCAGTTAATTGAGTAGAGCAGTTAATTGAGTAATGAGAAAAGGTGGCAATGGGATTTACAATAAAATTTAACTGGGTATTACAGGTAGAGCCACCAGAATCGTTAACAGTTAATAGTTCGCACCCATTTAAAAAGTCTGCAAACAGGGTATTTCCTTTAGACACTCCGATTGATTTGATAGATTTGAATAGGGTCGCTGTTGCAAAGATTCGAATTAAATCATTCTCAAATGAGGCCGGTTCTACCAGCGGCGTTTACGAAGTAATAAAAATCTACACAGATACAGAGAAGGCCATTCTCACAAATTACTGGAAAGAGAATGAATAAGGTTAATCCGCCTGTAGCGGTTTCAACGACTATGTACCGGTCGCGATTCAATCGCCTTATCGTCGTCACCGAGTGTAAATTAGTATATCCCCACAAATAGAAAGCAGCCTGGTCGCTTACGGATTTTTCAGCTGTTAACGCGTAGAGGGGGATGATACTAACTGTTTGCATTCAACTTACATGAGCTGAGTATTAGCCGCTACGTCGTATACAACAACCGTGACTCATTTCACTCGGGTCCAATCCTGTGCACGGCAAATAACTAACACACAACCAGACACACTGAGCGTATCACCACTGACTGTCATTTTTGATTTATATGTTTTGTCTTTGCTCGGATCCCAGATCTTGCCTTTTTTCCAGGAGGTGTCGCCACTGGCTTTCATATCCCAGAGCATTTTTTTACCAACGTGCTCATAGTCTGCGGTAACTTCGTTTTCCAGGTTGTACGCGTTAACTATAGTTCCACACAACGCATCGCCACACTCCTCAATAAGTACATGCAGATACCCTTTTTCTGAAGACTCGGTTTGCCAGGTGCCTAATGCCGCGTTTGTGTTAGATGTGACATTAGTCGCTATTAATATCAAGGCAATCGATATTAAGATTTTGTATATGTACTTCATAATCATGTTCTCCAGGATAATGCGCCATTCAAGTGAGTAGTAACATCAGAATGCAGTTCGATCTATTCCGCTGCCCTAAGTTTAGAGGATACTTCCTCTGCCAGTTTATTTGAGTCTTTGCGAAGTCTTTTGACAAAGGATTTAGGCATTTCCGTATCCTCATCAAATTCTGCGGCCCACTTCATCAGTTCCAGCATAACGGGAACTAATGATATTCCTTTTTTCGTCAGCCGGTAAATATATCGTTTGCCGTGTTCAGGGTCTTGGGATTTGCTTATGATATTCGCTTCTTCTAAACGCAAAAGTCGGTCTGATAGAATATTGGTCGAAATACCTTCTCCGGCTTCGAGAAAATCCCTGAAGTAATTACGTTTTTTAAACATCAAATCTCTGATGATCATAAGACACCAGCGATCTCCCAGAACATGTGCGCCAAATCGAATGGGGCAGCCGTAAGGTTCAAAGTTCATAGTCCGCATGATAAGCGTTGGCAGGGATAGTTGCAAATTGCAAGCACAATGATAAACTGCTTTATACTTGCAAAATGCAATTAAAATATAGTTCACCTAAAACCGACTAAAAACACCACGCAAAAACTCAATTCACAGATAGGAGAAAACGAATGACCAAGCATCTTTTGTCAGTTCTGGCATTCATCGTTGTGTCTTTTGTTGTGCAAGGTCTGAATCATTTTGTTATCAACCAGGCGCATTACGAGAATATTGACTTTGCGCGAGCCGAGCCAGTTATGGCTCTTGGCTTTCTAGCCATGATAATTCAAGGACTGATACTGACTTTTGCCATGACGAGAATAGTCAGTACGGGCAATCGTTTACAAGATGGGCTTTTGGTATCAATTTCATTTGGCTTGTTTCTGGCAGTGTATATCGCGTTGGCAGAGCCAGCCAAGTACGCTGCTCCATCGATACCTTCCTGGTTCATGACCGAAGGTTTGGCCAGTACCATTCAATTTCTGATTTTCGGGGTGGTTATCGGCTTGATACACCGAAAATTTGTGTAGATCGGCATGTGATGAAATTTACGTAAAACGCTGATAGTTAACTGTCTCGATAGAAATTCAGTAGCGCATCAGCTAACCCGTCATAAACAACACGCAACTTGCGCGATGCCCGTAACTCTTGTTGCGCTACGATATAAAGCGGTAATTCCGGTAAGTTGAATCCAACATTCATGCGATGCATACCAGGTAAACTCTCTGCCAGTTTGTCTTGCATTGCGACCATGCCAAGCCCGGCCATTGCACAATGGTTTTGTACCATGATGCTGTCGGTTCGAATGTAGAAATGTTCCCTTTTCAGTTTTATACCAAATTTCTTTGCGCCGTCAATAAACAAGGTGCTCATATCAAACCCGATAAAACGTAACTTTGGAAAGTCTTCTGCCGAACGAGGCAATCCGTGGCGTTCGATGTACTTTTCGTGGGCATAGAACGCTACGGGAATATCCATTAGATGCCGGGCTATCAAGTCTTGTTGTTTTGGTGGAAACATACGTAGCGCAATGTCTGCTTCGCGAGAAAGAAGATTAGATTCTTCGTTGGATGCAACGATTTCTATTTGTAATTCTGGATTTTCCTCAAGCACGGTATCGACGCAGTACGGCAAGACGTTCACAGCCAGTATTTCGCTTGCACTGATACGCACAGTACCGCTGACTGAGCTTGAATATTGGGATGCCTGGTTCTGGAGATTGTCGGCAATGGTATCCATTTGCCTGGCCAGACCCAGTAGCTCCTGGCCTTTGTCTGTTAACACCAATCCAGTTTTACGCCGGTCAAATAATTGAACCGACAATTGACGCTCTAACTCAGTCAAGTGTCTGCTGATAGTGGACTGAGTAACCTCGAGATGGCGGGCAGCCGCCAGAGTTGAACCGTGTTCAGCAACCATCAGATACGATCGAATCAAGTTCCAATCCATATTAACTCTTTGATTTTTATATAATATCCATTATTGCATAGTTCAGTTAAAAATTTGGCTATTTATTATTCGTAAATGGGTCGATAAAGTTCAACACAGCCAGCATTAAACAACGTTTTATTGAATTGGAGAGAAACATGAATCACTTGAGAATAAGCAGAAATCAAAACGACATTCCGGAATCGAGCAAAGCACCTAGTGTGCTGATTCTTGGCGCAACAGGAGGGTTTGGCAACGAACTAACCCGCCACATGGCTGGCCAGGGTTGGCAGGTTAGGGCTTTGACCCGCAAACCACCGAATCAGAGTGACGTTAACGGTTCAGTTAATTGGATTATTGGCGATCTTGACCAGCCGGAGACACTGGTTGATGCGGCGCGTGATGTTGATGTCATTGTGCATGCTGTAAATGTGCCGTATCAACACTGGAATCCAACCATGGTGAACTACACTCGCACCATTGTTGATTTGGCACAGGATAACGACGCTCATTTGATGTTTGTTGGCAATATCTATAATGCAGGCTTACCGGCCAACGGTTTGATCAATGAACACACGGCAAATGCACCGGTTAATGAGAAAGGCGACATTCGCGCTCAACTCGAAGACATGATCAGAGAAGCTTCAAACATTGGTCTTCGAACCACCATAATGCGATTTGGCGATTTTTTCGGTCCTGACTTGGGCACGTCAAACTGGTTTGACGTGTGCACGAAGTCAATCAGTAAAAACAAGCTTATGTTTGCAGCTGATGCAGACATGCCGCATACCTGGGCTTATCTGCCGGATGCGACAAAAGCCTTTGCGCAAGTTGCAGCGCTACGGATAACTGAAACCGAATCACCAAATCACTTAGTGTTGCCGTTTACTGGACACGTATTTTCGTTTGCACAGCTACAACGTGTGCTTGAATCTTCGACGGGCCGAAGTGTAAAGGTGAGTCAAGTACCCTGGACCTTTTTTAAAGTGCTGGGTTGGGTAGTACCCTTAATGCGTGAAATTGTGTCTATGCGGTACTTATGGCAGCACGATATCCGAATGGATGGCAGTGCATTGAATAAGTTTCTTGGCGCTGCACCAGAACACACTGATTTGCAACAGGCTGTAATGAGCAGTGTGCCTGAGCTGAAAAGTGATAGTCGCGAAAGCAGCGTGCCGTACTCTGCCTGAGATTAACGACCCATCCAACCACCATCGACTGTAACAATGGTGCCGTGAAGGTAGTTCGCGGCATCTGATGCCAGAAAAACAACCGGACCTGCGAAGTCTTGCGTTTCGCCCCAGCGTCCTGCCGGTATACGTTCCAGGATGGCGTCGTGACGTTCTTTATTGTCTTGCAACGCTTGCGTGTTGTCGGTGCGAATATAGCCAGGTGCAATCGCATTAACGTTAATGCCTTTAGAGCCCCATTCGTTTGCAAAGGCCATGGTGAGCTGGCCGATGCCGCCTTTACTGGCTGCGTAGCCAGGTACGGTAATACCGCCTTGAAAAGTCAGTAGAGAGGCAGTGAAAATAACTTTACCGGAACCGTTTTTAATCATCTGCGCGCCAACTTCACGAGTTAATAAAAATTGTGCCGACAGGTTGACTTCGATCACTTCATCCCAGTATGCATCTGGATGCTCTGCAGCAGGTGCGCGTTTAATTGTGCCAGCGTTGTTGACCAGAATATCAATCTTTTTGTGATCAGCCAGTAACTGCGATGCAAAGGATTTCAATGCTTCTCGATCAGAGAAATCGCACGTAAAACCGGTGAATTTACTGCCTAAAGCTGTTACCGCTTTTTCAACATCACTGCCATTGGGTTCCAGCGTTGCACTTACGCCAATGATATCAGCGCCTGCCTCTGCCAGTGCAATAGCCATCGCTTTGCCGATACCACGTTTACAGCCAGTAACCAGGGCGATTTTGCCGTCAAGTTTGAATGTGTTGAGTACGCTCATGATACGGTGTCCGAGCATTTGATCAGGGTTTTCATAGCGGTGGGACTATCACAAAGGTTGGCAAACGCATCGCCAATTTCAGTTAAGGACTGTATGCCTGTAATAAGGGCTTTTGCATCAATACCGCCATTTGCCACCAGTTCAATCGCTTCATCGTAGTCTTCTGGCTCATACACACGTGCGCCAAGCATTTCGATTTCTTTCCAGAAAAACTGGAACAGATCGACTTCAGGCTTGGTCGCATGAATGGCAACCATCACAACACGTCCGCGAGCAGCAACTGCAGCAGTCATCAAATCGACTCCGGGCTGTGTACCCGAAACTTCAAACACCACGTCGGCTCCTTTACTGTTGGTATTTGCAAGTATTGTTTCCGCAGCGTTAACCTCACTTGGATTAATGGTGCTGATGCCAAGCTTTTCTGCCATCGCTAAGCGATGTGAATTAATTTCTGAAACGGTAACGTTCGCGCCGGCATGTTTTGCGGCCATGGCAACCAACATACCGATTGGGCCGCCGCCAATAACGAGTACATCCTCGCCAGCTTGCACGCGTCCGCGACGCACATCGTGGCACGCGACGGCGGTTGGTTCAATTAAAGCTGCATGCTCAAGCGGCAATGAGGAAGGTAGCTTGTGCAATGTGTGGCTGGGTACTGTCCACTTCTCCTGAAACGCGCCATCGGTATCGAGCCCGAGAAAATCCAGATTCTGACAAATATGTTGGTGGCCTCGTTGGCAGGCAGGGCATTTTCCACAGGCATCCAATGGGCGTACGACAACGTGATCGCCGACAGCCACGTTCGATACATTGTTGCCGATGGCATTTACAACACCAGACATTTCATGCCCGATGATGCGATGGTCACCAATTCGAGCATCCATGTGACCGAGGTAGACATGCAGGTCGGTGCCGCAGATACCGCAGTAAGCAACATTGATTTCTACTTCGTCAGCGCCTGGGTCAGCACTGGCTTTGTTTTCAATAGAGAAAGTTTTATTGCCTGTGTAGTAGGCGGCTTGTATGTCAGTCACTTAATTTTGCACTCAATGTCAGCCATAGGTAATGGCCGCTATTCTATCAGTAAAAGAAAATGATATTGCTAAAGAGGTTGATGTGCAGCGTTCAACTTGTCCCAGTCAAATTGCACACCTGTGCCAGGCTCATCTGAAGCTACCGCTTTATGGTGCTCAACGACCAAGCGTCTGTGAGTGTACTGATCGATGGGAAACGAATGTACCTCTAACCAGCCAGAATCAGCTTGGGCGGCGAGTAAGC
>CALIMV010000377.1 GCA_938045275.1 uncultured Granulosicoccaceae bacterium
TGCTCCAACCAAGAGTACAAAGTGTCTTCAGCATGCATAATCGCCGGAGCACAATCCCAGAGTGTGTCATCCAGATCAAAAGAGACAGCACGAATATTTTTTAATACCGGATTGGTTGTTGGTAGTTGATTGCCACTCATGGGAAATTAATTGGATTCATTGTCAGGTCAAAATGTCAGGTCAGAATGTCAGGTCAAAATTTTGAGTTGGCACTGGCTAGTTGGCCGCAACCAGCATGACGTGCATACGTTTTGGGCCGTGAGCGCCAATTTCGATAGTTTGCTCGATATCACCTGTACGCGAAGGGCCCGTTACTAGATTTACAGCTCGAGGTATTGCAGGCATTGATCGAATCTGGGTCCAGACATCTTCTATACGTTCAACAATCTGTGATTCGTGAAGTACAACAATATGATTTTCAGGTAAAAAATTTAGTGTCGTCGGGGTTTGCTCGTCACTGGCGAATGCAATACTGCCAGTTTCCGCAACCGCAGCTACCGCAGTGGTAACACTGGTGGACTCTTTACCGCTCGCTGGGCCAAAACGGGTCTGCGCAGACCACTCAAGCGCATTCAAAGAAGGTGCTACAGTTAATTCGCCCTCTATGCCCTGATCTTGCAGGTACCAATCCACAGCCGCGACCACATCGGCAGTTGATTGCAAACGAACCACACTGATTTGAACCGCCTCCATTTGACGGATAAGTTCATCTGTGGAGCGCTCTGGTTTTTTAGGTTGAGTCATTGGCTGAGGATTGCTTAGCCGCTGACGTACTGATTCAGGAAATTCTGCCAATAGCCGAGCTCGATTTTGTATGCCGCCAGAACTCAAATCGGTTGATGTGGCGACATTGGGCGTTGTCTCAGATGCCCTACCGCAGGCCGCTCGCACCCGACATAATATGGATTCGCGTGCATTCATAATGATTGCCTTCTTTGTCGGTATAAAGCCATAAAGGTCGATTTTCCTTGCGGTGCGGGTAAATCTCGGCTCCTTGTCCAACCGCCAGCCAGCGGTAAGCGTTTAAAATAACCGCGACGACGACCCAATCGAGATAATAAGATAATGACGGATTGAGTGAACAGTTGGTACAGTCTTGGGCGGGTTGCCAATGCCGCCCAGAATGTTAAGCCATAGCGCGATGCATTTGAAACAAGCTGACGTTCGAAAGTCGCTTGCCGATGCCGTCGCAGCAGCGATGGTAGCGGAATACTCATTGGACAAACTTCACTACAACGACCATTCAAAGTGCATGCATGTGGCAGATCAGGTGCATTCTCCAAACCGATCATGACTGGCGACACTACCGCACCCATGGGTCCTGAATACACCCAACCGTACGCATGCCCTCCAACACTTCCGTAAACCGGACAGTGATTCAGGCACGCTCCGCAGCGAAAACAGCGCAACATATCTCGCAACTCATTGCCAAGCATTTCTGTGCGTTTGTTATCAACCAACACTACATGAAAGCGTTTTGGGCCGTCGGTGTCACCTGCTCTGCGAGGACCACTTATAAAACTGGTGTAGTTCGAAAAATGCTGACCCGTGGCACTGCGTGCCAACAATCGTAATAATGCACTGGCATCGTCTAGATTGGGTACCACTTTTTCAATTCCGGCGATAACTATATGTGTGTCGGGCAACACACTGGACAAATCACCGTTGCCTTCGTTAGTCACCAACACATGTTGGCCCGTTTCGGCCACCAGAAAATTTGCACCCGTAATACCGACATCTGCGGTGAGAAATTTTTCACGGAGTACCTGCCGAGCTTCCGCAACCAACCCAGCGCGATCAGTTATTTTTTCGTGCAGCCCGTACTGCCGATGATGTTCGTGGAACAGACCGGTGACCTGCTCTTTCGTTTTGTGAATGGCAGGAGCGATAATATGGCTCGGCGGCTCATCGGCAAGCTGAATAATGTACTCACCGAGATCGGTTTCGATGGGCACGACACCCGCTTTCTCGAGCGCAGCGTTAAGATCAACTTCCTCCCCAACCATCGACTTACCTTTAGCAACTGTTTTGGCGTTCATATCTGTACATATAGTTGCAATGATGTCGGTGGCCTCTTCCGGGGTTTGTGCCCAATGTACCACTCCACCATTAGCCAGAACTGCAGCTTCATAAGCCAGTAAATAATGATCAAGATTGTCGAGCACATGATTTTTCATGACGCGCACATCATTACGTATGCTATTCCACTCTGGTAGCTGAGCTACCGCAGCAGTGCGCTTACCAATAAAACCATCTTTTGCGAATTTCAGTGCAGCTTGCAGATTCGGATCATCAAGCGCTTCTACTGCGTTGCGCTTGAATTGAATTGACTTGGCTTCCATGATTAAGGTTGCGTGTTGGTGCTAGTGGGTTCACCAATAGCCGGTTCGTCGATCATACCGGCAAGTATTTCAGCCACATGATAGACCCGAATTGGCGATGCCATGCGATTTAATCGACCACTGATATTAAGCAAGCATCCAAGATCTCCTCCAGTAAGCACATCCGCGCCACTTTGCTCTACCAATGCAACCTTGTCACTGACCATGCGTTCAGAAATTTCAGGAAATTTGACACAGAAAGTGCCGCCAAATCCGCAACACACTTCTGTGTCTTCCATCTCGTTTAAGCTAACACCGTCAATGTTGCCTAGAAGCTGGCGTGGCTGCGCTTTGATATTAAGTTCTCGCAAACCGGAACAACTATCATGATAGGTAACTGATGAATCGAAACGGGTTTGACTAAGATCAATGCTCATTATATCTACCAAAAAACACGTCAGCTCGAACACCCGAGTAGCAAATTCTGAAGCCCTGTCAGACCATTGGGTTTGATCCATTAATAGCTCCGGATAGTGGTGTTTCAGCATTCCAGCACAGGAGCCCGATGGCGCAACGATGTAGTCAAACCCGGAAAATGCTTCAATGGTTTGCTTGGCAATTTTTATTGTGCTGGCTCGATCACCGTTATTGAATGCCGGCTGTCCACAACAGGTTTGTGTTTCCGGAACCACGACTTCGCAGCCACTTTTTTCTAGCAGAGCTATGGCTGCAAACCCAACATTTGGTCGATAGAGATCGACCAGACAGGTTACAAACAATCCGACCTTTGGTTTATTGTTCACTTACGATTCAACCCACGCGACTGGCCTACCAGATCTATAATCCAAACTATGCCAAACAGCCCTACACTATACAAAATAAACAGTCATACTGCCTCTGGTGATTCCATTATCGTGGAAACCACTGCCAGATCATCAAGCGATAAACCTCATATTGTGTTTTGCGGTGGTTTTCATTCGTCGATGCAAGGCCTCAAAGCCCTATTTTTGCGCAATGTGTGTCAACAATGTGGCTGGGGTTACACCCGTTTCGACTACCGTGGTCATGGTGCGTCAGATGCCATTGTTGAACAATGCTCATTGCACGATTGGCTCAACGACACAGTGGCTATTTTGGATGAACTGGACCATAAAGCCATCCTGATCGGATCGTCAATGGGCGCTTGGCTTGCAGTGCACGCCACGATGCGTCGCCCTGACAAAGTGAGTGCGCTAATGACGATTGCAGCTGCACCGGATTTTACCGAAAAGCTATTATGGGAGGCATTGAGTACTCAGCAACAAAACGCCATAAAAAACGACGAGTGTATAAGCATACCAACCAAATATGAAGGAGACGATTGGCGTATCAGGCGTTGCCTGTTCGATAGTGGACGAGAATTGGCATTATTAACCGATCGGCAGCCTTTGGATATAACCGTGCCTGTACGCATGCTTCACGGTACGCTTGATGCTGATATACCGTGGACGCTATCACAACAGCTTTTGGAGAAATTCACACACTCCAAAGACGCCACCCTGACTTTAATTCGCGGGGCCAATCATCGTTTATCGGATGAGCTTTGTCTCAATAAAATAAAGGCAGTACTCCAACAACTTGTAGCACTGTGACCGCTCCAGGTAGTTGTTCGGCTATACATTGTAGTCACAGATATCTAACAAATGTGGACATCAAACTTTTTTGCAAAGTCTAATTAGTCGATTGTTTACTGTTATAGCTTATCTCTAAAGAGCAGCAAGATTCCAGCTCAATCAATCCTGCCACGCCAAACCCCTGCATGAAATCTATACCAATTTCCTTTACTCTTGCAATGGTTTCAAAGTCCTCGACCGACTCTGCAACAGTCTTGACACCCAACTTTTTACTTAACTCATGGAATGAGCTCGTAATATGGCGAACAGTTTCATCGCTGCTGAGTTTACGAATTAAATCCCCGTCAATCTTTAAATAGTCAATTGGTAAATTCTGTAGATAGGCAAACGACGATAACCCACTACCAAAGTCGTCCAAAGCAAACTCAACACCAAGCTTTTTGAGTGCGTTCATAAAGGAAACTACCGCTTCAAGATTTCTGATCGCATAAGTTTCTGTCAAATCAATGCACACACGCTTCGTCGAAATTGATTGTTTGTTGAAAATGTCAAGTATACGAGCCAACGCGTCGGCATCAGCCAATGAACTTGCAGACAGGTTAATGCTAAATGATGCATCTTTCCCCCTGGATTGCAAAGCACCTAAAGCGAGCAGTGCATTTTCAACAACCCAGTAATCCAGCTCTTGCATTAATGAATATTTTTTCGCCAGAGGCATAAAAGCAGCGGGCTCGAGTAACTCACCGTTGCTACACGCAAGACGCACTAATAATTCAAATCGAGGTAGCTCATTAACTTCGTTAACGGCAATTATGGGCTGCATCAACAATTTGTATTGACTGCTTTTTAACGCATGTTCAATCATGTCAATACGATGTGCACCGATTGCTTCGATAGTGGCGGTTTCGTCAGACACGTAACTTTGATTCCGCCCATTTAGTTTTGCGGCATAACACGCATTATCGGCTTTCACCATTAAACTGTCGACAGATTCGCTGCTATTAGTGATTTCGGCAATGCCAATACTAGCTCCCACTCTAAAACGCTTGTCTTCCCAAACAAAATTGAATCTAGCAATTTCATCGATAATTTTTTCTGCAATTTTTACAGACGAGGCGGCATCCGAATGAAGTAACAGACCGAACTCATCACCACCGAGACGAGCAACTGTCTCGCAGCTCTGAATATGTTTTCGAATTAATGTAACTAACTCTCTAAGTAGTTGATCACCAGCATGATGACCACCCGTATCATTCACGTGCTTAAACCGGTCCAGATCAATAAAGCAAAGAGAATACAGCCCCTCGCCCTTAACCGCTTTACGATGTAATTCATCGAGTTTTCGTTCGAATTCACGTCGGTTGATTACACCTGTCAAATCATCGTGGGTAGCAAGATGTAGCAGCTGTGCCTCCAGAGCCACACGTCGAGAAACATCTCGACCGCATCCTTTATAACCAGTAAATTCACCACGTTCATCGAACTGAGCTTCCGCGATGATCTGTATGTGTTTGACAGAATCACTGTTTTGAAAAGGTAAAACAATATCAACGTCTTCACGGCGTTGCATCAGACTATGATGTTCTGTCAGTTGATCGCTTGGTAATAAGCTCTCATTGAGAATATCTATACGGCTGCGGCCAACCAGTTCATTTACGTCCAGCCCCGTTAGCGAGTTTTTCCTGCCATCATGAAAAACGTAGCAAAGGTCAGCATCCAACTCCCAAATCCAGTCTGCGGCCAGATGCGCAAATTCTCTGTACAGACCCTTATCGACGTTGGTGTCGGTATCCATTTTCTCATCTTTCTCATTCGTGTAATTTTTCACAGCAGTTCCATGCTAGTTCGTGTTTATAACAGCTGTGTCGACCATTGTTTAACAGTCGTTTAACCCCCAACGACAATTCTCCTAGTCTGTCACATAACAGACTATCTTTAATTTAGAAACTCGAAAAACTGCTACTCAAATCTAAAGATAACGTTAGTTTTGTACCAGAAGTACAATTTCGTTAACCAGTTCCGTATTTGTATACTGTGATATTCATAAACAATAGATTCGGCCGCTACGATTACAGAAGATCAACCCTGATCATCGATCATCGGTATTTTCAGTTCGAATTCAGCAAGACATTGTATGGTTTCTTCTTATCGCAATGTTCAAAACAGACATTTGTTTTAATTTATCGGTGAAAGAGAAATTGAGTCTCGGCTAAGCTTGGACAATGATTAATATGACAATGTCGCATATTATTATTCACTTATATAGTCAACTTTTTGTATGAAAAACGGCCGTAATTTGCTCATGTTGGCACACCCGCTATCGGTGACTTTATATGCGGTTGTAACCATTAGCCAACCCGTATTTGCACGTGGTGTAATGGAAGATCCTCCAGCTAGAAACTGGTTATGTGGCGTTGTGACAAAACCAGATGAAGTACTTTACGGTAATCCAGAGTTTCCGATTTGCAGAGCTGCATTGGCTCCTGATCAGCATGCTGGTTATAGTTTTATGAGTGTGCAAACTCACGACCGTGGTCGAGCTTTTGTTCAGCCACTGCCTGAAAATGTCTGCGGTTTTAACAGCGAGAATTTTAATAATGGCCCAACTCCCTGGGATACCGTTATGGATTGGCCAGCGACACCATTTGCGGGTGGCCGTCAGGAAATTACATGGAACATTCAATGGGGACCGCACTTCAGCGACACTGAAGAGTTTCGCTACTGGATAACAAAACCAGAATTTCAGTTTGATTCTAAAAAAGCACTAAAATGGAGTGATTTTGAATCTGAAGAATTTTGCGTCGTTAAATATGACGATAAAATTCCAAACGCGAATAAAGACGTTGTTCCACTCAAAAACAGTGCGCAATTCCGTACCTTTTGTGATGTTCCGGACCGTCAAGGTCACCATGTAATTTATGGAGAGTGGGGTCGTAGTCAAGCCACACTTGAGCGTGTGCACGGTTGCATAGATGTTGCCTTCGACAGTGTCAATCTTCCCGCGGAAGAGATATCCAGAGCTGGCACTAATTCCACACAATCGAACGATTCAGTTATCGGATCTGACCCGGTTACTCCGGATGCACCAGATTCAAACAGACAGAATGTCAGCTATAGGTGGACCGTTGAAACAGCAGATCCAAACTTTTAGAGGCCTTTAGAAGCTCGTCCAGTAGAGGCTCTTGCAGCGCCTCTCATCCAGCCAACACGATTTATTCCAGCCAACACAACCTATCCGAAACAGAATTCCACGTTACGCCAACGTGCCACTAACATATTAATTTAAACATCAATAGTTTTTACGTTCAGCCGACGAAAAGCCAATTTCACCATAAAATTGCCATTTATACAGCTCCTGTTATTGCCAGACAATTTGGCATTCGAGCGTCGATCTGCAAGTTTAGTAGTGCAATACGTAAGTCAATTCCGTGTTAAATTTGTGTTCACCGTGTTGTATTGACTATTAAACTACGCACTTACTATCGCAAAAAATACCGCTAGACAAGCCTGAAGTAGCCTTAATCGCTGCACCCGAAAGGATATGAGCCTCGAAAACCGGGTTACTCCACATTGAACATGCAGCTCAAGGCAAATCGCGATTATTAAACTTTGATCACTCATGTCCATAGCCGTCCATCCAGAACTGCAACGATCGGTTGACTGGTTTGAAAAAGAAAACTGGACTGTTTTTAATTTCCAGCGACAAGCATGGAATGCCTGGCACAATGGCGAATCGGGTCTCATTCACTCCCCTACTGGCAGTGGTAAAACATTGGCTGCCTGGCTTGGCCCAGTTCAAGCGGCTTGCCACAATGATTGCCATTCAACCGGGTTGAAAGTGCTATGGATTACTCCACTTCGAGCGTTAGCAAGCGACACTTGTGAGAATTTAAATTACGCATGTAAAGCTCACGGGTTGAATCTTGATGTGCAAATCCGAACCGGAGATACCACATCAACCATACGGCGAAAACAACGAGAGAAACCACCCTTTGCACTGATTACAACGCCAGAGAGTTTATCCTTATTATTGAGCTATGCCGACACCGGTCGCACATTCAAAAATCTGCAAACCGTTATTGTTGATGAATGGCATGAACTACTTGGTAGCAAACGCGGTGTGCAACTCGAACTGTGCCTCGCGCGTCTTCGAGCGAACCACAAACAACTGAGAATCTGGGGACTTTCCGCAACACTGGGCAATCTCGACAGTGCAATGCACACCCTGATCGGTCACAACGCAACTGGCACACTGATTCAGGGCGAACAACCGCGTGAAATTGACATAAAAACACTGCTGCCAACAAATCTTGCGCAATTTCCATGGTCTGGACACCTGGGCTTGACCTTGGTCGACCCGGTCATAAATGTGATTGAAAAAGCGGATACAACACTGCTGTTTACCAACACACGTTCACAAGCAGAGTTATGGTTTCAGGCTCTTTTAACTGCACGCCCTGACTGGCTAATGACTATAGCCCTGCACCATGGCTCAATTGATCGACAGTTGCGCCAGGACATAGAAGACCGACTACGAGGCAATGAATTAACGTGCGTTGTTTGTACGTCATCACTGGATTTAGGCGTCGACTTTACACCGGTTGACCAAGTCATTCAGGTTGGTAGCCCAAAAGGTGTTGCCAGGCTTATGCAGCGGGCCGGACGAAGTGGCCACAGACCCGGTGCCGTATCACGCATTGTATGCGTGCCGGCACATGCGTTTGAACTCGTGGAGATCGCAGCGGCAAGGCGTGCGTTATTGGCAGGGGAACTTGAAGCACGTGAACCACTGACACTGTCACTTGACGTACTGTGCCAACACTTGGTCACTATTGCACTTGGTACGGGGTTCGAAGCCGACAGCATGCTCAAAGAGGTACGCTCAACCAACGCATTTACGCTGTTAAGCGATCAACACTGGCATTGGGTTCTGGATTTCATTACGCGAGGTGGGCAAGCTCTACAAGGTTACCCTCAGTATCATAGGGTTGTTAATGTAGCCGGCGTTTATCGAGTCATGAACGAACAAATTGGCAAAAAGCACCGTATGAGTGTTGGAACCATTAGTAGTGATGCAAGTATGTTCGTTGCTTTTCGTGGTGGTAAGCGACTAGGCACTATAGAAGAATCGTTCATTGCCAGACTCAAACCCGGCGACGTCTTTCAATTTTCAGGGCGGCGGCTTGAATTACTCAGAACACGTGAAATGGTGGCTTATGTTAAGGCAGCGACCAAGCGAAGTCGATGGATTCCAAGATGGAATGGAACACGATTGCCACTATCAACACAACTGGCTTCAAGTGTTCTGCAAGTACTTCAGTTATGGAAGCAATCCAGATCTGACGACGTAGAGCTGGCCGCTATTGAATCCTTACTCAGTGCGCAGGATAATTGGTCGAGCCTGCCAACGCCAAATGACTTTCTCATTGAACTGGTTCAAACAAAAGAGGCTTTTAGCCTATTTTGTTTTCCATTTGCGGGTCGACTTGCACACGAAGGAATAGCAATGTTATTGGCATCTCGCATAACAGAACACGAAGCGGCAACATTCACCCTTTCAGCTAACGACTACGGGTTTGAGTTGCAAAGCCCAGAACCCATAAATTTAAATCTAGCAGACTTACAAGAATTGCTGTCAACGAACAACTTAAGTGAAGATGTATTCAAGGCCATTAATACCAGTGAAATTACCAAGCGACAATTCCGTGATATCGCAAGAATTTCAGGATTAATATTTGAAGGCTACCCTGGTCGTGGGAAATCATCCAAACAAATTCAAGCCAGCAGTTCACTGATCTACGAGGTGCTTGAAAACCACGATGCGGATAACGAGTTACTGCACCAGGCTCGTCGTGAAGTACTGGATGCGCAATTGGAATTTCAACGTATCGAAACAACCTTGATTCGTATACAATCGCAAAATTGGATTTTCAATCGACCAGCACAGTTAACACCGTTGTCGTTTCCATTGTGGGCCGAGTCTTTACAAAGCCAAACCGTGTCATCAGAGTCGTTTCAAAGCCGAATTACTCGTATGCTCAACAAACTCGAGAAAGCCATGGATAATACTTTGGATGCGTGATTCTAATTAATGTTGTGTGATTCTAATTAATGCTGTGTGATTTTATATATTCCGTGATTTCAACATGATTCGTGATTTCAAAAGTCACTGCTATGCAGCCAGTTGCGCTGGCGTAACGCTTTTTCTACACCCACAGCGTGCAGCCTATTGGGCAGCGGAAAAAACACTTTTGGTAGCCGATACCCATCTTGGCAAAGAGCAGGTATTCGCCCGCGCCGGCAACCCAATTCCCGCGGGCCCAAGTGAAGCTGACATCGATCGCCTGGAAGAACTGGTATTGCAAAGCGGAGCAGCTCGCTTACTTGTGTTGGGCGACCTTATACATGCTCGGCCAAACCGATCGGAATCCTGGCTAGACAAGTTAACTCAATTTCTCGACCGACATCAGCAGCTCAACGTTCAAGTCGTTGCCGGCAATCACGACAATCCTGATGGACAATCGCTAATCGATAATCGCATACAGTGGCATACACAACCTTTGCACGAAGGCACACTGGTGTTTCAGCACGAGCCTGGTACTGATGCGCGTGGACATGTAATGTGTGGTCATGTACATCCATGCTATCGACTCAGCGCTAGTCGTAATGATACTGTTCGCGCACCCGTGTTCTGGTTTGGACAACAGTATTCAGTTCTGCCCGCTTTCGGTCAATTCACCGGGGGGCACAATGTGTCTCCGGCGAAGCATGATCGGTTGTTTATGGTAGGGCCTGATAGCGTTCTACCCGTTTTCGGTCAACCAATTCAATCGTTGGAACTTACATAACAGTTATGGCTACGACCCCATTAGCAGAAAAAGATCTTTTTATAAACGGTATTGCCTCATGGGCAAAGCAAGTTCGTCGTAAAGCGCTTTCGTTTGAACAAACTATTGATATTTGTCTTGCTCGTGCGAACGCCAACGAACAACTAGGTGCGTTTGAGTACATAGATGCAGATCGCGCTCACTCAACCGCAAGTGCAATGGACAAGCTACTGGCCAGCGGTCGCGATTTGGGACCCTTAATGGGACTACCCATCGGCGTCAAGGACATCATGGCCGTAGAGGGCTTACCGACCACCAATGGTTCAAACGCCAGCACTGCTCACTTGAGTGGCAGTGAGGGCTCGGTAATAAAAACCATGCACGCCGCCGGCGCTATCGTGCTGGGTAAAACCAAAACCGTGGAATTCGCTTTTGGTGCGACTGGCATTAATGAGTCGCGCGGTACTCCGTGGAATCCGGTAGACCGAGAAACCCATCGAATACCGGGTGGTTCGTCCAGCGGCTCAGCGGTGGCTGTTGCTGCTGGTATTGTAGGTTTGGGTCTCGGTACTGACTCCGGCGGTTCTGTTCGAATACCCGCCTGCATGACAGGCATCGTCGGACACAAAACCAGCATGGGAAGATGGCCAACAGACGGAATATTTGCGTTGTCGCAAACCTTCGACTCAGTAGGCCCTTTGTGCCGTACCGTAGACGATGCCGCACTGCTGCACACTTTAATGACCGGAGAAACAATCACGGCAAAGCAGTCGCTTAACGGATTTCGATTCGGTGTGCCAAACAACTATTTTCTTGAAGATTTGGATACAAATGTGGCTGCAGATTTTAATCGAGCCTGTGATGCTTTGGTTGCGGCAGGGGCTATTCGGCACGACATTGACTTTCCCGAAGCAGTGGAACGCGCTTATGTCATGCCAAACATTATGGCAGCCGAACTCATCGCAAATATTACACCCGAGTTTTTCACAGAAATTAAAGATGGCATGGATACAGTATCAGGCCAACGCAGCGCACACGGATTACAGGTAAGTGCAGTTGAATATATAGCAGCACAAAAACGTCGCCAGCAACTCAGCCAGAAAGCCGCAATCAGTTTTAATGATCTTGATTGCTGGCTAACACCAACTTGCCCTTTTGAGCCCATTGCACTGGCTGACATTGAATCAGGAGAATTGCACGAACGCGCTCTACTCGCTTCGCGCAATACGCAACCGGGCAACATGCTTGGACTGTGCGGAATATCCATTCCAATGCACGAAAGTGGCTTGCCAACCGGATTACAAATTATGATGGCAAACAATAACGACAAAGC
>CALIMV010000378.1 GCA_938045275.1 uncultured Granulosicoccaceae bacterium
CCCGCGGCAATAGTAGCGCCAACAAGCTGCCATCCCGTTATGCCATTAACAACACTGAACCCGAACAGCTCACCAGGACCAATCGGTACGCCGGCCGTATACTGATAAACCCTCCATGCCAGGCTGAGTTGTAAAATGACAAATAAAAGGTACTGAGCGTACATCATTGTATTGAGTACGGCCGGTATTCCCAACGAGCCGCCTTCACTGTCAGCAGGTGCTCCTTTAGGGTGTACCGAAGATGTCAGCGAATCAACAATAATATTAAAAGCAAATATACCCACCCCAAGCCATACCCATGCACCGCCATGCAATATTCCAAGCGTACAGGCTATGATTCCCAAGGGTGTATACAGATAAACAAGATGACCTTTTATAAGTTTTTCCATAGTTGTATCCTCCAGAGATACGGAATTTAATTGAAAATCAACAATAAAACCGAGCTAATGGTGTTCAACCATTGAATACTGGCGTACATCATCCACAGAAACGATACGATTGGCTCTCGCACCACAAAGACAATTCTGTTGGCTGTCAAAGCCCCAAATTGGATAGGCTGTGAAACTTTGCAGATCTTCTGGCAATTTATCCCTGTGTGGCATATCAGCAGCGTTTATCTTGTCAACACCACCCTCGTCTTTTAATAGTTGACGAATCCGGTTCAGCTCCTTTTGAAGATCTTTGACATCTACTCCATCCCATGAACCAACCTGTGCTCCCGATTGAGTCGTTATCACATTAGACATTCTTAATATCCTCTGATTTTGAAACTTGAATTCATTCGCTGTATTCCAGTTCACGCACCTCTGTTGCCATCAGTTTTGCAATAGCTGCGTTTAATGGATCGCGATTACCGGGAATTGGTACAAGCGGTGTGAAGTGACCCCATAAGCTCGGCAATACAATAAGCTCACTATCAGGAATCAGTTCTTGCTCCGCTTTGCAATCTCTAACTGGAATGAACATGTCTTCCGCAAAGGCAATGACGGATACCTTGGCCTGAATCTTTGCCAGGGCATCGGCAAGATCTCCGCCACTACCTAGTGACACATCACCTCGGCGCCACTTTGACAACATGCACAACAAATTGTTGGGATCCATTGATGCAAACCAGGCCTCCCAGAACCCCGAGATAAACGCATCCATCGAATCAATACCAATCTCGCTCCAGCCCGATTGTTTGTAGAGTTCTGTACTAGCTCCAAACAACGCAAATATTCGAGCGTGGTTTTTCAACCCTTCAGTGACGGCATGCGGTTCGGTGTACTGACCACTGTTCCAGGCAGGGTCGGAAGTGATGGCATCTGCAACAACCTGTGTGTAGAGCCAATCATGAGGTGTGGTTTTAGCGGTACCCGCTATAGGCGCAGCACGCTTAACCATCGAAGGATGGCGTACACACCACTCATAGGTTTGTTGTGCTCCCATCGACCACCCCAGTACCAATGCGAGGTGTTCGATGCCAAACTTTTCTACCACGAGCCTGTGTTGGGCACGAACATCATCGCCAATAGTCAGCTCGGGAAACCTAACACCATCAAATGGCGCTGGCGTGTTGTGTGGTGAGCTGGACAGACCATTGCCAAGTTGGTTTGGCAATATGACAAAATATTTTCGGGGGTCTAGCGCGAGATCTTCTCCGACCAACACGTCCAGCATATGTTTGCTGGTGCCAGAATACATATGCGGTAGTAAGATTGCATTGTCTTTGGCGGCATTGAGCTTACCAGCGGTACTAAACGCCAGCTTGCAGTCAGGAATCTGGCCGCCATTTTCCAGTTTAAAATCACCGAGATCAAACAGCTCAAATGGGCCATGATTATCTTGCGAATAAAAATCATTTTCCATGAGTGTGCGCCTGTTTATTTAATGATTCTGGGATTGATCATTCAGAGAATCGTTATCAGTTTTTGCACGAAACTGGGCAGTACTTTGTCGCTGCCTTGTTTTTGTTCATGCATGGCAATTTTCATTTGTTCGACTGTGAAATCTATGCCGTTTTCTGCAGCAGTCGACACATACAGTTCACAAAAGCCATGACTTGAAACCCCGTCGTCTACAGCATCAGACAACGTTTTCTGAATTGCATCGCTGTTCGTCACGATTGTGCCGAATTCTCGCATCTGTTCTTCAAAGGCTCTGCTCGTTTTTAACTCTTCGGATAAGGTATCCAGCATTGTCCGTCTCCCATCAAGTCCAACTTAATTAAATCGCTTTCAACGAGGGCGGTAAATACGAAAACGTACGCGTAAACCTGGAAAGTAACCACGAAAAAACACGCACTAAACAAGTAGTTCTACGTGTTATACGCGGGTATCTACCTGTATGCAGATGGAGAAATACGGTGAAGAGGTGATTGAGTTTTAGGCCGATTCTGCTATATGAGCGAGTTCAAGTAACTCCGCGACCGAATTTGACTTCATCTTATCCATTATTTTCGCTCGATGGCCTTCAACAGTGCGAACACTGATATGCAGATCTTCGGCGATTTTTCGGCTGGAATTTCCCGCACGCAGCATTTTTAGAATCTGCTCTTCTCGTCGTGTCAATGTGGCGAGATTTTGACAAGCCTGTGAGCGTTGCCGTGCGTTCTCTACTATCTGTTGATGGTGTTTGATTGCAAGAAAGATTGTATCAAGCAGTGTTTGATCGTTAAACGGCTTTTGCAGAAAGTCGAATGCACCGTTTTTCATTGACCGTACTGCCATTGGCACATCACCGTGGCCGGTTACCACAATCACAGGAACAGATATTTTATTACTCAGTAGATAGTCCTGTAACTCCAGACCACCCATACCCGGCATTCGAATATCCAGCACCAGACAACCAATGGCATCAGGATCGAATTCACTAATAAACTCCTGTGCTGTTGAGTACACCTGCGCGCACAGGCCAACTTCCTCAACCAACCAGCGTATTGCATCACGAACCGCTGGGTTGTCGTCAACTACGTATACCCGTGAAGCGGGCGCTTCGGGTATTTCCATGGATGATCTCCCGCCAATGATTTATGGTTCAATGTTTTTCAGCTAACAGCTACGCCCTCTTCAATTAAACTTTCTTCGACCGATGCCTCTACTGTGGGTAATGTGAAGCTAAAGGCGGCACCCGTTGAACTGTTCTCCTCCAAATACAACCTACCGCCATGCGACTCTATAATTGATTGACTGATGCCAAGCCCAATGCCCAACCCATTCAGCTTGGTCGTGTAGAAGGGCTCAAACAACCATTCGACAATATCTTCACTGCAACCGTGTCCACAATCAGACAAGGTTGCCTTAATCTCCCGATTGGAAATTTTACTTAACTGCAGTAATATTTTTTTTCGATCTGGAGGTACGTCGGCCATTGCATCAATACTGTTTCTTAACAGATTCAGTAACACTTGCTCTATTTGAATGGGGTCTGCAACTGTTTGAAGCTGCCCCTCACCTTGCTCTATGGATAACACTATATTATTGTCTTTAAGTTCTGAATCACTCAGCGTAGCAACCTCGTTAACAATATGTCGCAAGTCAACGCGTCGTTTGGGTATGACACGTTTACGTGAAAAATTTCTCAGGCGTTTTAGTATGCCTCCAGCAAGCTCTGCTTGTTTAACAACTTGCTCCAGGCCATAGCGCAATTTCGCTTTTTTGTCATACTCGCTGCTTATTACGCGCAAGCACGTTTGCGCGTAAGTGGTGATCGCACACAAAGGCTGGTTTAACTCGTGTGCCAGGCCCGAAGTCATTTCCCCAAGCGTACTGAGGCGCGACACATGAGCCAGTTCGGTTTGGTGCTGGCTAATGGCTTTTTCAGCATTAAGACGATCGGTAATATCGCGCCCAGTAGATACGTAGTGGGTGACCTTACCTTCTGCATTTCGAAGCGCCGTTATGGTTTTTTCTTCATGGTATTCTCTGCCGTCTTTCTTACGATTCACCAACACACCGCGATATACACCACCACTACTAATGGTTTCCCACAGCTTGCCGTAGAAGGCCTGGTCGTGAAGCCCTGATCGTAGAAAATACGTTTTGCGCCCTATGGCCTCATCCTTTGTGTAGCCGGTTAAAGATTCGAATGCAGGATTAACGTATTCAATAATTCGTTCTGCGTCAGTTATCATCACCGAGTCTGCTGCTTGCTCCAACGCGCTTGATAATGTTCTCATCAACGCATCATTTTTCTGTTTCTGCTGCGCTGCTCGCACACGCTCAGTTACATCTTGCAGGATAACCATGTACCCCCTGCGTTCTCCTTTATACGCAATGGGTGAAGCGGACGCTTCCAGGTTACGCACCATATTGCCCGAAGAGGCACGTTCAAATACTTCTGGTTTCGATCCGAAAATTTGCGCAACGCAACTGCGAGTTAGTAAGTTAGTCAGTCGATCATGTCCTTCTGCCTTAAAGTAATCTACCAATGCGGTGCCGAGCGCCTGTTTTTCACTGATGCCCAGTAAACGGCTGGCCTGTGGGTTGGTGGCCAAAATACAACCCCGTGAGTCAAGGCTCACGACCCCTATAGGCGCTTGGTTCAGCAGTCGATCGAGGTAATGCCCTACTTCGGGTTGAGACAACTCAAGATTACCCAGCTTGGGTTGCACCGATGCTATGTTATCCAGGTATTTACGTCGCTGTTGATGGCGTTCAACCGCAGTGGCTATGGCCTGCGGTAACCGTGAAAGATCATCACTTCGCCATGGCACAACCTCACTGCCAAGCAATGGTGAAAACATGATGGAAAGTCGCAATTCGTCGAAGCTTTTCAATGCGGTCAAAATAATGATCGGTATTGTTTTGTCGAAACGATGGACTTGTCGAGATGTTTCAATCGGGTCTTCGATACTTGGCGCCAGTAACACCGCATCACATTGCAACAATCCCTGATCAACTTGTTGTTTTAGACGTTGAGGACCCAGCAAGTGTTCAAGGTGCAACTCGTTCGGCAATTGATTACTTATCGACGCAAGCAATTCATCATTCATTCCAACAGCGATTACTTGCCCGCGCGGCGCCATTGTATTTATGCGATCGTTCATGATCATGTCAATCTGCCAGCAAGGGCTGACCGAGCAGCGCACGACCAATCCAGATTCTAAGCATGTCAGTGGTAGGAGACATCAGGTGAGAAGCTCGAGCATCGCGCATAAACCGATGTAGCCTGGAGCCGTCCCGATAGCCTATTCCACCTACCATGGTCATCGCTTCATTAACCACTGAAACCACACTGTCTGCTACTTCAGCCTTTGCACTCATTAATGCTATTAGTGCATCCGGATCGCCGTCATCGAATCGCTTCGCAGCATGATAGACAAGGCGTCGGGTTCGTTCCACTACCCCCCATTGCTGCCCTAACCGATGCTGTAGTACCGACACTTGTGCGAGCGTCAGCCCAACGTGAGTATGGTGGCGCTTGCTCAGATGCTGTTTTGCATCTTCCAATGCAGAATTCATGATGCCAAGGTACGTACCAGACATTGCTACCAGGAAATAGGGACAAACAACATTGAATATGTACCAGATCTGATCGCCTTTGTTACCCAGCAAGCTACTTGGTGGCAATCGTACGTTGGACAGGTCCATTGTTCGGGATGAATTTCCACGCATGCCCATACCATCCCAATTTGCACCCCAGCTGACACCGTTAGCCCCTCCTGGAACGACAACACATGAAAATTGCCCCATTGGCGCGTCGGGATCAGCGGCTACCGTTGATACAACATAGGAATCAGCATTACTGCCATTGGTGACGAAGGTTTTTTGCCCATTTAACGCAAAACCATTGTCATCAGCCTCTAGGCTGGTTTGGGGTAGATAGAAATGCGAACCGGTACCGGCTTCGCTTAAAGACAGGGTGGTAATGTGCTTTCCCGCAACGATTGGCTGTACAAACTGTTCGCATTGCTCGTCTGTTGCATTGGCCGCAATGACCGATGCGCCAACAGAATGCATGCCAAAACAAATTGCTGTTGACGCGCATTCTCCACCCAGAACCTCGCAAACTCGGGTAAGCGCCAGCAACCCATGCCCCATTCCACCGAGTTCTTGCGGTATAACCAACCCGGTCAGGCCGGTTGACTGCAAAGATTGAATTGCTTGTCTGGGCCACTGCGCGTTCTGATCGACTAAGTCAGCACTGGGCGCTACAACTTCTCTGGCTATTTCCTCAGAGGTTTTGACGGCTGTTGCGATACTAACCATGTTGGATCTGCTCCATGTAAGTCGTAATCGGTAAAGACGCTAAAATCGGTAAGCTATTGTTCCTTGGATTTGTACAGCACTATAGTAACAGGTGAGGCTTGAAAGGTATGAACTGGTAATAACTGAATACCGCCCAGCTCGGTACAGAGTGACTACACAAAATGATAGAGGCTGTTCAACTTGAAGCAGACCTTGTTAGTAAGTAAGCGACAATCAATTGTCGGTGATCTTCACTGATGAACCAATGGAACGATACAACACATGCGGTTCAAGATTACTGCCGTGATCAGACATAGTGCTTGATCACGGACCTCAAGCCACCGCAATTGTGCGGCCTAAAATTTAACAGATTAAGTAATTAATTCAGATTTGCTCATACCCTTGCACCGTTATCATAACGATCAATGAACAATGCAACCGACTGATACGGCCTATGTGACCAGCGGTCGTTTGCACAGTAGACAAATAAACACCATCCAAGCTTAAGCATTGAATAGTGATCAATGATTTAAAAGCTGTCCAGATAGAACTTTTAGAAAAATATATTCAAACGCAGGCTTTTTTAAACGTAGGCATATAACAACAGTCCGCCAAAGAGCACAGCAAATAAACCACTTACACGAGCATAGGGCGCAAAGCGTGACAGGACCCAACTCAACAGTTTTTTGAAATTGCTTTTGCCCACTATAACCAGACCAACTGCCACAGCTATCAATAACCATCCCACTATTTGAACTGCAACAGGAAATTTGGATTGCGAAGCGGTGGCAACTAAAAACGCACCCAGCACTAATCTGACAATAACCGCCGAAACATATACATAAGATTTATTGAGATTCTTTCCCAGTAAATCAAACAGCGGCTTAGGATTGATCAACAATAGAATGCCTGCCAGCACGATCAAAAAACTGAACAATGTAATTGTTATAGTCATACAACAATTTCCTTCTGTCTAAATTTTTACGACGTGGCCTACTCTTACACCGTGGCCTGACAGTAGAGTGTAACTATGATGAATGTATTAGCTTTGCACCACTAGGTCAATTTAAGCATCTATACTTTAGTTGTATTGTCACAGCCGACACACCTGAAAGCACAGTTCCACCCGCCTGTCGTGCTAGTGCTTTTTTCTGCTCTGTTGTATCATTACCCGGATAACGTGAAGATCAATCGAATTTGGAATCGAGATAACAACTGGCCGTGTTAAATAACCTAGGCCTAAAAAGGTCAGAGGAGTGACCATCAATGAATCAACAAATCCTGAGAATATCCATCTGCAATCTTACTGCCAGCCTCATATCCACTCTTGCAACAAATATCACATCAAATAATAGTCGCGCTTTGTGTTTTTTGATTTTGCCTTTATGTCTGAGTGTTGGCTGCGCCACTGCAAAAACAGTGAGCAAAGCTGAAGATATCCGTGATGACGGTAAATCTAATATTGTTGTAATGTCTTACGACATGAAAGTATACGCAACAGACAAGCATACAACTGAGAAAAATATCCAAATCAGAGTGCATTGTCCTCAATCCTCTAAGCTCACTATGGCGAGCTGCTTTACATTCAGTCTTCCTCTTAAAGGTCGTAAAACAATCGATGGCTACTCATTGTATGCTTTCGAAGCTAATGACGCTAAAGTTATGCGATTAGAATACGGTGATTACACCGCGACTCGCGCTAACTACTCTGTACTGGTCGACAGAATACCCGATGTTTCCTGTTACTACAGTAAGAAAAAGAGGCGCGATATTTGTAATCGAACGACAAAGGACGTAAATGATAGTCACCAATTTGCATTCCCAGAGCCTTTAGCTATTCCAGTGAGTTCAGGCAGTGGATGTTATCTTGGTCATCTCAGCATGACTGTGTCAGATGGTTTAGTGGAAGATGCCAATATGGATTACAACGCGGAGCTTACACCAGAGCGACTGGCTTTATTAAGTGCTGATGTACAAGCAGCTGTACAACAACACGTGGTACGTCCATGCAACACATAAGCTAAAACCAATGATCGGCAGCTCGCATATTCAAAGTGAAAAAATCCTAAGCAGCAGGTCGAGCAGTGATAATCGCTCGAACGCTTATTGGCAAACATCCGGATACGTTAATTGCGAAAAAGGTACATATCGACCTTCACTAAAATAAATACCTTTTGCCAGCTGTTCACACAACCGGTTGTCGTTCAAATAGCTATTGGCGATTCGCAGTGAGCTAAGCTTGGTAGGTTTCCAGTCGTACGATGTGCCATTTGGGTTGTCGATAACAAACGTTATCCCCTTGAGCATTAGCGATTCGCCATTACTGAGTTTGTATTGGTAAAGTTCGTTTTCACTATGACGTCTTAACGATTCGGCGTGGTATATCAAGTGTTCCATGGTGGTAGTTTGATAAGCGAAAGATAAGTCATCTGCAAACAGGTATGTACCATCACACCCTGTGCTGCCTCTCCTGAGCTCATCTGGATATCCACCGTGAGGTTGAAAGCCAAATTTCTCACATTTAGTATCACCGGCCCACGTGTTTCCGACGATATCTAACTGAGTTTGTAAATGCTCATCCTTTGCTGTTGCAGGCGAAACACTTTTAGCCACAGGATAGACCTCATTTAACACAATTGCAGACCCAGTCAAATAGTGTCCAACTGCCCAGCTTGCATATGCGGCGGCCGTGCCCCAGTTGTTTTTACGTGTTCGGGCGATTGCTGCTGTCACCGGGAATACCTCAGTAGCAAGCCAAGATTGCACTTTGGTTTTATTTGCCGACGTCCACCCCGGATAGGCTTCGAGCAACAGAGCAGACTCAATTAATAACGGCGTTAACAATGCGATTTCCAATGCGCATTGATTAGCGCCGTTAAGTTTTACGGTGCCATCGATAACGGTGTTGAATCCTGATGAATCAGCAAAGTTCAAGATTATATTTCTTGCCTGATCAGCGTAATTCACATTGTTAGTCAGAATATAAGCGAGCACCATCGAATAAATATTAGTACCAGCGTTTGGCAATATACCGCCAGCTTGAGGCTCAACAAGTCTCATACATTCTTTGTCGTACACGCTATCGATGAAAGGCGTTCCGGCAAACGGTGTACCGACATCACCATAAGGCCAACCTTCCTCGGCTATCGAGGCTATTCTGTCGATACTCTCCTGATAGCGTGTGTTGCCATCGAGAGCACTTTTTCGAATTTTGATTAATTCATCATATGAAGTATGGAGCCCCAGGACGCCGTTATTGTTATTGCCGTCATCAGGTTTGGGGAAAAGCAAAATAACTTCTGTACCAGCTGGCAACGCTGCCGAACGAACCCAAAACGCAGACCATGGCTGCAAGTATTCTGTACTGGACAGTGCCACGTATTGTCCACTGCTGGCATCGTATGCCCACTGATCACCAAGCAATAGACCTTCAGATTTTGCTTGTTCAAGATCACAAGCCTCGGTACAAAAGCCATTTGAGCTTGTGATCCGAATTTTTGCAATATCAACGGCAGAAGAATAAGGTGCACCCAGTAAACTCCAGGTACTGCGGGTTGCTGTAGTTAAAATCTTTGCGGAAAAACACCCCTCAGTTGAGGCACAGGCATTGGATAGCTGCGCATCACCATCGGGTATATCGGCAGGGAGATCAATCGTGACATCCGCGCCTGTATTTTGAATTATCCAGAGGCCATCGCCTTGTGCCAGGTTACTGTCGATGGCGGGTCTAACATAACTCTGGGATAGCTGGTCGAAGGTGAATATAGCCCACGTTTCGCCATACGCTGACGTTGGCAGATCGTCCTCAAATAGTTGTTCGATTGATTGAGTTGAACTGTTAGCGGGTATTGTGAGCAGTGACCAACGATTATTTTCCAGCGTGTAGTCTGCTGCGAATGAATAGCCACTGAGCATTAAGGCCGCCAGAAAAAGTGGTGCCTGCAAATGAAAATAGTTTTGTGTGTAATTCATTGAGTCTTCCGTGAACATGAGTCAATTGAGCAAATGACACTGCCCTGCACTAATTCCACTATTAAAAACCTGCTGTAGACTACTGTCGAGTTACCAGTTAGGCAGACTTGTATCGCACTAACAAGTGCTCAATTGGTTTTACACATTTAATATAAACTACTCCTTCGGCACCAAATTAAGCTTACCAATAGCTTCCTGTACATCGTCTGGCCAAACCCACAAGCGATACGGCTCTGGAATGTCTGTGTAAGCTTCTGGTCCATATAATCTTCTTGTTCGCATATCAGCACAGTAACGACTGCGCCACTCAAGCTGCTCTGGAAATGACAGTTCCTGACCCGCAACCAGTTTTTTGGTTATGTCATGCAGTTTCTCGCACATGCGATACTCATAGGCAGGAAGAAAAAACTCCTCCACGTATTGCCCTGCCTTATTCTCCATTGCAGATACAGCGGATTCAAGAAAAATGGGTAAATCAAGCTCTCCTGGAATACTTGGAAACAAGATAAAGGGTGTAGCCCAACCACTTTCAATTAAATCAAGATTGAATGTTGCCCTTTCTCGTCGCGTCATTTGCGCGCGCTCGGTTTTACTGTAGGAAGGAGCAACGTAAGCAAGCAGTCGGCCAAATCGATCAAACGGTACGTCGGCCGAGCGCACAAACAAATTTCTTTTTCGGCCACTTTCCCTGGTTAATCGCTCATCGCTTTTTGCTTTGTAGAATGAGCTTGCTTGCTGTCCTTGCTTGAATTGCAGCGAGCCACCACTTCCGGTCTCAAGTTTTGGCAGTATGTATTCTCGAAATGTATTTGTTACTGGTGCTTTTCCCTGCCGTATCCATTCAGCAAGCTGCAGAAATTCCTGATCAATGTCTGCCGCCTTGTCGCTTGAGCGCGCAGTAATTTCTGGAGTGTCAATGGATAACATACGCACAGGCATGCGTATATTTGGCGTGTCGCCATCTGTTACATCAACGAGTGCCCGAGAGCCCAAAGAAGGGAGATTCTGACCTGCAGGTGTCCAGAGAATTTCGACTGCATCGACCACATCTTCCTCCCCGAATCATAATAGACCTGTGGGTTCTACCCTAGCATTATTTTCGGAAGTCTAAACTAGTCTATATAAGTGATAGTTTGGCGTACTTGTAGACCAATTGGATTTGGATAAAGAAGTACCCGGTTACCTTACCCCAAACCAATATGAATAGACTCTTAACACACTGGCCACGATTGCAGGAACCGTATTGCGGCAAGCCAGAATACCTGTTTTTAAAGTAGCTGCAGATGCGTTCTTTAGCTATGTAATTCCTTTAACATATTGCAAAACAACCTTCCCTGCTCAATAGCATCGTCGAGCGCTACATGGCTGTGTTGATGATCACTGAACCATTCTTGGGGCATGTGTTTCTTTGACGCCAAGCGATAATCTACTTTCATTAGCGCCATCGCTAACGTTTTAATATCTATTGCTGAATGGGAAAACGGGCTGTTGCCGACAAATTTGATTAAATACCAATAGACAAACATAAAGTCATACGCTGCAGGATAACCAACGAATACTGGATTGTGCGGCAAGGCTTTTAACCAGGCGTGATAGTCATTCATTGACTGTTGTGGCGTTTTCGTATCAGTGCGGCAAACTTGCCATGCTGCTTCTTGTGTCGACCACCATTTCATGGTTTCAGGGTCAGAAGTTGCGCCTGGCAAAGTATCAATGTTGACCGAGAACGTGGCTAACAACTCTCCGCTGTTGGTAAACGCAGCTGATGCAAGACTCAATAAAGAGTTCGCACCGGGTATTGGGCCATCGGCTTCAATGTCTGTGCTAACGTAGATTTCTTGTGTCTTGTTCATGGCGTAGGCAATTCTTTTGCAATGCACAAATAGTAACATCGTGTCATGTAAAGTCAGTTGCTCTACATCAGCAGATGCTCTTACAGAGTGCAACAATAACTGCGACAAGTTAGCAACATTCAGAACATTGAGCGCACTGCAATCTTCAGAAAACAGATCAACCGGGCTCTCTTTTATAAATGAAACAGTTGGAGCTGCTGAATGAAGATCAACACATTAAAGCGTTCTGCGAACTTCTATAGCCGCTAAAACCAGGGTAGATCCTAATTGTACTAATTACTCTTTAACCTTTAATATCCAATTATGTCTTCAAATTAGGAGCTATCGACATGGTCTGCACACAAATCGGATACGGTGCTATTGCTATGAATAGGCTGCCGGCCATGCGGTTAGTTTTGGTTGTTGCAGGAGCGTTAATTATGGCGGCCTGCGGTGGGTCATCACCAACAACGCCAAATAGTTCATCGCAAACAACACCGAACGGCAACGTCGTACAAGATCCGACCAATGTGCCGGGGGCACCGTCCACCGGGGTGCTAACGTTAATGGAGAGGACGTGGCTTGGAGACGATGTCGCCATGATCCACATGCAGTTGCCCGATGACATTGTCGAGCGAGCCGGGACCGGCGCGAATCCATGGCGTCATTCCAGCGGTCGACTCGTACACACGATTGGCTGTGGTCGACTTGTCAATCGAGTGCAAACACTCAACACTGACGGCAGCGTTGACATTCTAACCCCGTGCTCATCAGTGTTCGACAGTCCCGGAATACTTGCACGACAGTTTGCTTACGGGCAACTCTCACCTTCGGGCGAACTCCTCGCAGTCGAGGCACAATGGCTTGATACTGATTTCAATCGGTCTGACGTGTGGGTATTTCGCGACTCTGAAGTCATTTACACCATACAGAACGCCTACTATCCAACGTGGGTCAACGATGACATGCTCATTGTCACTGGTGCCGGGCTGTTTCGGTATCCACTCGGTGGTCAACCCGAACTGATCAACGACAACATCATAGCGGGAGTGGGCGGGTCAGACGTATCACCCGACGGTACTCGACTCGCATTCGAGTGGAATCAGCAAATTTGGACAATGGGTTTAAACGGAGAAAATCGTAGCGAGCTAGTGACCGGCAACAAACACTTTGTCGATCCGGTATGGTCTCCAGATGGCCAGTTTGTCGCGTTCTTGTCCACCGGGGACAAGTCCGAAGAAACCGATATCAACTACGTGACGGTTGCCAATGGGTCGCGCTGGGTCAGTCGGCTTGAAAATCAGCTCGGTACAGCCAACCGAGTCACAGGGCCATTAAGCTGGATATACTAATTTCCGGCAATGAACGTCAAGCTAAAGAACGAAACTATTAGATTGATATATAGATTGAAAATCCCTACACAAATACACCAGACATGTTGTTAAGTCGGACCCTACCTGCGTTAACAAAGATTTAGTCAATAACGTTGGATTCATTTGGTGTTTTTAGTAACACTTCGGCATCAATCACTGTGATTGGTTGCGAAGCCATAACTGTTTGATCCTGGTGCAACACATAACGAATCTCGTAGTTTCCTGGCGTGATTGGCATCTGTAACTTGCTTGGATTGCCAAGGTAGGTGCCTGAAGTATTCAGGTTATCAATTGAACCCAATTCAGCTACCGCGATAACATCGCTTGGCTGGTTTGGTCCCGTCCAGTTTACGTTGATGATTTCACCAACACTGGCTTCGGTAGGCGCATCTAGAACTACACCGGCTTCAATGACTTTTATGGAGCGTGTGGCCATAGTCGTGCGGCCGTTGTCCAAGATATAGCGCAGCTCATAGTCACCTGGCTTGGTTGGCACCCTGACTTGCGCCGGGTTACCCAGAATAGTGCCCGTCTCAGTTAAGTTTTCACTTGCACCAACTTCGGCCAAGGCGATGATATCTTGCGGAGCATTTGGCCCTACCCAATCGACATTCACCAGATAGCCCAACCCAACTTCATTGGGCGCATTAAGTTCAATGGCGCCTTCAGCTACATTAATTTTTCGCGACGCCAATATTTTACGATCTTGATGTAGCACATAACGAATTTCGTAAGTACCAGGCTTGCTTGGCATCTGGACTGTAGCTGGTTTGCCGAGATACGTGCCGGTCTCGTTTATACTTTCTGCAGAGCCTACTTCAGCCACTGCAATGGTATCGTATGGAACATTAGGACCTTCCCAATCTACAGCTACAAGGTATCCTGCATTAGCCTCGTCGGGAGCATCCAACGTTATTGATGCGTCCGCGACATCCAATAAGGTTGTGGCAATAACTGATCGTTGGGCCGCGTAAACATAGCGCAGTTCGTATTTGCCAGGCTCAGTCGGCGCAACTAGCGTTGTCTTATTGGCGGCATCGGCGCTTTTTGCAGTGAACACGGCGATGATTTCGGCGTCCGGACTGACCGAATTTGCAACCGCAATAAGATCACCTTCCTGACCAGGGCCTTGCCACTCCACATCGAATATTTCGCCGATGCTTACAGTGATGGGGCCTTCAATGCTGGCTTTTGGTGGCAACGTTAAAACAAACTCACTAACCTCGCTACTCGTTAAGTCCAGATCAAGTGATGTCGTTACACCGTCACTGTTGCGAGTAACAGACAGAGTGTACCTGCCAGGGTCAAGTGATGCCTGAACTGTTTCGGCTGTTCTATTCTCATCAGATAACAGGTTGATGTTTGCCGTTGTCGCTGTGTTGTCGGCAGTCGATATTGGCTTGAGTGTCCACTGTATGTCAGTGCGAACTGGTGTTCTTTTATGATCTTGAACAACAGCGGAAAACTGAACCTGCTTTGCTGCCTCAGACATGGCAAAACTGATGGTATCCAGCGCTTCAGTTAGCTCAGATTCATTGCTTGCTGAGAAAAACAGACCACCGGTGTTTTCAGCCAGACATTGTAACTGGGCTTGGTCGTCTGATTTCTTGATATCAAATCCTACGACATGAGCGATAAAATCAATGCCACGCTTTTCAAGTTCAAACGCGACAGCACAAGGGTCCATAGAACAGGTTTCTTCTCCATCGGAGATCAAAATGACGGTTGCGTCGTTCTCTTCGAGACCCAGCTCATCTGCTGCCTTTATAACAGCTGCAGATAGCGGCGTTTTGCCCTTTGGATCAAGTGCTTCGATCGCTTCAATAATCGCATCACGAGTTCCGGTAACAGGCGGTACCAACAATTCAATGTCGTCACAAGAATCTTTTTCTCGATGCCCGTAAGAAACCAATCCAATTTCCTGATCGGCAGGTAAGGACTCAAGCAAATTATTGACGACATTACGTGCTACGCGGATTTTGTAACCGTCAGAAATTTTTCCCCACATCGAACCGGATGCATCCAGTACCAAAATGGTTTTTCCACCTTCTGCATAGGCGAATGGCGCAAACACAGAGATCGCAACTACCGTACAGATAACGGCGATACAGTTTTTAATGCTGATGGATATCACCCCAGCGACTGTGCGAATGAGATTAAATTGAGTACTGACCGAATAAACCATGAATTCCGATTTCGTAAAACAGCAACTCCCCTATTTTAAGCACATCCTCCAACACCCAAAGGTAAAAATATGAATCATTTGAAATCAAATTCGGTAATTGTGATGGACTACTCTAACGCCGTAACATTGACTCTACACTTTGCCCAATTCAATTACGGCGATCATTTGGCTTGGCTTATTTTCAGTACATGTAGCAATGACCGATGACGAACTAAAGCACTGCAGGATAAACAGCTTGAAAACAGACATTGCCCGCAATTCTGCCTTTGCAGAAATAAAAGCTTATCTCGCGCTAACAACGTGTCATTTGCTGATAAATTAGCTATTGTTTACTCTATATAGCTCACAAACTGTAATCACGTCATCTTATGAGCCAACATAACTTTATGAAACAATGTGTCGTAGTATTGATTCTTTCGCTTGTTGCTTCTTTAACAGGTTGCGCTACCTTATCGGGCGGTGATTCACCCAATGTGCGTGTAGTGGGTATGGAACCATTGCCGAGCGAGGGTTTGGAAGTTCGTTTCGCACTTAAGCTGCGAGTACAGAACCCTAATGAAAGTGCGCTATTGTACGACGGTATGTCAGTGAATCTCGATCTGGATGGTAGAGGCCTGGCAAGTGGTGTAAGTAACGCCGCCGGAGAAATTCCACGATTCAGTGAAGCTTTACTCACTGTGCCGGTTAGTATTTCGGCATTTAGTGCCATTCGCCAACTGCTGGCACGAGCACGAGACAACCAGACTGACGGCAATATGCTTAATCAGCCAATTGTCTACGCACTCAAGGGCAAACTGGGTGCACCTGAGGGTAGCTTGCGAGCCATTCGCTTTAGCGACAAAGGTGAATTGGATTTGTTCTCAACTGAGACAACTAATACGGCTAAAGATGAGGCTACCGACAATTAGAAGCAGCACCCGCAGACTCAAAAGCAATTGGCTCATACACAAAAACGCGATACCGATGCCAAGTACATACCAAACCGTTTCTGTGTACCGCCCTTGCGAATGTCAATTGTATACATAGCGTTTTTTAATCTTGCACTTAATCATGGAGCAAGCACTCTTCGGCTTTAGCATCACCCAATCCAACGCTGATAGATGAAAAACCGTAAAATACAGAAACATCATCGCGATCGACCGGGATAACGTCATAAGTGTAAATATGATCAGCGCTCGGAACTGTATCGTAGAAGCTGGTGCCGCTTGTGAACCCAATGAACTCGCCGTTTCGTCGGATTTCGTACCCATCAATTTCAGAGGTCTGCGCTCGTTCCCAAACCAACTCCAATGCCGTTGAACTGTACACAAGTGCTTCCAAACTTGCTGGTTCATAAGCTCGTACAGGTGGCTGATAACCATCAGTTTCCGGCCCAGGATCATCACCAGTTACTACGACAATGCTATCGGAAAAAGGGCCAGCCGCCCCTTCAGTCGACACCCTTCTAACGGCAAACGTTGTACTCTCCCCTGCGACCATGTCGTAAAATAAAAAGCTGGAACCGTTTTGCGTAAACGCAACCACTTCATCGTTGCGTTGAATTTCATATCCAGCCACATTGAACGCATCTCTAGCTGCATCCCAAAATAGTTCGACAGTGGTGTTTGAATAGGTCTCTGCTCTGAGGCCGGTTGTTGCAGGCACAGCCACGTTGTCGTCCAATTCTGGCACGCTAGATGGGACAAATCCAAAACACTCAATCTCGCCGATGCTCGTCACATAACAACCACTGGTGACACTACGCATGGATAGACTGGCGTTGCCCGAGCTTGTCGGCACAGGGGTTTGGGGCGGTTGAATAGAGGTGCTACCTGAAGAAAAATACGCACGGAAAACACAATCCAACTTGCCGTTGGTATCGATGCCGCAGACGCCGGCGCTACCACTAGTGGCAGTGCCATAGGCCACCATTGCAAGATCTACGAATGGACCAGCGCTCGGCACGGGTAGATCACGTCCCCAACATTGAATGCTGCCATCGAGCAACAGTGCGCAAGAGGAGGCAGCACCGGCGGCCACCTTCTGTGCCACAGGCAAGTCAGCTGGCACATCGGTGCTTCCTTCTTCATTTAAGCCCCAACAAGCAACAGCCCCGTTGAAATCCACCGCGCATGCTTGTCGTATCGAAACGGACAATTGTTGAAAAGAACCTGCTGGTGCATCCAGGCGTCCGTTTGAAGATAATCCCCAACATTCAATGGCGTCATCTTTGTTTATTGCACAGCTGTGGGAGTTATCAGTACCGATCGATTTGTAAGGCGCACCGTTGGTTGGCGGTGACAATAAACCAAAATCGTCTCGACCCCAGCAGCGTATATCGCCCCCCACCAACACAGCACAAGCTACAGCATTCCCCGAGCCAATATCCAGAACTGGCTGTAAGTCCGCAGGCGTTCTTCCGGCTACGTTAGACGCAGAATTACAGACCGCCGAATTGTCTGATTTGATCGCACAAAAAATATCTCCACCGTACTCTACGTCAACAAATACTGATTGGGCACTGACATTGGAGTAAGTGAACAGACCAACCGATGCAATGAATAAAAGTACAACACGTCTGAAAAAGCTGAGGCACATACAGAGCTCCAAGATTGGATTTGCAATACTATTAAACTGTGAATCAGATTGAGCTTAGCAGATCGAATCCACAATACTGTGACCACAATGTGACTGTTCTTGAATTACCCACTGAGCGTTGCTAACGGGCGTGCAGAAAAAGGATGATCAAGGTTGCCAAAGAGGGTTGTAGCAAAGCGTTCCAACGAACTTGCAGCGGCAGCCTGCCACCCAGCAAAAACAAGATTAGCTTGTGCTTTGCCGATAATTTCTTCGCGGCTTAGTGGTTGCTTTGCACCACCACGAAGTTGTCCCTGACGCTCTTCCAGTACCGATCCGTTTTTTAACTGCAGACGAATATGACCGGTATAGTTTTTTGGATATTCGTTGTTCGGATCTATTTTGTAGTGAACCTTAGCGGCCAATGCGAGCGCTTGAGGATCAGTAACCGCTTCATCAGTAAACTGCGCAAGACCCGCATCGCCGTGCAGCAGACCTGCGGCAATGGTGTAAGGCGAAGAAAACTTGGCAGCATAAGCAGTGGGTGGTTTTTGCTTAAGTGCTAACGGCTCCCACAGCCGATGCACTGTACCCTCACCAACTTCGCAAGTCATGCTGTCGATATCATCAAGCTTGATACCTTTATTTTTTAGTCGTACTGCGCAGTCAATAAAAGGTTGTGTCATGGTGCCACAGGCATACGCTTTGAACGCCACATTGGCCGTTTGCCAATCTGTTCCGAGGTGATCGCACAGCGATGAGAAATCTGGCTGGATAGATGGCGCAAACGCCGCGTATAAACCATGTACACCTTCAAACACAGTACCTGGACCGTTGAAACCGGCGGCACCTAATCGAGCAGCATGAACAGCTGACTGTGCTGCCCACCCAGCATGCAGGCGTTTGGTCCAGCTACCGTCTGCAAGGTATTCAATAATCCCGGACGCCATTGATCCTGCAACACCAAGCGTATCCTGAATCTGTTGACGTGTTTGTCCCATCGCCGCAGCAACGCCGGCGGCCGCTGCCACGGTGCCAAGAACGGCAGTAGGGTGAAACCCTGCTCGATGTACGCTTTTGCCCGCCACCAGACCAAGACGATTGGCCACTTCGATGCCCACCACAAGGCCTTTCACCACATCCGCATTAGTAAGCGACATTGCATCACCTGCGGCAAACAACGCTGGCACTACCACCACACCCGAGTGCACCGGACAGCCCTCGAACGTGTTGTCGTAATCTTCACCGTGTCCGCAAGTGCCGTTGATAACCGCTGCACCTGACATGTCGCAACCTGAATCAAGCCCCCAAACGGTACAAGGACCTGGTACCGTAAACGCCTGTCGCACAGCCACGCCATAGTCGGTTTCAAGTGCCGCAATAGCGAGTGCCACTGTATCTATTACAGTATGCTCGACTGCCTGCTGCACTGGAGCCGGAATATCAGTAACAGAGAAATCTGTAATCCAATCTGCTAACTTTGCAGAACATGTGTACTCAGTCAATTTCTATTCCTTATGTATTTATCCACGCTATGTTAAAGGCAGGCCAACACTAGATTGGTGGAACAGACAAACCGCGAAACGCACTAAGACCAGAAAGATCTGGCGCTTGTCGCAGATTTTGGCAAAATGCCAGCAATGCCTGCGCATCCGATTTACGCCAACCACCAAATTGTGCATTAGCAAAAAACTTTGCCTCAAGTTCGTCAGGCGTTAAGGGTTCGTGCACACCACCGCGCATATGAGGTTGATGGTAAGTCAAGACATCGCCGCACTTAAGACGTACCTCCAAGTGTCCGGAATAGTTGCGAGGGTACTCATTTTCCGGATCAATTCGGTAAGCAATTTTTTCGGCCAGTGCTAAAAGGTGCGGCATTTGCACATGCTCATCGCTAAACTGCGATAGTCCGGCATCGTCTTTATAGAATCCAAGTGCCATGCAAAACGGCATAGAAAATTTCGCCGCATAACCCGACGGCGGCCGTTGCTTAGCCGCCAACGGCTCCCATAAACGATGCACCAGACCTTCACCAGTATCGCAAATAATACGCTCTATATCGCTGGCCTTGATCCCATCGTTTCTGAGTCGCCGGGCGCAATCAATATACGGATGTATCATGGTGCCACAGGCATAGGGTTTAAACACAATGCGTTCAAGATACCAGCGCTCACCAAGCGCGTTAGTCAGATGGCTGTAATCTGCGGTCGCGGTGGGTGCGAACGTTTTAAAAAAATTATGCTCGCCATCAAAAACAGTGCGTGGTGCGAAGAAACCAGTATTGGCAATTAATGCCGCCTTGACCCCTGATTGCGCAGCCCAGCCAGGATGCAAACGTTTGGTCCACGCGCCATCAGTCAGGTACTCCAAAATACCTGATGACATACTCGCTGCGATGCCAAACGATGCAGTCAACCGCTTGCGGTCGAAACCCAATGCTACCCCGGCAGCCGCTGCAGCACCCAGTGCTCCGATGACACCAACCGGATGAAAACCAGCTCGATGCATATGACCTGCAGCCACATGATTTAACCGACACACAGCTTCAAGCCCGGCAACAATGCCCAATAGCGCTCGCTCGCCAGTACATTGGTAACGCTCTGATACCGCAAGCGCTGCTGGAATGACCATCGCACCAACTCGAATAGGCGCGCCTTCCAGAGTGTCATCGAAATCTTCACCGTGAATGGCAACACCATTAGCCAGTGCAGCATCCTGTACACCCAGTGCTTGTTTATGACCAAGCACTGTGCAGTCACCTGGCGCATCTGCACTGTCCACGATCTGTTTCATATAAGTGGTACTTCTCGCTGCCAGACAAAGTCCTGCAGCATCGATCAGATCTAGCGTGGCTGTATCAGTTACGGACGCCGGAATTTTGGTCGGCTCCAGGCCTGCCAAAAACTCGGCAAAGTGTTCGGCAATGGTTGTCTCGGTAGCGTTGCGACTCATAAAATCGACGATTATTAGCGCCTCGTTACGCTTATTATACGATTTGGCGCCGCGAACAAGTTGGATTACTGAGCCTCTCGCGGTAATCTGTAAGCGACTGATTTATTTTTGGAGAATTCAGAATGATCGCAGCAAAGCCGCTTGCAAATCTGTCAGGTAAAGTTGCGATGATTACCGGGGCATCACGCCGAATAGGCCGGGC
>CALIMV010000379.1 GCA_938045275.1 uncultured Granulosicoccaceae bacterium
TTTTTTGGACACGGCCGCAAAGATAAAAGCCCGTATCGAACACCTGAGGAAGAGGAAAAGGGCCGCGAAAAAGATCCGGTTCAATACGCTCGCAACATGCTGCAAAACAATGGAACAAGTAATGAAGAGCTCGATGCACTGGATGAAAAAATTGCCGCCGAGATGGATGCGACTATCGAATTTACCATTAACTCCGAAGAACCTGCATTGAACACGATGTTCCGGGATGTTTTTGCACCGGACCAACCAGAGCCCGAACCAGTCGCAACGCGTATTGATCGCATTCTCGCCAGGACATAACAAGCTATGCAAAAACTGACTTACCGAGATGCACTGAAACAGGCGTTAACCGACGCCATGCGAGAACAGCCCGACATCTTTATTATTGGCGAGGAAGTCGGACGCTATGGTGGCGCGTATGGGGTAACCAAAGGTTTGATCGAAGAGTTCGGTGCAGAGCGCCTGCTTGATACACCTATTTCAGAACCTGCCATTATTGGAACGGCAGTTGGCGCTGCCATGGCAGGTATGCGTCCAGTAGCTGAATTGATGTATGTAGACTTTATCGGTATGACCATGGATCAGCTTTGCAATCAGGCCGCCAAAATTCGCTATATGTTTGGCGGCCAAATTGGCGTACCAATGGTTCTAAGAACACAAGGCGGTACCGGCCGCTCAGCCGGTGCACAACACAGTCAGTCTCTGGAAGCCTACGTTATGCATACCCCTGGTTTGCGACTGGCAATGCCTGCAACCGTTTACGATGCGTATCATTTACTGCGACAAGCATTGACGCAACCTGATCCGGTCGTCTTCATCGAACACAAAAGCCTTTATACCATGTCGGAAGAAGTGGATTTAACTGTCCCTCCTCCCGACTGGGGAAAAGCAGTAGTGCACCGTCGAGGTAAAGATGTTGTGGTTGTCACCTATTCCCGTCAACTGCACCATGTAATGGATGCAGCTGAAGAGTTAGCCAAATCCGGTATTGAGCTAACCGTCATAGACCTTCGAACTTTGAATCCGCTGGACTTTGAAACCATACGTGCTGAAGTGGAATCTGTTGGTAAAGTAATGGTTGTATCGGAAGGCGCGATGACGGCCGGTGTAGCAGCCGAGCTGTCAGCAAGAATAACCGAGGAGTGTTTTGATTTTTTAGAAGAACCGGTCATCAGAGTGGCAGGTGAAGATATTCCCATTTCGGTTTCAGCAAGCCTTGAGAAAAATTCTGTACCGTCGCCAGAATTTGTCTGTAAGGTCGCGCGGAAAATGTTGGCATGATTCGAACCTTAACAATGCCGCGAATGGGTGAAACCATGGCGGAAGGAAAGCTGATTGCATGGCTTGTTAAACCGGGTGTAGCGTTCAAGCGTGGCGATCCAATACTGGAAGTCGAAACCGACAAAACAGTAGTTGAGTTTCCGGCGCTAGGTGATGGCAAGTTAGTTGAGTCGCTTGTTGCTTTGGGAGATGCGGTAGAGGTTGGCGCACCACTGGCGAAAATAGACTTAGGTGATGGGCCTGACTGGATTGGTGATGGAAATGGCGATGGTGAAGATACCGCTGAACCAACAGGCAGCGATTCAACAGGCGCTCCCCTTTCCCAAAAAACAGCGGCAAAAAACGCCACCACAAACATAACACACAGTGACGCTATTAGCTCCACTGATCGAGTCAGAGCTACACCGCTTGCACGCAAGATAGCGCGTGACGCCCAGATTGATATAAACAATGTCAAAGGCAGCGGTCGACGAGGTCGCATAGAAAAAGCGGATGTCAAAACGTTTCTGCAGAACACCGGCGCTGAATTGCAAACCGGGCATGCCATGGTATGGAAACGAACCGGCGCAGGTATTCCAGTTGTCCTACTGCACGGATTCGCCGCCGATCACAGTGCCTGGGCTGGACTCAGTTCGCAGTTACAACACAGTGGGCATGAGCTGTTTGCTGTAGATCTTCCGGCACACGGTAAAGCAGCGCTTGAGGCACAGCACCCAGATGCGTTTACCGATCCGCTCATTAAATTGTTGAACGATCAATTTGGTGACACTCCGGTGCACATCGTTGCACATTCCATGGGCGCAATTGCAGCTGTAGCTGTGGCATTGCAAAAAGCGGTTTCGTCATTAACGTTGATCGCACCTGCTGGTGTTAGCCATACCATTGATGCCAACTTTCTCGAAGAATTAGCCAATCCGCACAGTGTGCAGTCTGTTGCCAACGCACTTGATCGAATGACACATCGATCAAACGGTCTTTCCAACAGCGCTATAGAAAGTATTTATCAAACGCTCAACCAGGGTCGACTTGTGAATCTTGCCAAATCGCTGGCAGGTGCAAGTGGTCAGGCAATCGATATTCGCCCCGACCTTTGTCGATTGGCAATGCAAACACCAGTTTCAATTATTCTCGGGCATCGTGATCGAATTTTAAAGTGGTCAGAAGCGCTGGATATTTCACCGTACATTGCTATCCATCACATAACCGATGCTGGACACATGCCTCATTGGGAGAGGCTGCCAGAGGTGAAGACAATTATAGAGCGGCAAGTAAGGCTATCAACAGTGTGAAAGCAAACTGCACATGAGGGTTTTTTTTATCACGTTGATACAATAAATAAGCGCTGATAAAACCACCTTGGTTGATGCACAAGATGTTGCAGTCGAATTGGGTGGTGTCTTGGCAATCATGTATGCTGGCAAAACCACAAAGGTATTTTGTCAACGTTAGAATTTGAGAATTATTTAAGAGGGAACAAATGGCCTATTTTGTTACGATCGATGGCGGTACCGAAAGCCTGCGTGCGCGTGTTTACGATGCAACTGGCCATTGTCTTGGTAGCGTTGCAGAGCCTTATGAAACCACTTTCACAGCCGGTGCACGTGCCGAACAAAATCCTGCAGACTGGTGGACGAATTTTGTTAAGGCAACACGTGGAGCTATAGCTGCCGCCAGTATCGATGCCAATGAAGTTCAATCGATGGCGTACGCCACCACCTGTTGCTCTGTTGTTGCACTCGATAAAAACGGTAATGCCTTGCGACCTGCCTTAATCTGGATGGACGTTCGGGCGAATGAAGAAGCCGATGCTGTATTGGCAACAGGCGACCCGGCACTGAAAATCAATGGTAACGGACAAGGCCCGATATCTGCAGAATGGATGATACCGAAAGCTTTATGGTTAAGCCGCAACGAACCTGATGTGTTTAACAAGGCTTATCGAATTTGTGAGTATCAGGATTACTTAACCTACCACCTTACCGGGGAGTGGGCTGCCAGTCTTGATAATGTTGGGCTTCGATGGCATTACCGCAACCGTGAAGGCGGATGGGCAGAGTCATTGGTCAAGTCACTTGGTATTGAATCCATTCTCGATAAATGGCCACAGCGTGTGGTGGCACCAGGTGACGTGGTCGGTACACTCACATCCAAGGCTGCTAAGGAACTCGGCTTGAGCAACACGGTAAAAGTTGTTCAAGGTGGTGCGGATGCGCTGATAGGTATGATTGGCCTTGGCGTATCAGAACCAGGACAGCTGGCACTGATCACCGGCTCATCGCATTTGCAATTTGGTGTAACCGAACAGCCGTTGAATGCACCGGGTGTATGGGGTGCATATGCCGATATTGTTTATCCAGATCGCTACATAGTAGAAGGTGGACAAACATCAACTGGTTCAATCATCAATTGGCTAGGACGATTGACCGGTGGATTAGACTTTGACGAACTTAACGCTAAAGCATCAGTGCTTGAACCGGGTTGCGATGGACTGATAGTGCAAGATCATTTTCAAGGTAATCGTACCCCTTACACCGACCCTTTGTCGCGTGGTGCGTTTATCGGACTTACATTGGCGCACGAGAAACATCATATTTTCAGGGCAATCATGGAGGGCATTGGCTTTGGTACGCGAACCATTTTAGATGCCTTCAAATCGGCCGGATACTCAAGCTCTGAAATGACTGTGGGCGGCGGTGCATCTGCATCAGACTTGTGGCTTCAGATTCATGCCGACACCGCAGCGATTCCAGTGCGAGTGCCCTCTTCCCCCGATGCGCCTTCAACCGGATCCGCTGTATTGGCAGCTTTTGGTGCTGGACACTTTAACTCAATAGATGAAGGCATTGAAGCTATGGTGCACCCGGGACGTACGATCGACCCTATCACTGAGAACGTTGACAAATACAATGAGATTTACCAGCGCTATCTGAAGCTTTACCCTGC
>CALIMV010000380.1 GCA_938045275.1 uncultured Granulosicoccaceae bacterium
TAGTTACAGCTTTCTAATTTCAACGCTAGCATCGGCGTGCAAACGTCGAGATCATTGCTGACTGTTTGATTACTTGATGATAAAACGAACAACAATTGCACCGTAGTAATGTGCAATTCGATTAAGTATCGATTGGAACGCCAACACCGTATTTTATCAGAAAGTATAGACTGTGTAGATACAGCCCTATTTGTTAGAGTTAGAAAATAATCGGTAATGCAAGGAGCGAAGCCATGTTAAAAACACAACTGCCAATAACCCTGTTGCTGTTGTCGGTCTTGAGCCTTGGTTGCACTGAGGCTGGCACACCAACAAACACAACCACACCAACGTCGAACGGTTCCACAGCGACTGCTGTTGGCATTAATGGCATTCATACTGGGGAAATCTGGACTGTAAACCCTTTTTCTGGTTCAAAAAGATTCAATCTACAAACCAGCCAGACAGTCAAAGTTAGTGACGGATTGGCGTATCCGACAAGGGATGGCAGCACGTTTGTCGAAGTTTTTGTAGATCATGAGAACAACACCAACTGTATTCTTGATTCTGACAATTTCAGCACTTTTAATGTAAGAGACACCCGCACGGGCTCGGTATTGGGCTCGTTTAAAACGAACAGCGATTTCAGCAGCGAAGTGCGCCTGTCACCTGATGGTGAGCAAATAGCCCTGAAAATTGCACAGGCTTCAACGGATTGTGAAGACAGCGGTAAAAATAGAAGGTTTTCGGTCTTCTCGAAGAACGGCGAGCAACTTTACAGGCATTTCGATGAATCGGTCGTATCATTCGATTGGCATCCTGATGGTCGTCTGGTTTTTGTTAACGTATCCTCGCTCGATGCCAACAGATATGAGCTGCAAATTGAATCCACGCCAGGTTCGCATATGTTTGATACGTTGCTAAGCTGGGATCGAGCTTCGGACGTGACTGGCTATATTGGGTTTCGTGTGGGTCCTACTGGCGCTGATGCTGTTATCGAGGAGGTAATAGATTCTGCTGCTGGCTTATCAGGCGTTAAATGGCGAGATTCCAGAGTACGACACTTTACACTGTTTGAAATTGCAAACGAGTCTGCTATGTTCGTGCACGAGGATGGCAATAAGCCCAGAGTAAATGCACCCGCATTTTCACCTGATGGCCAACATATTTTGGTAACAGAAGGTTATTCCCAGGGCTCGGTAGTGTTCAATGCAACCTCCCTGGAAATAGATTCTTTCGATTTTAACCCAGCCTTGGAAACGGATGAATTGGGCACCTTCAGTGTATTGTCAGCGGCAAGCCAGCACATGTCCTACATAGTCCCTGTTAATCAAAAGTTACAACCCATGCCGCCAAGACAATACTCGGCTAACATTCGACCCGTGTTAGCAAATCAAGGAGATGGCGTGGTGAGTACCGTACTATTTGAGCCGCTTAGAACAATCACTTGGACACCTGTGATTGATTAAGAGTGCAGATCACTGTGACGAAAAATTTAATAAAGGCCCTGGTTCTATTGATCGTATTTGGCACTGGTTGTTCAGAGAGCGGTACTCCACTTAACAACGATGTTGTAAATACCAGTAATACTCCAGGAATCAATGGCCGGCACGCAGGTGAAATTTGGATTGCACGTTGGTCTGGTTCGGAGAGGTTCAATTTACAAACCGGCGTGCAAACGGAAGTCAGTAAAGGTGTTGCGATTCCATCAAGAGATGGCACTATGTTTCTTGAGCATCTACCTGATCACGGAATCATCCAGCACGACTATTGCCCAATAGCCCCATCTTATTATGATGCTCAGGTATTCAGTGTAAAAAACACTCGCACAGAAGAAGTGTACGGTACGTTTACGTTGGGAGTGGCAATTGGCGCCACACTGCGCTTGTCACCCGACGGTAACCGAATAGCCATGTACACTGCCGAGGATACAATGCGTTGTGACGACAACGACTCGAATAAACGATTTACCGTTTATTCAAAAGATGGAGAACAGCTATATCGTAAAACCGATGGTCACTTTGCCTCGTTCGACTGGCATCCTGATGGGCGTCTGGTTGTGCTGCAAAGAGTGACGGAAACTGATCGCGGGTTTGCGGTGCAAATCGAGACTAAACCTGGCTCTTATGAATTCGTCGATTTGTTTTCATTTAATGCACCGCCAGACGTGCGTTTTTACCGGGGGCTTCGTGTAGGTCCAACGGGGACAGACGCGGTGCTTGAAGCTGTGACACAAACTCCTACTCCATTGGCAGGCGTTTTTTACAGAGATGCCAAATCCCATCATTTTCCATTGTTTATAGAGGAGGATGGAGGTTTGGGAGAAACCGATCTTTTCGAGCACACCGATGGTGTTGCAAGGGTAAATGGCCCGACATTTTCGCCAGATGGCAAACATATTCTGCTCACAGAGGGGTATTCGTCAGGCGCGTTTGTATTTTTCCAACATTACCCGCCCCTTAATGTTATTGATGCGTTGGGGGTTGTGCCCTTTAGTGCAGGTAGCGCATCTTATATTGTACCGGTGGATGTAAAGGCGCAGCCCATGCCGCCAGTAGAGTACTCCGAAAATATTCGACCTGTAATTAAAGATCAATTTGGCCAGCGTGGCGTAGTTGGTTTTTATCCACTGGAACACTTAAGTTGGACGCCTGTGGTTGACTAAGTGCGCAATTCGCGTGCTTTATCATTTTTTACTAACTGCCATTCAAATACATACTGCGTCTTTTGTATTTAAAAGTATTTATGCGTCTTGCAAGATAAATAAAAGGCAGATCGCTGCCATACGCTTCATCCAAATAGATGTAGAACGAGCGCAAAACGATTCTCCGTTCGGTTCAACAATTGCGCATGGACTACTGTTGCTGTCATTGATTCCTGGCCTGCGTGGATTTGATCAGGACGCTATGGGGTATTGGGGCAGTTCACGACTGATGATTATTAATAACGTGTCCGCAGTTAGATTTTTAACACCCGTTAAGGCAGATGCAAAAATTCGTTCCAGAACAAAACTACTCAGTGTGAAAGCGAACAAGCGTAGCTTGGATATAAGAGAAGAGGTGAGTGTTGAAATAAAGAATAGGAATAAACTTGCTTTTGTTGCAGATCTGACTTTACGAATTTATCTAGACTAGCTTTGGTCCAAACCGATTGGCTGTCGTGATAAACATGGCCTATTACTCACTTACTATCTTTATCGTGTCTCATATTCATCAGTAATGTGAACCCAACCTTCAGATATTTGAAGGTGATAGTGCCTATTTCACCTTTATTTATATTCGATTGAAACCGGACTGTTTTCACGCCGCTAGCGTTCTTACCTTGAGAATGGAAATCAAATGTTATGAGTTCAACAGCAGCAGATGTATTTGATCGATCAGCGTACGAAGCGCCGGATTCAAACCTTGTTGGCAGAGCAGAACAAACGGAAAACAAATTATATTCAGCTGAAGGGCGCATTGGTGTTTTACAATACAATGCACTTTTCGCCAAAGTCATGTTTGTGGCAATCGCAGCAGCCTTGGCTATTTTTGGGGCAATGGCAACTGACTCGCAAGTGTTAATGGCTGTAGTTAGTGTGCCTGCCATGGTCCTCGTGCTAGCAGCATTTGTTGCACTTGTTTATGCAGCGATTAAACGATTGCACGATCTTGGGCACAGTGGTTGGTTCTATCTGATCGGCCTTATCCCAATTGTTGGCATCTTCTTCAACTTGTATTACGCACTAAAGCCGGGGCATGAAGACGATAATCAGTATGGCGCGCAACGCGTGGCAACACAAGCAGATAAAGTACTCGGCATTATAGGCATGATTTTACTGGCAGGTATTAACCTACTGGCGATAATTCCAATGGGTTAAAAACGCATGTTCGTCGCCCGTTAGCTCATCTCCAATTCTGGCCTGTGGTCAATGCACTAACCTGTTAGGTAAGTGCGTTGGCCATTTGTGGTTTTGACACCGCATATTTGGTTTGAATGCCAGGGCCGACTGTAGAAATCCGCAACGCATCACATTAATCCAAGATATTAAGTTTCCGAGAGCTCCGACAGCGTTGCTGGAACAGGGTTTGCAGCCAGATCCGGTGTTATAAAACCGTTTATCTGCAATGAATTCCCTGACCTCACTTGACACCACTTGGCTGCTGCTCTGTGCCTTCCTGGTGATGATAATGCAAGCCGGCTTTTGCCTGTTCGAGTCGGGTCTGGTCCGCTCGAAGAACAACACCAACGTTGCTTTCAAAAACCTCTCCGATTTTTCGATTGCGGCGATTGTGTATTGGATGCTCGGTTTTGGGCTAATGTACGGCAACAGCGTGTCCGGATTGATTGGCAGTTCGCGGTTCTTCTATGAAGCGCATGATCAAAGTGGTGCGTGGTTCCTGTTCCAGCTTATGTTCTGTGGAGCTACCGCAACCATTGTGGGCGGCGCTCTGGCAGAGCGAACCAGTTTTTCAGCCTATCTGATCATCAGTGTATTAATTGCTGCAATTCTCTATCCTATTCCAGGACATTGGATTTGGGGTGGTGTTATGCAGGATGTATCGGCAGAAACCACGCTAGGTTGGCTGGCTAGCTTGGGGTTTATAGATTTCGCTGGCGGCGCTGCTGTCCATTTACTCGGTGGCATGTTAGCGCTGGTTGCCGTGATCATCGTTGGCCCGCGACTTGGGCGCTTTGCCAAGGTTGAAGAAGGTCAAGTTGAGGATACAGACAAGGACAACAATCTTAAGTCAAAAAACAATGATAAATCTTCGGGGCTTCTCGCGATAAACGCAAGCAATTATCCGATGGCAACGGTTGGTGTGATGTTGCTTTGGTTTGGTTGGTTTGGGTTTAATACCGGGAGTGCAATTGGTGATGCTCACAACCTGGCTGCTATTGCGATTAATACCGCGTTGGCAGCTGCGGCAGGCAGTGTAGCGCTAATCGTTTGGTCTATTTTTCGCACTCGTAAGCCAGACATTGGCTCGGCCCTGAACGGTACGTTGGCAGGCTTGGTTGGCATTACTGCAGGGGCCCACTTATATTCAACAGTCGATGCAGTATTGGTGGGTATTTTTTCCGCACTTGCAATGTACTGCGCAACATTGCTTCTGGAAAAATACGAAATTGATGATGTTGTAAGCGCCTTTCCTGTGCATGGCGTTGCCGGATTAGTCGGCATTCTTTTGGTTGCCATCTTGGGCGACAGTGCTATGTTCCCTAACGGAAACACGTATCTTGTGCAATTCGGCGTGCAACTGCTTGGCGCAGGTGCCGTTGTGACTTGGAGTTTGGTTGTAGGTTTCGCTCTGTTTTTCGTGGCGAACAAAATTCTGCCCATGCGGGTGTCGAATGCACACGAAATTGAAGGGTTGAATACGGCAGAGCATGGTGCTGCTTCAGAAGTACAGGATTTACTAGGCAGTATGATGAGGCAACGTTATGAAGGCGACTTCACTAAAAAGGTTGATGTTGAGCCACATACTGAAGTTGGACAGATTGCCAATGAATACAATAAAGTGCTTGAACGTATTCGCTTGGAAATTAAAACCCGTGAGAAAGCATACGATCAGTTAAAGAAGGCATCCCATTTCCAATACATTTTTGAAAACTCCAACGAAGGTATTATTCAATTCTCTATGCAGGGGGATATCCAGACCGCCAACAGTGCCGCTGCTAATATCCTTGGCTACGCGTCGGTCGATCGACTAATCAGTACACTCGGCAATTGCATGGAATCGTTGGAATTCGTCACACCGGGTGAACATACCAGGTTGTTCAGTCAGTTTAAAAAGCAAGGTCAGCTGCACAACGCTGAAATGGTATTTGTGCGCGAGGTTGATAACAAGCAAGGTGTGGCCTTGTGCTCCATGCGCAGTATAGCTGGTAACGAAGAACAGGCGGCCTGTGTATTGGCATCGTTTACCGATGTCTCTGAGCGAAAAGAGATTGAACAATTAAAAGTAGCTAATAGAGCGGCGGCGGCAGCCAGCCTAGCGAAAAGCCAGTTTCTGGCGAACATGAGTCATGAAATTCGTACCCCGCTCAATGGTGTAACAGGCATGCTTGAATTGCTGAAACGTACCGATTTGGAATTACATCAACAGCGTTACATTGATATAGCGCAAAATTCAGCTCAAAGTCTGCTTTCAGTGATTAACGATATTCTGGATTTCTCGAAAATAGAAGCTGGAAAACTCGAGCTTCAGTCAGTTGATTTCCCCTTACGAGAAACATTGGCTGATGTTGTTGATATTTTCGCATCCCAAACTGCGAGTAAAAATGTTGAACTCATTGGTCACATCTCACCAGATCTTCCAGGCTGGGTGGTTGGTGACCCCGAACGATTAAGGCAAGTACTAATCAACATTCTTGGAAATGCGGTGAAATTTACCGAAAAAGGCACCATTTCCTTGTCTGCGGTCTGTAAAAAACGCTCCAATAATATTGTTGTATTGCAATTGAAAATCAGAGACACGGGTTGCGGTATTAGTGAAGAGAACCTTGAAAAATTGTTTGACTCGTTTACTCAGGCCGATGCCTCTACCACGCGTAAATACGGCGGTACTGGGCTTGGCTTAACCATCAGTCGGCAACTGATCTCATTGATGAAAGGCCGGATTAACGTAGTCAGTAAGATAGGTGTTGGTTCGGAAGTTACTATCGACTTGGCATTACCGCAATCGACAAAAACCATAGGTTATCAATCGGCCTTGCCACCGGGTTTGTCTGGTATGCGTGTACTTATTGTTGATGATCATCCGGTGAATCTGGAATTAACGAGCGAATTGCTTGCGCCTTTCGGTTTGCAGATTGATTGTGCTGAGAGCGCAGCTGAAGCGCTTAAATTACATAATAATGCGGTTGACCAAAATCGACCTTACGAATTGTTTTTATTCGATTACCACATGCCTGAAACCGATGGTGCGCAATTGGCTGACCTGATTCGTCAAACTGCTGCTGGTCAAATTGCAAAGATGATTCTGCTAACCTCGATTGATCAGGTGAGCCCAAACGACCCTGAGATGTCGAGTTTCAATACTTTATTGGTTAAGCCTGTAAGAGCGTCCCGATTGTTCGAATCAATTGCAGCTGTTATGGCCAATCGGTTAAATACGGATACCACAGCAGCTACAAATTCGGTAAATGAACTAGCGGCCCGTGCAGTTAACTTCGACGCAGCGGCTAAAACACGCATCCTATTGGTTGAAGACAACATGGTAAATCAAATAGTCGCCACAGAAATTCTCGAGCAGGCAGGCTATATGATTGAAGCGGCCAACAATGGTCAAGAGGCCGTAGACAGACTATTTAATAACGACTCGGATGGCATTGATATCGTGCTAATGGATTGTCAAATGCCCGTTCTTGATGGCTTTGAAGCCTCGCGTATCATTCGCAAACGTGAAAATGAGAAAAACTTACCTTCTGTGCCAATTATTGCATTAACCGCTAATGCGCTCAAGGGTGACAAAGAGCGGTGTCTAAAGGCAGGCATGAGCGACTACATTACCAAGCCAATTGATGTCGATGCTCTAAATGCACTGTTAGCAAAATATATAAACGATGATGACAGTTCAGTGCTTCAAAAAACGGGCAGTTAGTCGCGGGTTAGTCGCTCGCTATAAAAATATACTCACTCACTGCATTATTATTATTTTGAACTTTATGTCGTTGATTACCGAATGAATATCGATGATTTACTGACACTACTTCAACCTTGGATTTGTACGTAGCCAGTAGTTCAAGCATTTCGTCTTTAGTGGGTTGAGAGTTAGAGGAATACGACACAACTAAAGTGCTGTGCCGGTACATGGAAAACAGTGTGTCGAATGCCTCGTATGTGCCTTTTCGAGTGTTAAATGGTGTGGGGTAGGATTTAAATTTCCGCGTTTTTGTTTCCCATTGCATTTCCACGCCCTGCCAATCACACGCAATACCCTCAACAAAATGATAACGTCGCACATATTCGTTGTCAGAATGTGGGCTGTAGTAGGGAGGGTCGATATAGACCAGATCTGGACTGAATTCAGTTTTCAGTGCATCGAGCCTGAATGCGCTATTGTTTTTTCCGTTGTCGAATACAGCGTCATTTAACGCTTTAACAGCAATCAGAAAGTGATCTGCTAACGAGGTCGTTAAGTCTTTTCGGCCATCGTTATAACGATTTCCCACGTACGTGAATATGCCGCGGGGCCGTTTTTTAAAACAGGCTCTGACTAAAGCAGATGTGGCAATCGCTTGCGTGTATGGATTTTCAAGCGTTTTTATATTGGCGCGGATATTATCTATCAGTTGGTTTTCCGACCTTGTAAAGTAAAGATCATTGAAAGTCTGTTCAACAAAATGATCGGAGGCACTGTTCGCCTCGAGTAAGCTTTGTGCCATAGCCAGTGGTAGCGTTACCGTATTGTTTTCAATCAAAGCTTTAGTGATCAATGCGCTAAACGCCATATAGTCGTTGCTGATCACTTGTTTACCGCAGGCTTTTAACATGTAACTGACTACACCTGAACCTGAAAACAAATCCAATACTCTCTCGCATGGCTGCGATGCGATTGCTTGCTGGATAGGCTCAATGATTTTGTTTTTCGAGCCCATAAAGCGGGTAGGTGGGTATTTACTTAGTTGTTCCTGATACGAAGCTTGCAGAAATGTACTGGCATAGTGTTTTGCCGGCGTTACGGTCACGATCACATCTTTAGCAATGCGTTTTGTGGCTTTGCTGTTTATATTACGTTTTGTATCAACTATGTCGAGTTTGAATTTTTTATATAAATCTAATATCAGCTCGCTGTTTGAGTTGGTTAGTAAAACGTGGCAACCCTTGTCCTGTAATTTTTCAACCTCGGTTGCCAAGTCAATTTGATCTTGCTCACCGAATTGTTCTTTCGTATAGCGTTTAAAGTCACTGTATTGAGACACCGGATGGTACGGTGGGTCGAGAAAGATAAAGTCATTTGGTTTGGCGTGTTTTTTTAGAACACAGCGATAATCTGCATCGATAATGGTCGACTTTCTAAGTAAAGCGGCGGCCATGGACAAGGCATTTTCATCACAAATGGTCGGGTTAACGTATTTTCCGAAAGGCACGTTGAACTGGCCTTTTTTATTAACTCGATAAAGCCCGTTAAAACAGGTTCTGTTCAGAAATAGCGTGCGAGCTGCTGTTTGAATGTCGGTAAGTTCGGACACGTCCAGAGCCCGTTGAGCATAGAAGTAATCCGAATCATTTTTATGTTGTTGCAGTTCTACAACAAGAGCATCCAGATCGGATGCAATCACTCTATATAAGTTAATCAGCTCTGGGTTGGCGTCGGCGATAACAGATTGGTTGGGTTGCAAATGAAAAAACAACGCCCCACCGCCGAAAAACGGTTCCAGATAAGTACCGTAACTATCCGGCATTCTAGCCACAAGCTGCGGGATGAGTTGCCGTTTTCCACCTGCCCATTTAAGCACTGGTCGAATCGATTTTTCTTTTACGTTGTTCAGCTCGGCTAGCATGCTGGGAATGAATGAATGGTACGTTGGACTTTTACGGTGGCCACCCTATGGTTCACGCACAACACAGGGGCTCTCGATACTGGACTTGTTGGGTAGGATGCTGATTTTACTGCCATTTTGGCTAATCCGGATACAGTTTGATCGCTGCGAATGTTCCCGGTAGCAATACTGTATCAGCGATCTTCCATCCTACCCCAATATTTGCGGAAACTTACACGAGTTGGGCATTTTGAGAAAATACGGTGTATTGGTAGTTGACCAGAACAGCAATTGTGTCATAGTGTCCCAATAGCGTATCAGAATTGCAGGAAAGCAGTGTCCGTTACATCCATTGATGCAACTAGAAAATCCAGTCGCAATCTAGGCGATCTGGAAACACTCGACAAGCTTCTAAGCTCCGTTGCCATATTGGTTGTCGATGATGAGCCTGGTATGCGCAATTTCTTGAAACGTTCACTGGAAAAACGTTGTGCATTGCTCGAAGTTGCCGGCAGTGCCGAAGAGGCAGAAGCCTTACGCCTTCGCTATCATTTCGATTTGTTGCTAGTGGATATTCGCTTGCCGGGCCTGTCGGGTCTGGACTGGTTGCGCCAGTTACGCGAAGCCGGTGTTCGCACACACGTTATCTACATGACAGCGTACGCTGATCTTGAAATGGCTATTGCTGCTCTGAGAAACGGCGCTGACGATTTCATAATGAAGCCTTTTCGAACCGAACAAATGCTAATGGCCATGCAGCAGGCTTTGCAAAAACGCCAAATTCTTCGAGAAAATTCCCTGCTTCGTTTGCAACTTAATCAAATTAAAGTTGATCGTGGTGTCGTTGGCGATAGCGACGTTATCAAAGAGACCATGGTGTTGGCTGAGCGTGTCGCACCGACGCAATCCAATGTGCTTATCCAGGGAGAAACAGGAACCGGCAAAGAGCTCATAGCTCGTGCAGTACACAGTATGTCGCAACGAACCGGCCCTTTTGTACCGATTAACTGCGGCACAATTGCGCCAGAACTGTTTGAAAGCGAATTGTTCGGTCATGTCAAAGGTGCGTTTGTGGGTGCAACGCAATCTCGCGAAGGTTTGTTTTTACACGCCGATGGCGGCACCTTGTTTCTGGACGAAGTTGGAGAGCTACCACCTGCTATGCAGTCGAAGCTACTGCGTGTGCTGGAAGAGAAAACCATTCGACAGGTCGGTTGTGAAAAAGAAATACCGGTAAACGTGAGAGTGGTTGCAGCAACGAACCGTGATTTGGCTGCAGATTCACAATTAGATCAATTTCGCAGCGATTTATACTATCGCCTCAATGTATTGCCTATTACTGTGCCTGCATTGCGTGATCGTCGGTCAGACATACCTGCATTGGTCGAGCATTTTTTCGAGGTTTTATCGGCTGAAATGCGCCTGGTTCCAATAGAGCTTATGCACACAGATTGGCAAAGGCTCAATGAGTATCATTGGCCAGGCAATGTGCGTGAACTTAAAAATGTCATTGAACGAACGCTGCTGCTAGGTCGATTGCCAGCCGATAGCATGCAATCCACTGACTCCGAAGCCGATGAAACTACCAATGGTTATCCTTTAAGCTGGACCGTTGACGAAGTTGAACGCGCGCACATAGAGACGGTTTTGGCCTCAGTCAATAACAACAAATCAGCCGCCGCCAGAAAATTGGGCGTATCTCGAAAGACACTCGAAAGAAAGCAAAATCTGTGGTACGGGCAAACCTCCACTGCGACCACTGGTTGAGCCAGCATTTTAAACATCTGTCATGGTTGACTTCATCCGTGGACTAAGCCTTCGGCACAAGTTGTTGGCACTGGTGTTAGGGCCATTGTTGCTACTCTCTGGCACTGTAATTCTGTTAACCGCTCACTGGTCAACCTCCTACACGTACGAGCAGCTATTTACCAAGGTCAACACTGATCTTCGCGTCACGCACGACATATTTGATCGAATACAACGTGATCAGCAAACCGCGTTGAACTCGCTGGCAAACAGTTCCTCGTTTTTAGCGCATTTACAAAACAACTATGCCTATGGCGTCATGCATTTGCTTAAACGGCAGAAAGAGCATGGGGGCTTCGATTTCGTCAATTTGCTCAGTAGCAATGGTACACAACGGCTCAGTGATCAGGGTTGGGTTGATTGGGATTTGAGTCGATCGCCGCTGACCGAAAGTGTCTTTGCGGACTGGGCCACTGAGGCGCCGTTGGATTCAGCCACTGGCATTGAAATTTACTCTCGCTCAGCTTGGTCTGCAGAGAGTGAAGCCCTTGAGCAAAAAGTCGTGTTCCCGCTGATTGACACACCTCGAGCGGCACCAACCGATAAAACAGTGGAAGACAGAGCCATGGTTATTCGCGTGTTACAACGGGTTCGTGGTAATGATGGAATAGCGTTGGGTGTGCTGGAGGGCGGGCTGTTACTTAACAGAAACTACGCGTTTGTTGATGAAATTCGTGATCTGGTATACGGGCCGGGCAGTCTTGCTGCTGGCAGCCGCGGAACGGTAACCGTTTTTCTCGATGATGTTCGGATAACCACCAATGTACCGAGCAGTGACGATACTCGCGCATTGGGTACGCGTGTCTCTGTGGAAGTGCGCAATTCAGTTTTGGAGCAGGGCGTAACCTGGATTAATCGGGCGTTCGTGGTTAACGATTGGTACATTTCAGCCTATCAGCCAATTGTCGATGTTTATGGCGATCGCGTCGGTATGCTATACGCAGGTTATCTGGAAGCGCCATTTCGAAATGATTTATATCGCGCTATTGCATTGATTGCTGCGGTTGTTCTGGCCGGTGCAATGCTGGCGGTGGTTGCCGCTATTTTAGGAGCGAAATCTATCTTTAAACCGGTTGAGTCTATTGCACGTGTTGTTCGTGCAACTGCTGCTGGTAAACGTCAGCGTATAGGCAAATTGAATGTGCATGATGAGATCGCCGAACTGGCGACACAGTTCGATTCCATGTTGGACACGTTGGAAAAGAACAGTGCGCAAATCAAAGCGAATGCAAATGAATTAGAACAAAAAGTTCAGGAGCGCACGACCGAACTGAAATTAAAAAACACTTCCTTGCAAGAATCAATAAACCTGTTGCACGAAGCACAACAGAAACTGGCTACTGCTGAGCGTCTGGCCGCAGTAGGCCAGTTGACCGCAGGCGTTGCGCATGAAATTAATAACCCCACAGCGGTTATATTGGGCAATATGGATATACTTATTCAGGAGATGGGCGATAACAGAGAAGATGTACAAACTGAGATTGACCTCATCATTGAACAGGTCTATCGCATCCGTTCCATAACTGATCGATTGTTACAGTACTCCCGGCCAACTTCGTCTGCACCAGTGACACAAGATGATTTGATGGGTTTGCCAGCATTGAAATCAAGTATGCAATACAGTGATACATCGCCCGTATTAATAGAAATGGTTGAGATCAATGAGCTTATTGAGTCTTCACTGGTGCTGGTTAAACAAGAGGTTTCGCAAAAGCACATTAATCTGATTACCAGGTTTAACCCTATTCCGCGAATCACAATTGACAAACTCGGGCTGCAACAAGTCATAGTCAATCTGGTACTTAATGCTTCACAAGCTGTGGCTGATTACGGCGAAGTCATTGTCAGTACCCACGTGGGTGAAGGCGATGTGGTGTGTATTGATGTTCAGGACAACGGAGCTGGCATACCTGCCGAGCATATCCCGAGGTTGTTCGACCCGTTTTTTACCTATGGGAAGGAGGGCGGCACTGGCTTGGGTTTGTCAGTCAGTTACGGAATAGTGCAACGACACGGAGGTGCAATTGATGTGGAATCTGAACCTGGGGAATACACCAAGTTCACCATTACCTTGCCAGTCAGAGAATCCGACGCGCGGACGGAACAACTTCAATCACAACATCCCCATCATGAGATGTCGCCTGGTTGATGATTAAGCCAACAGGTTGATACCGTCGAACCAAATTTGTTGCGACCGGTGGTTATCATTTCAGCGGTTTAACCGCAGGAGCGTTTAAATGACGAACGATAAACGGGTAAGTGTGTTGGTCGCTGGTTTAGGGCATATGGGAATCAGTCATGCCAAGGCTTATCACCAGCAATCGGGCTACGATATTGTTGGGTTGGTAAATCGTTCACAACCAGATCTGCCTGATGAATTAACGGGCTATCCGATGTTCACTGACTTTCAATCTGCGTTTGATCAGCTAAAACCCGATCTTGCCTCTATTAGCACCTATTCGGACAGCCATGCCGAGTACGCTATTTATGCAATGGAAAGGGGCGCGCATGTGTTTATCGAAAAACCATTGGCCACAACGGTGGATGATGCGATTCGCGTTATTGATTGCGCGAAGAGGAACAATCGTAAGTTGGTGGTTGGTTATATTTTGCGACATCACCCGTCGTGGATGAAACTCATTGAGGAGTCGCGAGCACTGGGCGGTCCTTATGTTTTTCGCATGAATTTAAATCAACAGTCCAGTGGTCCAACATGGGAAACACATCGACGACTAATGGATACCACGCCGCCGATTGTTGATTGCGGTGTTCATTATGTGGATGTGATGTGCCAGATAACGGATGCCAACCCAGTGGAGGTGCGTGGAATGGGTTTGCGTTTGAGTGATCAGGTTGACAAAAACATGTACAACTACGGGCACTTTCAAATATTGTTCGACGATGGTTCGCTGGGTTGGTATGAAGCGGGTTGGGGTCCGATGATGTCGGAAACCGCCTACTTTGTTAAAGATGTGGTATCACCCAACGGCAGTGTATCCATTATTGTGGATGGCAATGCCAAATCGGACGATATGGAAACTCATACTAAAACATCCTTGTTGCGGGTGCATTCGGCAACGATAGATCATGCTGGCGTATTTACGACGCCCGACAAGGACATATCCATGGAAGACGAGCCGGGTCATGATGAGCTATGTGCCAGGGAGCAAGCGTATTTGCACAAAGCGATTAGTGAAAACGTCAATCTTGATCGACACATGCGCGACGCAGTTCAATCATTGAAAATTTGTATTGCTGCGGATGAAAGTGTTCGGTCAGGCAATGCGATAAAACTTAGAGTATAAAAACTTT
>CALIMV010000381.1 GCA_938045275.1 uncultured Granulosicoccaceae bacterium
GAACGCAGATGCTATAGAAGAAAAACGCGAAGCGATGGAAGGGTTTTTACGCGCCTGGTCAAAAGGTGTTCATGTGTCAACTTTTAATCCAGAAGTTGTAGAAAAAATGTTGCGTGAAGCCGTACCTGAGGAATGGGAAGACGAAGCTGCCGGTAAGAGTTTATTAGAAGGTGTCATTCCAATGAATATTTCAGTAACAGAACGCATAGGCGATGTGCAAACTAATGTGTGGACTGACATTCAGCCCCGATTACTTTCATCAGGTGCTATTACCGAAGAAGTAGATGTATCAACATTTCTTAATGATACCTACATTGAAGCGTCAAATGATTTTGATCGAGCAGAGGTAGAGGCAGAAGTAGAGGCCTGGGCCAAAGAGAATATGTAATAAGCCATTGATCGCATTTTTTAATCAATAGGTGATGTGATTTTATTGGCAAAAATAGCGGCGGACTAATTAGTCCGTCGTATTTCTTAGTGTCAAAACCAGGCACCTTTACCAGTCACTTTTGTACCCGTGTACTGCACTAACAAATTTATTATTGAGGCAACACTATGAGTCATTCCGTCATCGACACGCCAACGCTTGGCGACGCAGTTAATCGTTACGGCCCCACTTCTGCCCGCGAAACGCCCGCAAATGCAGCACGTCTAGACACTAAAACAGTCGATATACACGCACATGTAGCTATACCAGCGGCGGCAACATACATGGCTCCACACGTTGATCTGATGCGTATTGCTATGGTCAAACACGCCAATGATGAAACGCGCGAAGTGAACGTACAGCAGGACAAAGATCGGTTACCCGTGGCCATGTCCGACGTTGCTGACCGTATAGAGGTTCTCGATACACAAGGCATTAACATGCAAGTCGTAGCACCACCACCACCACAATGCTACTACCAGTCACCAATAGAGCACGCGCTCAAAGGAACACAAATACTCAACGATGGTATTGCTGAATGGATTGAGCCGCATCCAGACCGTTTTGCCGGACTTGGCAGTGTGCCACTTCAAGACCCCGAGGCGGCTGTTACAGAACTCGAGCGCTGCATGAACGAACTGAATTTGAAAGGGGTAATGATACTGACTAATGTCGATGGCGAAGAAGTAGCGGCACCAAGATTTGAACCGTTCTGGCGCAAAGCAGAGGAGTTGGGTGCTCTGGTGATGATACACCCGAACGGCTTTACAGATGGCGAACGATTACATGAATATTATTTTTCCAATGTATTTGGCAATCCTCTGGAGACATCGCTGGCATTGCACTACCTGATTTTTAATGGCGTTATGGAGCGTATGCCTGACTTGAAAATTCTTGGTGTGCATGGTGGCGGTTTTTTACCAGCTTATTCAGGCCGTATTGACCATGCCTGGGGTGCAAGACGTGATAGCAATGCTGGTTTGCCAAAACCACCAACCGAATACCTTCGCAAAATGTATTTCGATAGTGTTGTCTTTACCCATCACCAGCTTGAATACATGGTCAATGTGTTTGGTGAAGATAAAATAGTCATGGGTTCTGATTACCCGTTCGACATGGCGGATTACGACCCGGTGGAACATATCGCAACATCGAAGTTGAGCGATAAAGCAAAAGCAAAGGTTGCTGGCGAAAATGCCATTAAATTATTATCACTCTAGCGTGGTGAGACACACAAACAACAGACTAGCGTACCTCGGCCAAACTAAAGTGGTTTAACAAAAACCCGGGAGAACAATGATGATCGGAGTAATAGGTCTTGGCAACATGGGGTACGCCATTGCAAATCGGTTGATCTCTGAGGGAGAAAAACTCACGGTTTGGAACCGAACAGCATACAAAGCTGAAGGATTAACTGGAGCCCAGGTAGCAGCGAGCCCGAACGAGGTGGTTCAAGCTTCGGATGTCATCCTAAGCGTACTGGCAAACGACGAGGCAACCGAAGCAGCTTACTTTGGCGAAAATGGCATTCTTTCCAACTCATTATCTGGAAAAGTTGTTATCGATTTTTGCACCATGGCTCCAGAGCGAGCCCGGGTTTTGGAATCCGCGGTCATCGACAAAGAAGGGTTGTTTTTGGAATGCCCGGTTGGAGGTACCATTGGACCGGCTTTGGCAGGCCAACTACTCGGACTAGCCGGCGGTTCTGAGAATGCGTTTTCATCTGCAAAACCAGTATTGGAAAAACTGACTCGACGCCTTGAACATTTTGGTCCTGTAGGTACCGGAGCTGCCATGAAGCTTGCGATTAATCTGCCACTGATGGTGTATTGGTCGGCCCTGGGTGAGGCATTAGCATTGGCGAAGGCACACAATGTAGACCCGACACTTGCGCTGGACGTTTTATCTGATAGCTCTGGTGCAATTGGTGCTGCAAAAAACAGGGTACCACCGATCCGTAATTGGGTTGTCGATGGTGAGCCAGGTGCAACCAATTTCTCATTAGAAAATGCCATCAAAGATATGGAACTAATGGTAGCAACTGCATCGGAGCATGGTACAGCATCCGCTCTTGTATCAATGGCATTGGCACGATCAAAAGAAGCAGAGCAAGAAGGCTACTCGGGACTAGATTGTTCAATGGTCGCAGCATTACACAATAAATGAAGGAACATCATTGATAAATAGAGGCCATCAGTCATGAGCGATTCTATTAACTTGCATGGTTTCTGGCGCTCGCTTGGTACTTATCGGGTGCGCATTGCGCTTGCACTTAAAGGATTAAACTATTCTGAGAACAGTGTTAATGTACTCAAAGGTGAGCAGTTTCAAGATGCAATATCACGCCTGAACCCACAGTGTGCTCTGCCAGTAATGATACATAACGACAGCACATTTACCCAGTCTCTGGCTATTATTGAGTATATTGAAGAGTGCTTTCCAACACCGCCGCTATTGCCGGCCAACGCTTTCGAAAAAGCCCTCGTTCGCTCTTTTGCATTAATCACGGTTGCAGATGCACATCCGCTAACGGTGCCACGTGTACGTAAACAGCTTGCTCACCAATTCAATGCCAGTAACGATGATATTGAGCAATGGGCGCGGCATTGGAGTCGACTGGCATTAGAGGCAATGGAAACACGCTTGTCTGAAAATGACAAATCAAAAATCTTCTGCTTTAGCAATGAACCGAGTATTGCAGATATTGGTCTTGCATCACAGGTCGCGGGCGCTCGTTTTTTTAATCTGCCCATCGACAGCTATCCTACTATATGCGAAAAGATGAATCGCATAAACCAGTGTGATGAATTTGTTGCTACAGCCCCAGAAGCTATTAAGGCCAGAACAGGGCACTAAATAGTGAATATCAGTAGCTGTAAAAGCTACTCTGGAACCTCATTTGAATATCGACGGTGAACGACTCATTGCTGCACCATAAGAAAATATTTGAGAAACATTTTCAAAACACGAAAACTATAGCATTTACCTTACCGGTGCTTATTTACTCACCTCATTTCAATAATCCAGCGGTTTCGCACATAACTGCCTCGGTAGTGCGGTGTATCATCGCATGTTGGCGTTCTGTTTCGCTTAATAATTGCGCCTGCAGATAAGCACCGAGCTCTCTTGATTGATTAACCCATGTGCGGTTCTTGCTCTGCCGTTGTTTATCAAAGTGTTTTAGCGCTTCTACAATAGATGTATACGAGTTAAGGGCATTTGCCAGGCACAAACTGTCTTCTGCAGCTTTGGTTATACCGACTCCTAAGTGAGGTCGCGCAGTAAACGCAGCATCACCGAGTAGGGCAATGCGGCCATGAGCCATGCAAGCTGTGGTTAAATCGTAAATAGGCTGGATAAAAGGTTGTCTTAATTTTCCAATTAATGCCGTGTGCTGCGGTGATAACAACTTTTTAGCGTCTTGACGCATATGAGCAATTGTTGTTGCTTTTACCTTGTTTGGTGCAATCGATTCACCGTTGTTGTTTCCATCAATGTCAGTTAATAGATCTTGTAAGGTTGATTCTTTGGCAGCTGGTCGATACCAAACAACGTTGCAACGGCGATAACCTTCGCTCAGTTGATGTTGTTCACCAGCTATCGGGTAGCTAAGCACTTGCTCTCCGTCAGGCAAGCAAAAGGTAAAGTAGGGGAATAGCTCTTTGCGTTCGTAGGCACTCAGTTCATGCTCATTAATCAAACCACGCCAGGCTACGTATCCTGCATACTCGGGCTGAGCTTCGGGTTCTAGAAGTTGTCGAACAGTTGAACGAATTCCATCAGCAGCGACGAGCATACAACTTTGTATTGTTGAGCCATCAGCGAATTGTACCGACACTGACTCGTTACTTTGTTCAAGGTGCGTTAGCACTTTTTGACTGTGATATCGCTCGGTTGGAAACTGATTTCTCAGTAGTTGATACAGTCGGCCCCACGATGTAGCAATTTGCTCAAGTTCAATGGTTCTAACGATTGAACCGTGCTTATCAAATGCTTTACGAGTACGAATAGGGACGCCAATCTGATCTTTGCTGGTGACATCCAATTTTTTTAACGCATCAAACAAGGCATCATGCGTAATGATGCCAGCACCGCGATGCTCTAGCTCACCATGAGTTGCTTCGTATATTTGCACATCCCAGCCATGCTTTAACAATGCCAACCCGGTTGTCAGGCCAGCAATAGAGCCGCCAATAATGGTGACCTGTCTATTGGTTTTATCTTTTAAAGAGCTCACGGAGCGCTAGTGGCTGTGGCAATGTTCAATGTTGTCATTCAATGGTCAATGTTAATAATCCATGTGCCAACAACCATCAAACTTCCTGCCAGCCATCCGTGGTTTTATATCGATGCCGAACGATATTGGGTTGGGCGAGCGTTTGCTCGATAAAACAGCCCTTTTTCGCAGCATTGATTAGATTCACTATATCGGCCTTGTCATTGGGACTGTCTATGTCGATATCAATTTCGAACGACTCTGGTGCCGTTTCATATGTTTTACCGGTTTTTTGCCAATGCCAAATGACTCTCACATCGACATGCAAATCATTAAGCTGAACATCTAACCGTTTTGAGAATGCCCTCACTTGCGTCATGATACAGCCTGTTAAACCACCAACAAATAACGCAAGTGGGGGCGGGGCTGTAGCATCTCCGCCATGAAACGGCCCTTCATCAGTTGCCATTTCAAAAGATTCTTGCAATGGCTGCACCATTGACACTGCCAGATCGTTTCGCATTTTACCAGTTGCAGTTCCATGACAGTTGAACTGCACTTGCATTTGCTCACGATCGATTATCGACTTGTCGTTCATTGTATGCTCATTACGTATGCTATTTTTAGCGATCTAATTCAGCGATCTACTTTATAGCTTGAGGATTTATCGGTGAACCTGCGCCACCGGGTAAATGCAGTGGTGGAGCAACGAAGAAAAATTCGTATACGCCATCTTGTGCGCAATCTTCCGCAAGTTCTTTAACATAGAATATTTCGCCCATAGAAATACCAATTGCGGGTATAACGACCCAATGCCAGGGTTGATTTGCCTCATCAGTTTCATTGGGCCGAACTTCACAACCCCAGGTATCGGCACAAATGGCCGCGATATCGTGCTCTTTTATCCAGTGGGCTGTTTCAAATGCCAAGCCGGGTGCATCGCCTCCTGCGTACCCTGTCCAGTCATTTTTAGCCAAACAACGCTCCTGATGTCCTGTTCGCACGATAACGAAATCACCTTTACGAATCTCCACACCCTGTTGCTCAGCACAATTGTTCAAATCGTCGTTGGTAATACCCACACCATCATCAAGTGAGTCAACGCCTTTATACCGGGCAATATCGAGTAATACACCACGCCCTACCATTTTATCGCGCACGTTTTCAATGCCGAGTTTTGCGGCACCTTGAACGGTTACTTCGTTGGCATCGTAGCCGTTGTACATTTTGTCATCGAGAAAAATATGCGCTAGCGCATCCCATTGTGTGGAGCACTGACAGGGCAGATTGACACCATCGTCAGCGTAACGCAAATAGGCCTTGCCATCGCCATCCTGCTTTCCTGCAACAGCATCTGTACCTGTAGCAAGCATTTGATGGATTGGGTTCCAACGACCACCAAACAAACCGGATTGAATAGGTTCTTTGAGGCTGAGACCTAATGAAAATACTTGCCCTTTTTTAATTAGTTGTGCAGCAGCAACAATGTCAGCGGGTTCAATATTGTTTAGCGTGCCAATTTGGTCATTGTCACCCCATCGCCCCCAATTAGATAGTTTCTTGGCGGTTTCGTAAATTTTGTCTCGTGTAAATTTCATAGGTACCTCCTTGTTAGACATAGGTTGGGTATTAAGCGCCGTGGCCGCCGCGTGCAGGGTAGTTATTGTCGACAGCGAATGGTATTTTGGAATGCAGGAATTCAAGATCTGGACGGGACCATGGCATGTTCGATACATCCACTAAATACAGTCGCCCAGATTGGCCACTAACAGTTTTAATATTGAGCAATGGAACTGGTAAGTCGGGAGTTAGCATGGCAACGTTGTGCATGGGTTCATCAAAATACTGGGGTTCATCAAAATACTTCGGTTCATCAAAATACTGGGCTTCGTCAAAAGTGGTATGGACTCTATTGAAAATATGATTTTCTGTCTTTCAAGTCTCTCAGTACTTATCAGCTTTTGCAAGCCGGATTTGATCTGTTTTGTCTGGCGTGCGATAGTTAGTATCGACCACTATAAGCCAATAACCTGGATTTTCGCACCCGTTCTATGAAAGCACCTGATTTCCAGTACCAATGCCCACGGACATTAAACGATGCGCTAGTGCAACTGTCCAGTGATGATGTTGAATGTCAACCATTAGCAGGTGGTCAGAGCTTGATGCCAATGATGAATTTACGCTTGGCCCAACCAGAAATGCTACTCGATCTCAATAATATTGCCGAACTCAGCTTTATCAGAGAGGCAGGCTCACATATTGAAATAGGCGCGATGGTGCGTTATGCCACACTGCTCGAGTCGAAATTGATTCATCACCATATACCATTGTTCGTGCAGGCATTACCACACATCGCCCATGCAGCTATTCGCAATCGCGGAACCATAGGCGGCAGTGTCGCTCTGGCAGACCCTGCAGCAGAAATGCCAGCCTTGCTTAAAGCACTCGACGCTACTATCGAGGTTGTGTCAAAAAGCAGTACGCGCACCATCTCTGCCGATGATTTCTTTCTGGGCACTTATGAAACTGCACTGCGCTCAGACGAATTGGTGCATAGCATAAAGGTACCGGTAGCAATTTCAGAACACAGATACGGTTTTTATGAATTAGCCAGACGACACGGAGACTATGCCCTGGCAGGAGTGGCCATCGGCGCCCATTCGGTTGAACCATACACAAATCTTCGCATCGTGTTTTTTAGCATCAGCGATTGTGCCGTTCGAGCCGTGGAGGCTGAGGACGCATTGAACGGCAAACTAAGCAATGACTCCACTGCGTTAGGCAACGCGTTGGAAACGCTATCTAAACTGAATTATTATGAAGATGCCAATGCATCAAGCGCCACAAAAAATCACCTGGCGCGGGTCGTCATGCAGCGAGCATTAAGCAAGTTAAGCACGGCGGTATCCTGATGTCTCAGAAAACGAATATAGCACTCAGCGTCAATGGCGAACAGGTACAGGCTAGTGTCCCGGCGCGTCTTAATCTTGTTGACTTTCTTCGAGATCATCTTGGCTTAACTGGCTCACATGTTGGTTGTGAGCAAGGTGCGTGTGGAGCGTGTACATTATCGGTAGATGGCGTCATGGTACGAGGCTGTTTAATGCTGGCGGTACAAGCCGATGGCGCTAATATCATCACTGTCGAGGCATTTGGTGAGTCCGTTACCGGCGAACAATTGCAGCAGTCTTTTGTCGAACACAATGCACTGCAATGTGGATTTTGTACACCGGGCATGTTGGCCAGCGGCATTGACTACATCGAAAGTGGGGGTAGCACCGATCGTACACACATTCGTAAACACATTTCCGGAAACTATTGTCGCTGCACAGGGTATCAATCCATTGTCGATGCCATTGCATCTGTAGTAGAGGGCCGCAATTCTCTTGCCGTTGAGACCAAACAAACTCCTGGTGCTGAAGAATCTGGGACAAGCAACAAAAGGGCAGGCGAATGAGTGGTCCATTACATAAATTCGACCGGCCTAATTCTTATATTGGTCGCTCCGTTGTCAGGCCCGACGCCAAGCGACTTGTTGAAGGGCAGGGTAACTACGTTGACGATTTACAGTTACCACGAATGGTTCATGCAGCCTTTGTGCGATCGCCTTACGCACATGCAAAAATAATCAGCATAGATACCAGTAATGCAAAATCTGTAACTGGTGTTGTAGCGGTATTCGTGGGCAACGATATTAATTCGCAAGTCAAACCATGGACCGCAACTCTCACTCATCTTAAAGGGATGCGCTCACCACCACAGTTGCCATTAGCAGACGCAGTTGCTCGTTGGCAGGGCGAACCGATTGTAATGGTTGTGGCTCAATCAAGGGCTATTGCTGAAGATGCGTGCGAACTGGTTGAAATTGAATTTGAACCGCTCGAACCTGTTTGTAATACAGAAATAGCTGCACAACGTGGTACCCCGCTTATTCACCCAGAGCTCGACAGTAACGTAGCATGGGAAAGAGAAGTGGTGGCAGGTGATGCCGACACAGCCATGCAAGGTTCTGATATCACTACCCTGGAAAGAACGTTTCACTTTGGTCGTCACACTGGCGTAACACTTGAGTCGCGTTCAGTGGTAACAGAGTTTAATAAATCAGACGACACACTGGTGTTTCATTACTCTGGTCAGGCACCGCATATGATGCAAGCGGTTCTCTCAAAACACCTGCAATTACCCGAAGAAAATGTGCGCGTGGTAGCACGTGATGTCGGTGGCTCGTTCGGTATTAAAATTCACACCTACGGCGATGAAATTGCAACCGCTGTTGCTGCTCGTCTTTTATGCCGGCCGGTTAAATTTATAGCAGATCGTCTTGAAAGCTTCTCAAGTGATATACATGCGCGTGAACATCGTGTCCACGGCAAGATAGCTGTGAATAAAAATGGCGAGATCGTAGCGCTGACATTTGACGATGTAACCGGAATTGGTCCTTACAGTATGTATCCAAGAACGTCTGCCATCGAATGTAATCAAATTTTGAACCTGACTGGAGCCCCGTATAAAATCGAAAATTATTATGCAAAAGGCACAGTCGTGTTTCAGAACAAAAACATGATGTGCCAGTACCGGGCTGTTGGCCATCCGGTTGCCATGGCCGTGTGCGACAGTCTGATTGAAGATGTGGCCCATGAAATCAATATGGATGTGGTGGATATTCGTCGGCGTAATTTAATTGCCGATGATGCTTACCCGGTAACGTCGGCCACTGGAATGAAATTCAATGAGCTGTCGCATCACCAATCGCTAGACAGCCTTATTGCAATGATGAACTATGATCAATTACGTAATGATCAAAAAAGTGATCGAGCAGCTGGCATTTATCGCGGCATTGGATTGGTGTCGATGGTAGAAGTAACTAACCCCAGCCCTATGTTCTATGGTGTCGGCGGTGCACCCATTGCTGCGCAGGATGGCGCTAGTATTCGACTTGATGCGGCTGGTGCATTACACGTTTCGTGCTCAGTTACCGAACAAGGCCAAGGCACTAATACCATTCTTGCGCAAATTGCGGCAGAGGTGTTTGGTGTTGATATCGATCGGGTGAAAGTCACAACCGGCGATACAGCCAACGTACCTTACGGTGGCGGTACCTGGGCATCCCGTGGTGCAGGAATTGGTGGAGAGTCAGTGTTGCTGGCAGCCAAAGCTTTGAAAGACCAGGTCCTTGATGTCGCTGCCAGCATTTTGCAAACCAGTGCAGACTCTTTGGATATTGACGCTGGAACGGTGATTAATATCGCTGACGGAGCCGAGCGTATGGATTTGGGCGAGCTTGGCAAAATTGTTTATTACCGAGCCAATGAACTGCCGCCTGATATCAAACCGGAGCTCATTGCCACCCGCCATTATCGCGTAACAGATTACCCATTTGTTTTTACCAACAGTGCAATGGCAGCCCACGTAGAGGTCGATGTTGAAACCGGATTTGTAAAAGTATTGGATTTTTGGGTTGTGGAAGATTGCGGCCGAGTGATCAACCCGAAATTGGTAGATGAACAAATTCGTGGCGGTGTAGTGCAGGGTATTGGTGGGGCACTGTATGAGGAGTGTCTGTACGATGATGATGGTCAGTTATTGAATGCAACTATGGCAGATTACCTGGTGCCGATGGCGGCAGAAATGCCTGATATCCATATTCTACATGTAGAAACACCAACAACAACATCCAACCTTGGTGCCAAAGGAGCAGGTGAAGCGGGTACGGGCGGCGCTCCGGCCGCTATTCTGAATGCGGTTAATGATGCGCTGCGTCCTTTGGACACAGCGATTCACCAAATGCCAATGACACCAGAGCGTATTCTCAAAGCACTGTATCCGGATAAATTGTAGATTTATCCGCCTACGTTGTTTGAGGCAATGTCCAAAGGTAACCTGATAGACCCAAGTTCCAATTTGTGTTGTATCAAAAAAACACTACGGCATTATTCTATCTGGAGCTATCGCAGCTGTTACCAGCAGACGGTATCCACATCTTGTAATTATCGGTAGCGCTTACCATGCTGATGATCAACATTATCATCAGCAGAACAAAGAATGCCATAGGCTTTTTGAGCTCTGGTACAGAGCATGGTTTAGCTTTCAAAAGCAATTAGTCAGCGATTAAACAGTTATTTATAAAGCCTAATCAAGTTAAGGCGTAAGTAAGAAAAAAAAGGCTCAAACGGGTGAGGATATTTCTAGCATGTAGCCAACCGTACTAATTTAGTATTGCTATATCGCACACTACGATCTACTGTAGACTTATTCTAAGTGGCGTTTGCTTAGGGAGACTGTAGTGGATTCAACTGGGAGCGTGACTCGCTATCTGAAAGCCTGGGAAAGTGGTTCGCCACAAGCATTTAATCAGCTGATAAATCTTGTCTACGATCAGCTATCGCTAAAAGCACATAATATGATGCGCAACGAGCGACAAGGGCACACCTTGCAAACTCGCGCTCTGGTCCATGAAACCTACATACGTTTGCTAGAACTGAAGGAAATAAACTGGGCAGACAAAAATCATTTCTACGCAATGGCATCATCGATTATGCGTCGCATATTAGTGGACCATGCTCGCGGCAAGGTTGCTAAAAAGCGTGGTGGCAGAGCGATCCAGGTTACGTTGGAAAATATCGCTGATTCTGAATCTGATTTAGTCGACGTAATTGCGTTGAATAACGCACTCGCAAGTCTGGCAGCAAATGATTCTACGCAAGCCAGCATCGTTGAACTACGTTACTTTGGTGGATTGAAAATCAGCGAAATTGCTAACATTCTGTCTCTGTCGCCGGCGACGGTAAAGCGCAAATGGTTACTCGCACGTGCGTTTCTCTACAGAGAAATGTCCGACACCAACGATGATTGAAAATTATCACCGTATCGAATTTATCTTCGATAAATTGTTGAACTGTTCTGATGAGGAACGTACTCTCCACGGTGAGGAGCTCTGTGGTGGTGATAAAAAGTTATGGCTTGAAGTTCAGTCGCTACTTGAAGCCGCAGATAACGCGGATGGGTTTCTAACCAAACAAACTAATGAAATAAGCCACACAGTCCTTAATACAGGCATTCATGATGGAATACAGGGCCAACGATTCGGCCCGTACAAAATTGTCCGAGAAGTAGAGCGTGGTGGTATGGGTGTGGTTTTTCTCGCCGAGCGCGCAGATGGGCACTATCAAAGTAGAGTCGCCATAAAAGTCTCTAATCAAGGGATAATCTCGGAAGAATCGATTCAGCGATTTCATGAGGAAAGACAGATACTGGCAAACCTGCGCCATCCTTATATTGCCCAACTCCTCGATGGCGGTACAAGCGAAAATGGCCAACCGTATTTGGTTATGGAACTTATAGAAGGTGAACCCATTGACATCTACTGTGCTAAAAAGGAATTTGCCGCAATAGAGATTCTAAGCCTGCTGCTAAAGGTCTGTGATGCTGTACGTTACGCCCATCAGAATTTAATTATTCACTGCGATTTAAAACCAGCGAATATTCTCGTGTCAGAAGATGGTGTTCCGAAGTTACTTGATTTCGGTATTGCCAGATTAATGAAGCCAGATCTACTTATGCCAACGACTGAGCAGCACTGTTCACCGGAGGGTGATTTGCTCAGCCGGGCAACACCACTTACTCCCGAGTATGCTGCGCCAGAACAACTCACTGGCGGCTCGATAACCACAACGGCTGATGTGTACTCTTTAGGGGTGCTACTTTATAAACTGTTGACTGATAAGTTGCCCTGCAAAATAGACAATAATGAGTCCTTGCACAGTTTTTCGTGCAAGGTGGCGAATACTGAAATCGCACGACCCAGTGTCATTGCTCCAATGCCATTTCGAAAACATCTGCACAGCGATCTGGACAACATTGTGATGAAGGCACTGCAATCAGATGCTGCGTTTCGATACAACTCAGTTCAACTACTGATGGACGATATTGGTTGCTATTTATCTTGCCTGCCAGTGCTTGCTAGCAAAAATACCAATTGGTATCGAAGCCAAAAATTCATTAAACGACACAAGTGGGGTGTTCTACTTGGCGCAATGGCGCTCGTTTTTCTACTACTTGGCAGTATCACCAGCACCTGGCAATGGCTTGTAGCACGAGATCAGCAGCGTCAGTCTGAACACAGGCTGCAGGAAGTTCACGAACTCACTAGTCTCATTGTATTTGAACTTCCTCGCAGCATTGCAGATTTGCCCGAATCGACCGCGTTAAATGAACGATTGATCAGAAAAGGGGTTAACTATCTTGATGAACTGACAAAGGTAGATGCCACAAACCCAAAGTTTCAGCGAGAACTGGCTACGGCCTATTTTAAGTTAGCCAGGTTACAAGGTGGCCCCTTGTCAGTTAACTTGGGAGATGCGGTTCTGGCACGAAGTAATTATAAAAAGGCCGTTACCATGCAAGAGCGTTTGTTGGATAACTTATCGAGTAACGTTGCTGATAGCAATAGTTTAATGATCGAATTAGCTGCCAGTTATATGTTTCTTGGCGCCTTGGAGGCTACATCGTTCGATGATCTAAACGCTGCCAAGCTGTATACGCAGAAATGCCTTAACTTGCTGCAGCCAACAGTCTCAAGCCAAGTTAACATGAAGCTCCTTAAGCAACAAGTAGACTGCCATACGCTTGCAGCTCATTGGTATAACGCCGCGGGCCAACCAATGCAAGCAAAGACAGAACTACTCCGAGTAGAGCAACAGTATAAACTACTGGGTGAGCAACACCCTTTCGTGTTATCGACTCAGGGCCAACGCATAAAAGCGCGTGTCCACGAGGAATGGGCGGAGATCGAGTCTCAAACTGGTAACCCTCAAGCTGCCTTACAGCGTGAGAGATTACGCTTCGCCATTATTTTAGAAATCATGAGCGAGTTAAAAGCCCCGAACCGCTTCATAGGTACTGCAAATCACGCGCTTGCATTTCGGCTAGCTGAAGTAGGGCAGCTGTTTGCTGCTGAAAGTGCCTATCACAAGGCGATAATGCATTGGCAAAAAAGGCAACAGAAATTGCCGTCAGATGTAAATGGAACACATACTCTGGCCGTGATAAATGCAGAATTGGCAGCGCTGTATGTGAAGATTGCAGATTTATCCCCTCTGCGGCAAACAGCTGCTCAGGCGGAACTTAAGGTGTGTGCGCACTACAGCAAAAGTTTCGACTTGCTTGCGCAACTACCTGGTGTCAGAAATAACTTTCCGCAACGCTACACCTGGTCCCCTTCGACTAATCAAATTATTTCAAAATACAACGCATATTGTCCACCTCCAGAAAAAAAATATTAATTACTTGAGCCATTTTCCATCTGCTAGTCGCCATAGCAATAGAACATAGTTCATTTTTAAATATTTATTTGGAGATAGTTGTATGAATACAATATTCAGTTATTGCTTCTTGGTTTTGATAATCTGTATGGGGTTGTTGCCTCGGTTCGCATGGAGTTGCATGAGCGACCCTTTTTGGCAGGATACTCTGCGCTGCCAGTTTTATCCAACAGCCAGTCAAACACCACCCCCTCCACCTGCCCAACCAACAATCGATAACTTAGGCGCATTTACCCGCGTGGACCTACCCGATATTAATGCGAGTAACGAGCTTTTACGCTGTGTTGATGGTACACGGCCCATAATCTACGTTGCAGAAGCAGCGGGGCAAGTGCCATCAAATGATTGGTTGATTACTTTTCAGGGAGGCGGTTCGTGCCAAAACGGTCAAGCCTGTCTTGATGCATATACCAATGCCAGTGAAGAGTCTGAGATGGGTTCAGCAAATCAGCCTGCCATGAAGAACATGGGCGGTATTTACCGCGCAAGAAAGGACAACACGTTTAGAAATTTTAATCGCGTAAAGATACACAAATGTGGATATGACCGTTACAACGGCAACGCCATAGCCATGAACGTTGCAGGCACCGTGGATAGCGATTGGAACCGCAATTCCTCACACGGGGAAATAATTAACAGTCCGGCATCAAAAGACTTTAATCCCGATGTAAAGACGGTTAAAGAAGGAAACACCTACAATTTCGACCTTTTTCATCAAGGAAAAAAACATGTGCTTCACGCATTAGATCAATTATTAAACGGCTTAAGCTATGAAACCTGGGCTAAACAGAAAGGCAAGGTAGTTTCGCTGAAAGCAAACTTACCGCCAATGCACAACGCACGTACAATTCTGTTTGCTGGTCATTCGGGCGGTGCAAGCGGACTTATGCACAATATTGATAGTCTGTCCGACTACATGACAGATTGGAGCCAGGATCACGGGCTCGCATTCAATGCAGATGTACGTGCATTGTTTGATGCGCAACTGTTACCCAGTGTAGAGAGTGAAGCAGCATTTGTTGGTGAGCAAGACAAAGACCTTTACGACCATCAAACAAACTGCGACCAAGGTTGTGAGGCAGGTCCGCCTTTACGATATACCTACAACGGCGAAGATTATTTCAGCAGTTTTGGTGCTGGCGGTATTGGATTTTTCGATGGACCATACCAAGAGTGGAATACTGAACTGGATGCATCCTGTTTGGCGGCACATCCAACGGAAGAGTGGCGTTGCGCTGATCGATTTCATGTTTTGTACAATCACATTACTACACCTTTTTTTGTACGCGAGGACTTCCGCGATCCTAACGGGCAACACAATAACAACCCAGCAGGTATCGAAAACGGAGGACACAGACTTTTCTGGGCAACTCCAGAACTACGCCATTGTAGCGACGCTGCAGCGACAACTCCCTGCTTACCCGTTTTGTCTGAGGCCGATTTTCGTGTACGTGTAGAAGAGCAGGCCGAGCGATTTGAGGAAGATTTTTCCACTCGATCTGAATTAGCTGTAAATAACATTCCAGTACCGACAGTCTATCTTTGGCTACCCGATTGCGCCTCTCACAGTGGTGCTTTTGATTCACAGCAATTCTTTAATGTCACGATGGTAAATGATTCAAAACTCGAGGAAATCACAATGCATGATTTCTTAGTTGATTTTATGCATGACGTCCCAACTGGAGGTTTTGATTCACGTATCGACAGTGACGGGGATTGGCGCTCACTTTGTGAATAACGACTTTGGTCGATCTACTTACACTCACAAGGCAGTATGTTCCGAGGAGATAGAATCATATACAGGACACATTAATCGTTTACAACGGTAGGAACCGACTCAATAAATTGTTCGGGTCAATGGCTCGGCTGGCTCTACCCAATAGCAATAACTTTGCAGTTGGTTGCGCCAGTCAGCCTTGCCAAGAAGAGCATCGAAGGCGAAGGACTCTATCAAGAATCGCAAGACCAACTCGAAGAGACGACGACATCACATTGGTAGGTCGCGGTGATCTCTATTCAGAAGATCTGTATGGCATAGCGCTGGTGACAAATTGTGGCACCAGACAAATTCAGCTATGCCATTTGCCCACGATACCAATCCCCAATCTCACTGCCCGTCATCCAGCAAACACCATCATGCCCAGCCACATAATCAAGCAACTCTTCCACATACTTAATGCGATGTGGAACGCCTGTTATGTACGGATGAAGTGAGATTGCCATCACTCGTGCGTTGTCCGCACCTTCCTGATACAACCGATCGAATTGGTCTATTCCGCGCTTCAAGATTTCGTTTGATGCGTGCTGTTGCAGGGCGTATATAGCGATGTCGTTGGTTTCAACTGTGTACGGCAGGGTAGTTATGATGCCGTGGGGCGTATCGATATCCTGTGGTAAGTCATCAATAACCCAGTCGGCAATAAATTCAATGCCGTGCTCTCGAAGTAAGTCTAGCGACTCATCTGTCTCGGTTAATCCAGGCCACTCCCAGGAGCGTGGTGCTGTGCCTGTAAAGCTCTTTATCGCCTCTATAGTATCGCTAATCGCTTTGCGTTGGTTTTCGAGTTTATGAGTTGGCCCTTGCAGGTACCCGTGGCCCATAAATTCCCAACCGGCTTCCAGCCCAGCTGTGGCCACTCTGGGATACGACTCAACCACATGGCCATTGATAGCCAGAGTGACCGGTAACTTACGATCGGTAAGCGCTTTGTGCTGTCGCCAGAACCCAGATCGCATCCCGTATTCATGCCATGACCAATTGGGTACATCGGGCAATAATGGTTGTCCCATTGGTGGAGGTAAAACGGTTCGGGGCATTGGTTTTTCGATCTGCCATTCTTCCACATTAAGAATGACCCACACCGCCAGGCGTTTGTTATCTGGCAGCGTTAACTTAGGGCGATCAACGATTGCCTGATAGGGTATTCGATCGGTCAGTCTGGTCATGACTTAGCAATGGCGGCGTTAACAATCGGCATAGTTTTCTCGGCTAGCAGGCGCATGGATTTTTTTCCAAGTTCAGGGTCAAGCCAGTCTTTACCAGCGTACATCAATGTTCCAAAGTCACCTACATGTTCTCGCAATGCCAATACATCGTCGGCTACTTTATCGGGTGTACCCCAAAGTACGCATCGTTCGAGAACGTAGTCGACGGTTAGATCGTCGTCACTCATGTCCTGATCTTCTTTAAACAAATTTGATCGGCCGTGCTTCTTCATTTTTGTTACCAGCTGGCTGAAATAGAAACGATAGGGGCTGTTTGGTCCCCAAACGTATTCTTTTGCTGTTTTCATATCGTCGGCAACGAATATGGAGCGAGCCACGCGCCAGTTAGCTGCATCTGCGGGACGACCAGCGCGTTCACAGCCCTCAACATACTTTGGCCAATGCGATGCGACCCACTGTGGTAATAGAAAATTGGCCGAAATAGGTTCCCATCCGCGTGCGGCGGCTTCCGTTATGCCCTTGGAAAAGGGTGCTACCACTGTCACAACGATTGGTGGGTGAGGTTGTTGCAAAGGTTTTGGCATGATGCCCTGACCAATCTCAACCATTTCACTGCGCTCGGTTGATACCGACCAATATTTCCCCTCAATGTTATAAGGCGGTTCACTTTCCCAGATTTTTAACACCGTATTGATGCATTCCTGAAACATCAAATTGCGATCTTCATCCAGGTTACCAAACACTTCAGCATCGGTTGCAAGGCCACCAGGTGAAATGCCAAACATAAGCCGGCCGTCGAGCATGTGATCGAGCATGGCAATTTGTCCGGCCACAGCCGCAGGGTGCGTGTTCGGCATATTGATGGTCCCAGTGCCGAGACGCATTTGTTTAATATCATTGGCAACCCAGGACAGGAAAGTGACACACGAGGTTACGCGTTCAGCCTTATCGGTAACGTGTTCGCCAATATAGGCTTCGGTAAACCCGAGTTCATCTGCCAACACGAACGCTTCGCGATCTTCCTGTAAGCACAGTCTCCAGTCTTTCTCAAGTGGATGAATGGGCATGGTAAAAAAAGCCAAATCCATTGAAACAGTCCTCAGTATTAATCAGTGATATTAAACAGTGGTTACTTGAAAGTCCTGGGCCGAGCGTACTTCGGCCCAGGGCATACAACCATTAACAAAGTAGAAACAGATAACTACTTCAACTCATAACTGTGTGGCCATTCGTATCCAGTCGCTCCAACAGCCTCTAAGTATTTGCCCATCACTTCTGTTCCAGGCATGCCGCGACCATCTGCGTCTTTGGCTTGCTGTGAAGGAAATTCAGCCAGTGACGCTGCCCATCCGGCGCGAGCCTCTTCTGGCAACACTTTTAGCTTGGCACCGACCTCGGCCAAACCTTCCAAACCCGCTTTTTGTCGGGTGTTCAGTGAAGTGCCGGCTTGTTCTTCGTAAGCACGACCAACTTCAACCAAAATTTTCTGCACATCCTCTGGCAACGCATCAAACTTTTTAGCATTCATGGTTAACGCGTTGACCGCCATAGCGCCAAAACCAATTTGTGTGTAGTGAGGAGCAGGTTCGTAGAATTTAAAACCAAGATAGGCAGATGGAAACATCAGCCAGCCATTATAAACGCCGGTTTGCAGCGATAAGTAGCCATCCGGCAACGTAGACTGCACAGGCACAGCTCCAGCAAATTCGAGCCAAGGCAGGTTTGGCCCAGCACCACCTATCTTGACGCCTTTAAGATCAGCAACCGTATCCCAAGGGTCGGTTGTGCCCAAATGATAATTGTCCCACCCGTGCAAACCCAGCAACTTTTGTTTGTATTCACTTTCAAATACATCAGTTAACCAGGGTGTTGAGTCATACACTGCGCGAGCTGCCTTCATCTGCTGCTCAGAATCCTGGGGACCAAACGGTGCGTAGTATGGGAAGTTATGCAAAAATAGTTTTGCAGGCTCAAAACACATGCAGTAAGCACCAATATCAAGTATGCCGTTTTGTACAGCCTCAAGTGTTTCAGCAACACTTGCGATAGCACCACCATATCCTTCCACAAATTCTATAGTGTGTTCGGTTTCCGCCTCAACTCGTTTTTTAACTTCTGGAACAAAAAATTCCGCCGTATCAGTTACGTATACTGCCGGGCCGTTTGGGTGTCCAGAGCCTATTCGTAGAGTGATTTCGTCGGCAAATGCTGTGGAATGAAACGACAGTCCAATCACAGCAAAAATACCTGCGGATAGCGTCGTGAATACGGGTTTAACTACTTTCATTAAGTCCTCCGGTTCTGATAGAGAAGTTCTCTTTGCGAACTTCAAGCGATAAGCGATTGCAATCACTCGTATATTCGGGCGTTTTGCGCTCAATAGCTATAAAGCATACTCTGATATGTTGAGTCAAGTCAGAACCTATTTTGCGTACCAGTGCACCTGCGGCTTTGGTTAATCAGCGGTCTGGCATTGTGCAAACTACCGCAAAAAGTAATTATTGACGAAACTATTAATCCTAATGTCAAGCATCAGAAACCCTGATAGTTGAATATGTTCACTAAAGTGGGTCGAATTGCCCTACCGACGTCGAGTTTTTTAATAGCGCTATCCCAAGCTATTTAGATATATCCACAAGTACGGTATGCTGAGCGATACGTCCACTGAATAACTGACAAACTAAAAAGAAGTAATCTGCAAGTGACTATACCCATTCGCTTATCCCGAGCCATACATCTTGTTTCCGCCCTGTGGACGCTGGGTTTGGCGGTACTGATTTTTCTTGACGTTGGGGGTCGTAGCTTTCTTGATAAACCAATCCCTGGCACCAAAGAAATTATACAGAACTCCATAGTCGCCATTACCTTTTTGCAATTGCCACTGGCTATTTATTCAGGTTCCATGTTGCGCACAACGGTATTTGCTGATGCCGTACCAGCGATCATGCGCCGATTGTTCCGAACGTTTGGTTATCTGCTTGGAGTTGCATTGTTTATTGGACTTGTGCTTAGTAGTTACGAGCCGTTTCTGGATGCATATCGCATTGGGGAGTACGAAGGCGAGGGTGCTTTACGTGTTTACACCTGGCCGTTGCGTGGACTCATACTGCTCACATCGGTGTTTGGCATCTTCGCTTATCTCTCCATGATTTACTACGACTGGTCAGGTAAATTGGTAGAAGAGAACGAAGCGCCAGGCACAGATTTTCAGGCTGACAATTAGATGTATCGTTACCTCGGATATGGAATAACAGCTCATGGGCGGTGATATTGCGCTTTATATGCTCGCGCTGCTTATCGGGCTGATTCTTCTTGGTGTACACATCGGTGTGGCATTTGCCGTATGCAGTGCGCTCGGTGTTTGGTTAATGCTAGGCAGTGCCGAAGCTGCATTGGCGATATTGGGGAATACCGCGTACGAAGCAGTAAGAAAAGATGTATTTGCGGTTATACCTTTATTCGTATTAATGGGTGACTTTATAGCCAGATCAGGAGCAGCTGCTGACCTTTTCCGAATTTGCGATCGTGTGCTAAAACGGTTACCGGGTCGATTAGCGATTGCTACCATTGCCGGCAACACCGTTTTTGCAGCTGTTACTGGTGTTTCCATTGCCGCCGCCGCTGCCTTTTCCCGCATCGCCTATCCAGAAATGAAAAAACACGGATACAAGCAAACGTTTGCACTTGGAGCGGTGGCGGGTTCTGCCTGCCTTGGCATGTTAATACCACCATCTGTGTTACTGATTGTATGGGCAATATTGACTGAAATGAGTGTCGGCGCGTTGTTCGTTGCGGGTGTGCTACCTGGTGCACTACTGGCCTTATTGTTTTCCCTGTATGTCGTTATCAGCGCGAGTCGTAATCCTGATATTGCTCCAGCTATCGATCAGCAGGCAGCAAATCTGACAGCCAAACAAATCCGTTCTGAATCCATTGGTGGCATCGGAATCTTGTTTCTGATCATGCTGGTTATCGGTGGCATTTGGTTCGGTTGGTTCACGCCCACAGAGGCGGCAGGCTTTGGTGCAATTGGTGCGCTTTTTATCGGGATAGCCAAGGGAATGCGTGGCAAAGAAATTTTGGGTGCAATTTTTCAGGCCGGAAAAACGACAGCACCAATCATGTTTTTACTGATTACTGCCACTATGTATTCGCGTTTGCTTGCAATGGGCGGCGCTGTCAATTACATCAAAACACTGTTTTTAAGTTTAGGTGTCGACCCATTTATGATTATTGCGGTAATGGTTGTCATCTGGATATTACTGGGAATGTTAATCGACTCGGTATCCATCATATTATTAACTGTTCCCATTTTTGCGCCTATCGCCGCCGCTATTGGTATAGACCCATTGGCCTTTGCAATATTTGGCATTCTGGTGATTGAAGCCGGTTTGTTAACACCGCCATTTGGTCTGCTGGTCTATACCGTTAAAGGCTCGGTACCAGACCCCACAGCAACACTGGGTAAAATTTTCCTCGGCTCGTTCCCGTATTTTCTGCTTATTCTTGTTGCGGCGTTTATCGTACTGTTTGTACCTGCCCTGGCAAACTGGTTGCCCGCCTATATGCTTAAATAGCATAGAGATAAAGAAAATATTACTAATTGAACTTCGATAATCGATCAAGATTCAGTTCCGTTCAATATCTGCCATTTTCTCCAACACGCGACAAACAGATGCTGTGTCCAGTTTATCCATACCCTGATCAATGGCTTTTTTGTACACTTCCGCGCCAGCAGTAAACAGCGGCATAGGGCAATTGAGGCTGCTGGCAAAATCACCAATGACTTGCACATCTTTCTGCCAAACATCCATTTTCATTGTGGCCTTGGAATAGTCATTGTCAACCATCATTGGCGCTCGTAATTCGAAAATGCGAGAGTTGCCCGCACCTGCTTTAACCACATTAAAAATGGATTCAGGATCGAGTCCGGCCTTTAATCCAAGCACCATAGCTTCAGCGGTTGCTACGTTGTGAATGTGCACTAATACATTTGCGACAAACTTCATTTTACTGCCGTTGCCAAATGCGCCCACGTAGAAAGAATGATTC
>CALIMV010000382.1 GCA_938045275.1 uncultured Granulosicoccaceae bacterium
ATTACCCGAGCTTTCAGATCTGGTTCCGTTCACCGCCGTCATCGGTGATTGCTCAGTCAGCAAAATGCGTTTAATCACGACTGCCTATCGTCTATACGGGTTTAACGATTTTAAAGTAAAATTGTCCGGCCACCTTGCTAAAGATCAAGCTAGACTATCGACAATACCCAATACTGGTCGCATTCGTGTTGATGCCAATAACTTATGGCCTGACCCAGATACATGTATAGATTATTGCAGACAACTTCGTAGACAATGTCCCGAACAATCTCCCAAACAACCTGGTTGTGCAATATGGGCAATAGAAGAACCAGTAAAAGCGTTCGACTATCAGGCAATGGTGAAGATTGCAAATGCGCTCGACACAAAAATCATTGTCGACGAGAGCCTATATACAAAAGACCATCATTCACATTTACTAAATCACCCTGAATGCTTTATTGCAAACATAAGGGTATCGAAGTGTGGCGGAATTTTACGTTCAATAGCATTGGCAAACCGGTGCCTGCAAGACAATTGCGATGTTATCCTCGGCGCACATGTTGGTGAAACCAGTATACTTACCCGCGCAGCACTCGTTGTAGGCCAAGGATTACAAGCGTCCCCAATTGCACGTGAAGGTGCTTACGGCAAATTTCTTCTAAAACGAGATATCACCAGCAAAGATATAAAGTTCGGTAGAGGCGGCATGCTTCGACCAGCTGAATACCATTTGGCATCAAAGCCCGGCTTGGGCTTGCTCGTCAAACCAAAAGAAATCAGTTGGGCCTGAGAGTGTAGATCAGATCAAGCTCTTACAGCATGCCGAAACTTGCTATACGCAAAGCGCCCCTGATTCTGCGGCAACTTGCTGTAATCGCCCGTTACTGTCACTATAACGCGAATTCAGTGACTATCGAAATACACAACAATGACCGAAACCGAAGACAAGTCAGAATCTGAAGCCGATCTAAAATTTCGCAAAATGGCTGATCGATTTATCGACACTGCGAACAGACAACTTAGCGACACAGCACCAGCAACGGTCAGTTCCGCTTTCCTTTACGGCGCATCGCGATTTAGTGCGTTTGTTGCAGCTCACAAAGCCGGCTCACTGGCGCGATTCGATGAGCTGCACGATGAAGCAGTTGAATACTACACAGAAGAATTTAAGAAAATGCTCATTGAAAATCTAGCGCATCACCGTGATGCGATGGAGAAAGACGCGTGATTGAATTTCTGAGACGGCGTTGTCACACTTTTCGAATTTGAATCGCGTAGATTTCATAGAGTTCTGACCTGCTCGTTAACAAGCACAACTCACTGGTTGCCAAAACCATACAAACACCAAGCCGAGCATTTAGCCTATTTGTTGAGCGAACGCTGCAATCGCAAAAAATCACCAAACTCTTTCACAGATATGGGGTGTGGGTCTTACAGCACTACTCGAGGATAAATGATGATATTCAGAGTCTACCGCTGCACAGTTATTGCTGGAAAAGAAGCAGAACATCGCGCATTTGCGTTTAACAAAGCCCACCGGTCGCTTAGCGAGAAACCGGGCCTGATTGCTTTTTACGCTGGCAAGCCTCTTCCGGGTAGCGATGATCGCACCAGGTGTATGATTCAAATTTGGGAAAGCCTTTCAGCGCTTAAAGCCGCTCTTGGTGAAGACTGGAACAATCCTATGAAAGCTATGCCCGATGAGGTTAGAGAGATCTACGATTCTGCCACTGCCGAACATTTCGAGTTGGCGGACGAATACCAAGCCTCGCACCCTGTTTAATTGTGGGACTGATGCTGCATTTGCAGAAAATCACCCAACTCTTTTATAAAAGCAGCGTAGTTGTCAATATTGATCATATGAGATGCACCTGGAACCGTAACACGTTGCGCATGCGGAATAATCTCCTGCAATCGGTCAAGTGTTTCGGGGAACGGACTGATTGTACGCTCACCAATCATCAGTAGTACCGGGCAGGTGACTTTGGCCAGATCATTAGCAACAAGCGTTGGTCGAACCTCCAACACTTGCTCAGTGACAGTAATTGCGTTTGCCAGGGTCATCATTCGATAGTCTTCACTACCATCTTTCCATTTCGGTTCAACACAAACCGTATCCAGAAAGTGCGCAACCCCCTTAGCCGTATCGCCTTCGCGTACCAGCGCTGCGCCAAGCAAATGATCTTCTGCGCGCGAACGCCCTTTTAACTCGCCCTCGATTGGACCACCAGGCTCCATTAATGTGAGCGACAGCAGTATTTCCGGTCGAAGGCACGCGATACGACCAGCAATATAGCCGCCATAGGAATGTCCGACCAGATGCACCGGGCCCAGGTTTAACTGTTCAATGAAGCTGATAACATCATCAGTATGTTCAACCGCGTTGTATTGGAAATTGCCAGAAGGCGCATTTGGCCAGTGATGCCGCCTGCTCATTGCAACAGCGTGATAAAAACAGGAAAAATGCGCAACCTCCCGTTGCCAATAACGATAGTCAAGTAGCGAACCGTGTATGAATACCAGCGGGACACCTTCTCCT
>CALIMV010000383.1 GCA_938045275.1 uncultured Granulosicoccaceae bacterium
AGATATCCTTGCACCACGCGGCCCGCGGTCTATACGGTTACCCTTTGACTCATTCAACGATTTCGGCAGCACTTGTATGTTACGCAGATTAACCAGCGAATCGTCCGACTCACCATTTGTGGAGGGCTTACCAGTGACCGGACAGTTTGTAATCGAGCGACTTTAACGAACCACTTTGCGCCCACGAGCTTTAATCAGTTCGTGTGGCGCAAAGATACTGGCACCGTCGCATGTTTATATATGCGTACTGATTTTTCCAGGAGTTTATCTTTTTACCAGAATGCGAAAATCTCATGCCGCAAATCTGCGATGCTGATCAGAGAAGTCTATTTCATCCGGTGATAGTGGCATTGAGAAATAATAACCCTGACCTCGTTCGCAGCCAAGTTTGCGCAGCGCTAAGGCTTGTTCCGCAGTTTCGATACCCTCGGCAATAACTGTCATCCCAATCGCATGACCAAGACGCACAGACGCATCCACGATGGCTGCGTCGTTGGTGCTATTTAGCATGTTCTTTACGAATGTTTGGTCAATCTTAAGCAATGAAAGCGGCATTTCTTTTAACCTTAACAAAGAAGAGTGTCCGGTGCCAAAATCATCCATCGCAAACTCAATACCGACTTCATTGAGTTGTTGCATGGCTTGTCTGGAACGCACGTAGTCTTCCATTACAGTGGTCTCGGTTATTTCAATCATCAGAGATCGACCAGGTATTCCTGACTCTTCTACTACATCGAGTACTGCTTGCACAAAATTGTCGTGCCGCAGCAATGCAGCAGAAACGTTCACAGACATAGTAAACTCTTCGGAAAAACCTTCAATGCTCCGCCATTGTTTCAATTGAGCAATGGCTACTTTAATCACCCATCTGCTAATTGCTTCAATATTTCCATTACGCTCGAGCATTGTGATAACGTCAAGTATGGACAAGCCCGCGCACAATGGGTGAGTACATCGCAAAAGCGCTTCAGCTCCAACGAACTCTTCCGTAGACAAATTGACATAAGGCTGGTAAACCAGTTTAAACATATCTTCTATATCGTTATGTTCAATTAGCTCTGCCAAAACGCGCGTATTCATTGCTTTCTCATGAATATCGGGTGAGTAAAAACAATAACCACCCCTGCCATTTGCTTTTGCATCGTATAAAGCAAAGTCAGCTCTTTTAACCAATTCGTTTATATTCAGCTTTTTCGAATTGTCGACGGCGAGTCCAATCGTTGCAGAAGGTACAATGCTCTGCCCCAGATAGATGACTGGTTGCGACGTTGCTTTAATGATATTTTTTACCAACTGCTTCGCCTCTTCTTCGTTTTCCAATGAGCTTAGAAGGACAGCGAACTCATCCCCTCCAATACGCGCAGCGATATTTTCCTGCCCAAGGGCCTGTTGCAGTCTCTGACTAAAAACTACAAGCAGGTGATCCCCAGCGTCGTGACCCATTGAGTCATTGACTTGTTTGAAGTAGTCAAGGTCTATCACCATAGCACCAGAATATTGATGGGCCTGAGATACGTTTTGATTAAATAACTGAGTGCTATTACTGAATGCCTTCCTGTTTGCAAGCCCTGTTAATTCATCGGTGTAGGCAATTTCCTCCAATGCCTGATGAGAACGCATGATAGACGCACTCATTGCGTTAAATGCATTGATCAACCCTTGGACTTCGAGCACACCATCCGGTTGCAGACGCTGCTCGTAATTTCCATTCTTAAGTTCTTCTGTCGCTCGATACAGTTTTGTGACTGGTGTCGAAATCCGCCTGGCCGCAGAGCTTGAGAGAAGCAAAGCAATCGCGAAAAGAATGAGCAGGGCTAGAAGCGACCCCCCTGACATTAAGTTGGTCCACGTCGCAACCTGATCTACTCGATTTTTCATTGTTGCCACTTCGTAGTTTGCGATAGCAGCTAGTTCTTCAGCAATTTCTGTGGAAAGCGGGGTCACGTAAGCACTAATGTTGTGCCAGGCAAGGTTACTCTTCGATGACTGCCTTGACTTAATAATCCGCTCAGAGATTCTTTCGAGATCGTTCACTTGAGGCATCAACGATTTTGCAGTAGGAGCTATAAATTCAAAATACTGCAATGCAAATCTTATTCGCGCAAAACGACGACGAAACTCGGAGGCATCAGCTTCCTTTCCATCCACGACGAATAGCCCAAGCTTTGCTTCAGCTTTGGATACAGCAAGATGCAGTGCAAGGTAGCCTTCTTTGGCTTTTCCACCCGGGTGATTCAGTTTAATTCTTACCGCTTCTACGTCATTGAGAAACTTAATCTGTTTTGGTAAGTACTCTTTTGTGTAATCTAGCCGTGCAGGTTCGTTATTAGGCTGGTCAGCAATAGAAATGGTCACGTCCTGGAAGTTCTTGAGGCGTTTCAGCTTGTAATCAAGCGAATCCAGAACAATATTTCGCTCTCGAGAATTTTGCGTATTGGAGAGCTTTTTTAAAGACGCGAATGCCGGTATGATCTCTTCTTCCCATGCCAGATCCACGTTTTTCCGAAGTGATGATTCTTTAAGCGCAACCCAACCTCGAAGGTTGGCTTCAGATCGCTGCAAACCGATCTGAATCGTCATGGCCGCGTTTGCTGTAGGCACGTTGACTGCCTGAATAGAACTGATTGGTCGATTTAGCAATTGCATAGCAACCGCGACCAGTAAAAATGCAATGGCGGCTAAACCGACTACACGAAGATGTGATTTCAGGAGTTGCTGGTGTAACGTTGACTGAATCAAACCGCGTTTCTGCTTCTGTTGGTTTATCATCGCACCAATGCACAGTTTGAGCGAAAGAGAGGTATCAAATTCCACTTAAACGTTGATTTATATTCAGTTGGCCACTGAGTTTTATAAATAACACCCACGCAGACGCACCTGGATATAACTAATATCGTCACTTGCAGTTGTTACTTTATGAGAAAGTTACGAGCGTCACATTATGGTTTGCACCACACCTCACAGTGGTCTTGTTCAAATATTAACTCGGGTCGATTTGTGCCAACGAATTCACAAATGTATGCCTCTATTTGCACCATAGTTTATGAAGGCACAACTGATAGTTATCCGCTACCTAATGCTACTTACGTGCCCTTGGACTTACTTGAGCAATTGACTGCAAATACTCTGGTTTCAATCCATTTATGTTTTATAAATGTTGGGGACTCAGCATCAGGATCATTTTGCGAAAGTGGGGGTAGCGGTGGCTGCGGTGCCACCCCCACCAACGAGGAATTCCCAGTAAACATCAACGAAGTGCCTGTTGATAATCTGGTGCCAGCATCCGAGCTTCGCGTGATTCCCGAAGAAGACGTCGTTCAATTTCGAAGTAACAGCCCATATGCCAGCGTACTGAAAAAATGTGCTCTCGCCGATGAAATAGCATGACGCCGATGCCGGGAAACAGTCCAGTCCGCAGAAAAACAGCATTTATTCTTCTTATACCCACTCTCGCAATACACCAACATGTATTTTTTCTGCGCAAGCGCTGCACTATTACCTAAAAGCCAGCTGTAATTTGATAGTAGAGTACATGCTACGCCACTAACATAAGGACATTTGTTTTGATCAGGTTCTTAAACAAGCTTTTATTTTGTGTGTCTCTTTATCTATCACACACCTGTGTTTCAGTCGCATGTAGTCTGTACACAGAAGTTGCCGATGCAGAACAGCTTGATGCAGCCATTGTCTGTTTCAACTCTGAAAGTGCGGGTCCTGGTGAATACACAGTTATATTGACCGACAACATCGTTCCTTACAATGCATTTACGCCAATTATAAAAAACCTCAATTCCCATCTCAGCATTTATGGAAAGGGTTATTCAATTTTAGCATCGAGCCTGCCCCGAACTGGTAACTCACTGTTTTCCCTGGTCGGTTGGGGACTTGACGATCCTGCTCCTGGACCAACTCACGTACTTTTTGAGAAGGTGCAGATACTCGAATCCACAGTAACAGCTATCTATGTTAATTCTCAACATGAGTTAATACTGCGCAACAGCCAAATTTTGTATGGCGACTCAATTGGGATTGCTTCAGACGCAGCGCGCGTAATAGTGGAGCAAGGTTCAGTGATTTCCGGTAACCGAACCGGTATTTTTGTAAGCACCGAAGGCTTTGTAGGCATTGACAACTCAAAAATTGACGGTAATTTAGAAAACGGTATTTTGGTTCCCGAGCATTTAGGGATGCTACGAGTAAGAAATCAATCATCTGTCTCTTTCAACGGTCATTCTGGCATTAACTCACGAAATCGCATGCCAATTACCTATGGATCACGTAGGGCATGGCTTGAGGACTCTCTCGTTGTCGGTAACGGGAGGGAAGGGGTGTATTTATT
>CALIMV010000384.1 GCA_938045275.1 uncultured Granulosicoccaceae bacterium
GATCTTCCACCATGCCTCGTACAATCATTAATGGAGAGTGGTTATGACTATTGATCAACCCTGGAAGGCAAATACCGTTACGGGCATCAATGACAACAGCCTCTTTATGCGGCTGTTTATCTTTACTGTCTCCGACCCAATCAATTACTCCGTCTTTGATAATTATTGCTGAATTAGGTTTAGTACTGCCACATTCCAGAACGCATGTTGCGTTAATTATATGTAGAAAATTGTGCATCAAAAAGGACCGCCATGCGCTGTTTTAGTTCGTGAGACTAGCTCTTTAAAAGTGCATTGTGTCTATATGCGCACTCTTATACAGCAAATATAACTCAAGCTTTACAGCGTAATTAAAACTGCGTAAAACTAGGTATTCGCTTGAATTTACCTGTAAAGAACTGGCTTTGGAATATCAATTTAAATTAGGAATAAGCATGAAGAAAGTACAATCAAAACGCAACAACTCAAGACGTATGTTTTTGAAATCAACTGCGATTGTTGGCACCGGTATAATGTTTGCGCCGGCATACATACGTGCAGCGAATAAAGAACTTGTCATAGGTTGTGCTGGTAGTCATACCGCGTGGATGGAGGCGATAGTCACTCCGTACATGAAAGAGAAAATTGGTGCGGATATCTTATTTGAAGGAACTAAGTCATCAGTAAATCTTGAAAAAATGAGTTCCAACAAAGATGCGCCTTATCTGTCTGTTGTTCAAATGGATGATCCTGTGATGATTCAGGCGGTTGAAGCATCACTGCTGGAGCAAATGTCGGTAGATACAGTACCGAACATGTCGGCTTTAAGATCAGGCGCTGTGCATATGGACGGTATGTGGTGCAACTATGTCCAACCCTGGGCTGGTATTGCTTTCAACACAAGTATGACGGAAGGAGTAGGGAGCTGGGCTGAACTTTGGGATCCTACAAACAAAGAGAAGATAATCATTCCATCGCTACAAAATACCGAAGGTATGTGGACATTATTCTCTGCTGCAATGCTTGCGACTGGCAAGCCCTTTGCCGAAGCGCAATTTGAAATTGACGCAGCTTTTGACAAGCTGGCTGAATTAAAAGGGAACATTCTAACGACTTATTCTGTTATGAGTCAGGCATTCAATCTGCTTGAGCAAGGTGAAATATCAATGCTGGCTGGTAATTTCTCATCCTATACGCTTCCGCGTAAAAAACAGGGTACTCCAGTAGATCTGGCTGCACCGGCTGAAGGTATTTTTGCAATGCCTTCTGGAATTTGCCTGGTTAAGGGTGGACCAAACCCTGAGTTGGCTAATGCCTATGTTAATGAAATGTTAGGTAGTGAAATGCAAACTGCTGTGGCCGAATTCGCCTCCTCTTTGCCGGCTAACACATCGGTCAAAGCTGGAGCAGCAACACCAGAAGGAATTTCAATTTACTCTCCAGATTGGAGTTTTGTGAGCGCCAATCGAAAATCCTGGATAGAGCGTTTTGACAAATTGATGTCAGCGTAAAGATGTTTACTTAAAGGGTTGGTGTGGCATAGTGCTGCCGCTCCAGCCCTTTGGTCACATATTAAAAATAAGACGATAATGCAAAACAGTCATCTTGATATTGTTGGATTATCAAAGCAATTTCGCGATCTTGAAGTTTTAAAGAATCTTGATTTAGCCGTGATGAAAGGAGAGTTGGTTTCACTGTTGGGACCATCTGGATGTGGCAAGTCTACTTTGTTGCGTGTTATTGCAGGTTTGATAAAAGCAGAGCATGGTGATGTAATTCTTTCTGGAAAAAACGTTACTGGTAAACCTGCACATAAACGAAATATTTCAGTAGTTTTTCAGAACTATGCTCTTTTCCCACATCTTTCAGTGGCAAACAATGTTGCCTTTGGCTTGCGTGCCCGAGGGGTAAACAAGCAGTTTATTGAATCACGGGTAAACGATGCTTTGGCATTGGTTCGAATGACTGAGTATGCAGATCGTTCGGTAACTGTTCTTTCTGGAGGGCAGCAACAACGAGTAGCCGTAGCACGTGCACTGGTTGTTGAGCCTGAGTTGTTGTTATTGGATGAGCCATTTTCTGCTTTAGATCGAAAACTACGCGAGAGCATGCAGATAGAACTAAAAAATCTACTGCGTGATCGAGGCATAACAGCAATCTTTGTCACACACGATCAAGAAGAAGCACTTGCAGTATCTGATCGAATAGCGGTGATGAGTCAAGGTTGCATTGAACAATTTGGTCAACCAACAGAGCTCTATTCAAATCCATCGACGCCGTTTGTACTCGATTTTGTCGGCCTTTCTACCAACCTAATAGGTTCAGTAGTAGAGCAAAGCCCAACGGTGACAGCCGTTAGCACCGATGCCGGAGTGGTTCATGTTGATGGTTCATTCCAGATAGGAGAAAAACTGATCATCGCTGTTAGACCGGAACTAATGCGTGTTAATGCAGATGTTGATGAAAGTGTCAGTAATTCCATTAAAGTGACGGTAGATGATGTCATGTTCCTGGGGTCTAAAACGTTGGTTCACGGATTAGCGCCTGATCAACAGCGCATAATATGTGAAATCCCAGGGACAAGCCACAAGATTGCTCGAGGTGATGATGTCTCGATGAGCTGGTTGCGAAGTGATACTCTGATTTATTCTGTTGCTTGATAATGAAACTAGTTCCTACAGAGAAAATTTCATATCTAGCCATTCCTGGTCTGGTGTTTTTGGCGTTAATTTACGCTCTTCCACTTTTTCTATTACTCGTAAAGAGTTTTGCAGGTGAAAACGGGGTTGTTTCACTCAACGCGTATATTGAGTTTTTATCAGACCCCTACAACCATACTGTTCTTTGGCGAACACTGCGTGTTGCCTTGCTTACAACGCTACTCGCTTTGTTTATCGGGTATCCAACAGCACTGGTGTTG
>CALIMV010000385.1 GCA_938045275.1 uncultured Granulosicoccaceae bacterium
CCACAGCCGCTCCTCCGTGTATGGTTTCACGCACACATGCATCAATCTGTTCGTCATCAAGAAAGGCATTAATATTTCGGCCCTTTATACGAGCTAAAGAAGTCAATGGCACCAATTCATCACCGTGACTGCCAATGGCGATCGCTTGAACTTCATCGGGATAGCATTTAGCTGCACTGGCGATAGCTCTGCGAAAACGACTTGAATCCAGTGTACCTGCCATCCCCAGTACCCGATTACGTGGAAATTCTGTTGCACGTAGCATTTCCATTGTCATCTCATCAAGCGGGTTGGTTACCACAATAACAATAGCTTCTGGTGCAAAACGTTTTATTGCTTCAGCACTTGAATGAATGACTCGGGTATTTATGCTGATCAGGTCGCTACGTGACATGCCTGGTGTTCTGGGTTTGCCAGCAGTTACCACAATCACTTCGGCGTCAGCAACGATTTCGTAGTCAGTGCCACCTTCAACCACGGTATGTGAGCCTGTGATACCTGATACGTGTTGTAAGTCGAGTGCAGTTGAAGATGCCAACCCCGGTACTATATCCACCAGGCTGATCTGCTCTGCCAAGTTGCCATTGGCCGCTAGATGGGCAATATTGCTGCCAACACCGCCAGCACCAATCACCGCAAGTTTTGCCAGTGTTCTACCAGCAGGCTCTGCATTATTTTTTGGGGCAACCCATTTTGGGGAACGTCTAAATAATTCACGCTGTGTTCTGGTAGCCGAGTCTGTAGTCGGTATAACCGGTTTGGATAGAGGTCCACTAACAAACTCTATACCCGACTGAGCCGCAAATTCTCGCGCTAAATCAGTAACGATATCGTTGGCTGTGATTTCAATTTGGGTTTGCAGGCGCGTAGTTGCGAGCTCTACTTGTTCAACACCGATTACCCGTTTTGAATCAGACATGATTGGTCACCAACACATACGCAGAGCGTTTAATCCGACACACCTTCCACAGCATTGATCGCAGCTACGGCTGCATCGACAGCCACAGCAATAGAATTTTCCGTACCGGATATAAACAATCGTCCGAAACGCCCTACCGCCCTAACTTCAACAATATCAATCTCGGCTGCTTTTTCAGCTTCATTGGCAGCAATTGAAATATACGCAGCAGGCGACACTTCAATGATTCCCAGTGTTTGCCCTGGCACCAACAGTGAGCCTTTACGCCATTTATTTAATAGCTGCGCTTGATAAGGTTCTACTGACGTTATTATTTGTGTTGAAGCAATTTCAGGTTTAACGCGTGACTCTAAAGGCGCACCCAGTTCTGCCAAAATCGCCTCTTTCGCTGCAGTGACTTCTGCGTTTGACGGTGAGCGCAGTATGAAAAATCCGAATTCGCGCTCAACCAGTTGGCTAGTCGCTTCACAGGAACTTGCCTTTAAGGCACGATCGATAAGTGAAAACACGCCGTTACCTGGTGCCAACTCACCAATTAACACCGTGTCGCCGGACAACGGAATTGAACCTTGTACTGTTGCACCATTGTATGCTGCAAACTTTGGTTGCAGATTGTCTATCTGCATTAAAGCGCGAATTGTTGTACTACTCATGTTTCGATTTCCGTTTGCATGCTAACTAGTGGCGGTATTCTTCGTAGAGTTGCCGCCATGGCTTGTTCTCACAGGCCACGCGTTTTATATTGATTAAATGCAGTGCAGTGACGTTATCGGAGGTCATGGAACCAGACCAGGTGCCGGTGCCCAGCATGAAACTTGGTTCAAGATCGGTGGAATACCCCATACCACCCGTAATCGCGGGTGTATTGACCAATACTCGTCCCACAGGCAATGTTGAAAATGCTGTTATTGCTTGTGCGTCGTTACTGTGTATTACAGCAGTGTGTCCCCAGCCACCAAACTGAACAATATCGCGAGAGATCGCAATACCGTTCGCCGAATCAGCTGCTTCGTAAAAGGCCAACACCGGGTTTAATTTCTCTGCGGACAATGGTCTGTCTTTGCCCACTGAGGTTTCCATTGAAACTATGCAGCGTGTATTGGGCGGTATATCAAATTGTGCCGCATCAGCCAACACTTGCGGTGCTTGTCCGACAAAAACAGGTTTAATATCGCCCGTTGCCGAGAAAATAATTTCTCCCAATCGATTCGCTTCGCTTTCTGTACAAAAGTAAGCACCTTGCATTCGCATTTCATGCTGCAGCTGTTTGGATATGGTTTTATCAGCAACTATTGCTTGCTCTGATAAACAAGCCGTGCCGTAATCGAATGATTTTGACGTAATAATTTGAGTTGCCACTTCATCAAGCTCTTTGTCCATCGACGCGTGTACGTAGCACGGTACATTACCGGCACCAACAGCAAGTGTTGGTTTACCGCTTGAATAGGCTGCTTTAACCATCGCAGGACCACCCGTGGCCATGACAATGCTGGTTCTTCTGTGCCGCATTAATTCCGCCGTACCTTCAAGTGTGACATCGTCCAAACACTGAATCAGTCCTTGCGGTGCTCCCATACTCTGCGCCGCTGCGGCCATAATACGAACAGTTTCCAATCCACACTGCACGCCTTTTGGGTGCGGTGCGCAAACAATGGCGTTTCCTGCCTTAACCGCTGATAGCACCTTGAAAATTACTGTGGAAGTTGGATTAGTTACCGGTATCAGTGCGGCAACGACACCCATCGGCTCACCAAACGCAGCTATTTTTGTCGCATCGTCTTTCCATAGCAAGCCCAGGGTATTAATACTTCGCAAATGATCAGCCACGCCTAACGCGTTAAACAAGTTCTTAACGCGTTTGTCTGGCACGTTACCGTAACCGGTTTCATCTACGGCCATTTGCGCAAGCTTGTTTGCTTCGGGTTCGATCGCAAGCGCCATAGCTTCTACAATGGCATCAATTTCTGCCGGTGTTCGACTCAGAAATTGCATGTATGCATCGAACGCCGCGTCTGCGGCTCGGCGAGCTGAGGCTATTGAACGTAAATCCTTATCCATTACATACCCGTTTTAGCCATTGCGCTCATGCTTTGGAAAACTGAATCAAACTCGCAACTGTCTATGCCAATACTGTGCAAGCGCCTGCCAGAGGTGGCAACGTTGTTTCCCAGTAGGGTGGCGCACAACTGAACCATTGAGCGCGTAACAGGCACATCAACATTAGCTGGTTGAGCTGCCTCGACCAGTGGTACCAACGATCCAATTGCGATATCACGAAGTAATGTCGTGGCTGCATTGTGATCTGGTACAAATCGTTTACCTGCACCAGATTGTTGTCCTGTCTGTCGATGCAGCAGCGTGCCCAAATCAGGTAGTTCTCTTACACCATAGCGTGCGGCAACTTGGCTGCGTTCCTTTAGCAGTGATTCAATGACGACTTTCTGCTGCTCGCCTATCATATTGCTGAATGTGTTGTTCTCTGCTAACGGAACACCCCCCATCGGCACCGGCTTACCGCCTGGCTTTAAGGCAGGCCCTGCCAACAGTAGTGCAGGTGCATCAACCACACCGGAACAATCGCCAAATGAGCTTTGTAGCACGTTGCTGCAAGCCGTTAATCCTGGCAGTAACGCCGACAAAGCTGCAACGACGGTTTGGGTCCTTTTTGCAGGAATGCAGCCGCAAGGTACGCTACCCGCTACTGCTAATTCAATAGCTTTTTGTGGCTTATCGTACCAATATGGCATACCTTGCATTTCCACGATGGTGATATCAGCGGTTACACCGCCGAGCTTGAGCAATGACAAAGCTTCAAACGCACCGAAGGTTCTGGCATTAGGTAAAATCAGGACTTGTCCGTCACTAAGGTGATCAGCTAACACCATTGCATAGGTACGTTGCTTGTGGATGG
>CALIMV010000386.1 GCA_938045275.1 uncultured Granulosicoccaceae bacterium
CGGTCATCCACCCAAACATCAACACCACTCTTTTGCAGAGCAGCAAGCCGATCTTCAAACTGTGAGCCGCTATCGAACACCAGCCTGCCTCTCTTATTCCAAACAGAGAAAGAGCGACCACCGTATGTGAAAATTCGATCGTAATCACCGTCGCCGTCTGTATCACCTTTTGCCAGGGTCGTTTTTAAGCGTCCAAGCTGCGCATTATCAGTAAGTGTGTGTGCATCAGGAAATCGATAAGGATCTAATACATAGTTTTCATCACCAATCTGAACTTCTTCGGAGAAACCGGGATAGTCGCGCGAATCTCCCTCGTTGGCTGACACTATGTATTCTCTACCTCTGATTTTGACGCTGTCAATGGCATCGGGTTGGTACATGCCGCGTACCGGCCAACTCTTTAAGTTAATGCAAGCTTCCATACCAGCATTATCAAATTCAAATTTACAATCAGAACCCGCATCCATATCGCTTGCGTCAAACTTGTTGCGTCGTTTTGAATGCTTTTTGTAGCCCAGGCCCTTGATTGAGGTTACCGTTGCAGAATGAATATCAATAATTGCTATGGCGTTGTTTTCCTGCAATGAAACCCAGGCTTTCCTGGAATTGGAAGAGACGGCGATATATTCGGGTTCGAGATCTTGTGCCACGCTAGCATCGGGCCCAAATACCCTTACATTTCGCATACGCATGGAGCTGAACGCGCTAAAATCAGCCGTTTTCACTGACCAATCTGCTGTGTTGATTATCGAGACAGAGCCTTCTGGGTCGACTGTGTAATCGTCATTGGGTTCGCCTTCGTTTGCTACCAACAAAAACCGACCATCGGGCGTGAACGTGACCATATCGGGAAGCGCGCCGACGGGCACGATAGTGTCTTCTTTTCCATCAGTATCAAAAATGACAACACTCCCACGATCAGTCTTGTTGGCGGCCTCGATAGCCACAGCCACTTTGCCTGCTGACACGGCAACACTATTGGGTCCACCACCATAAACACTCAGGTCAATAGCAGTTTGCTCGGATAAATGACCTTGGTTGTCGATGGATAATATTCGCAATTCATTTTCTGCGGAGTTGGTGGTAAACACCCTCGAAGAATCCGGATCGAAAGCGGAGATTTCCGCACAGCTTTCATCCGCACAGTCTTCCTGGTAAGTGGAAATATGACCATACGAGAAATCAAACTTCGAGTTGGAATGTTTCCCATAAGAAAAGCCAAATTCTGAGTCGGAAAAAGCGGGTGAAGAAAGCAAGAGTGAGACAACGGCAGTCAATAAAAAGCAATTACACCATTTTATGCCGGTACAAATTTTACGCATTAAAAAAACTCCATGTTATTTATTACATCAATCCAGTTATCTGCAAGCAGTGGACACTAATTAAGTTCTAGATTTTGGCGAAACGCTCGTCAATCAATCCCTTTGCGCGCACACCCAGTCGCTATGAGGATGCCGATCTGCATCCTTGGTGGTTTCGTTGCGTATGTCGGATTACACCCATTTAACTGCCATATCTGTTGCGTTGATGCGGTAGTCGTCAGTGTCCTGCACTCGGTATCGGTCTGGCGTTGTTTGAGTAGCGCAGTCAAACGCGTGCTCGACATAAGTTGGATTTTGTAAAGACGTCGGTGTTTGACTATTGCGGCACAGCACAAATCGTTGAACATTTAGTATCGAGATGAGTATCGTGATCGATTTGAATAGTTGTGATGCCCCAGGGTGTCGACGTAAAACTAAAACAGATTCGAGGGACGAGCAGGCGTACATAAAGCTCCCTCTGCTTGTATTAAATATCCTTAAGGAACTATAAACTTAGATTACGTTTTCTTAGTAAAAAATGAGTTACAAACCATCAAGGTATGATGAAAAGCAGTTGGGTTGAGAAAAAAATTGCCTTCTGTATAAAAATTAGTCGTTTCATTTGTACAAACTTAAACCGCACGTATAAGAGCTGGACCCAAAAAAAGCCTATTTTCACCGCTAATAATGCGTTTTTCCTACCCAAAGTTTGTGACAATAAAGGATGATCAGAGTCTCTATTAAACGGGAGTCGGTACTTAATGTAGGCATGTAAAATGTTGATTGGTTGTTTTCGAGGCCAGGCTCTTTATTAATATGGGTATTCCGGGTCGCCGAAATTTATTAAGTTTTTATGTTCTTCATGTTCGGATCAATCAATGGCGCAAGCGTTGCGTTCGCTTTGACCCTTACTGAAGCTACCTCAAGCTCATACTCGCCTGCCATTACGTCTTCTTTTGTCAGTACATCGTCGCTGCGCACATAGCCCATGCCGATGCTTTTACCCACAGTATGGCCGTAGCCTGCGGAGGATAGCCAACCACAGGCTACTCCGTTTCGGTAAATCGTTTCACGACCTGACAAGATCACATCACTGTCACACGTAAAGGTCGTCATTATTTTTTTCACTCCGTACTTGCGTTGTAGCTGCACGGCGTCTCGGCCTTTAAAGGCAATGTTTGAGTTCATTTTTACAGCCCAACCGAGGCCTGCCTCATCAGGTGTGTGATCAGGACCAATGTCGGAGCCCCATGACCGGTATCCTTTTTCCAGCCGCAAGGTTTCAATAGCTCTGTAGCCTGCATTACGCAACCCGTGCTCCCTGCCCGCTGTATGCAAGGTATCGTAAACCTTTAGGGCGTATTCTGTTGGTATATGCAATTCCCACCCAAGCTCGCCAACATAAGTTATGCGAAGTGCTATGACCGGGCAGCCAGCAATACCAATTGTGCGTGCCTGACCGAAAGCGAAATGCTCGTGGCTTACATCGTCACGAGTGCAGCCTTGTAAGATCAAACGAGCCTTCGGACCAAACAATGACAGTACGGTTTTCGACGATGTCACATCGACAATCTGGGCGTTCATATTCTCCGGGATATTGCGTGATATCCAGTCGAAATCATGGGTTGCGAAGCCGGTACCAGTAACAATGTAATACTCGTCTTCCCGGGTGCGTACACAAGTCAGGTCACACTCAATACCACCATGATCATTGAGCATCTGTGTGTAGATGATCGAGCCCACTGTTTTATCTGTATGGTTGGAAGCAATCCAGTTCAGTGCTGCTTCTGCATCAGGGCCTTTGAGAATAAATTTTGCGAATGATGTTTGATCGAATAGCACCGCGTGTTCGCGTGCTGCTTTGTGTTCTCGCGCAACCGCTGTGTGCCAGTTAGGGCGCTCAAAGGTATAGATGTCCTTGGCCTCTTCGCCCGCTTCAGCAAACCAGTTCGGACGTTCCCAACCGAGCTTTTCTCCAAAAACGGCACCACTTTCTTTCAGCACATTATAAAGGGGTGATCGCCGACAGGGTCGGCCGCTGTTATGCTCTTCAGATGGCCACGCCATCGTGTAGTGCTTGCCGTAGGCTTCCATCGTTCGTGCACGTACCCAGTCTTCATCTGTGTGCGGTTGACCAAATCGTCGGATGTCCACAGGCCATAAATCATACGGCGGTGCGCCTTTGGCGACCCACTCGGCCAGCGCCATCCCCGCTCCACCGCCGGCAGCAATGCCGTAAGCATTGAAGCCTGCTCCGATAAACACGTTTGTCATTTCTGGTGCTTCACCGAGAATAAAATTCCCGTCAGGTGTGAAACTCTCCGGACCATTGATCAGTTCCTTTACCCCGGCTGACTCCAGCGCCGGCACTCTCGGCAAAGCCAGTTCTACTAATTGTTCAAAATGATCAAAGTTGGATTCCAGCAACTGGAAATCAAACGGATCGGGAATACCATTACTGGCCCAAGGTATGCCATTGGGCTCATAACCACCCATGACCAAGCCACCCACTTCTTCTTTGTAGTACGTCAAACGATCAGGGTCTCTTAAGGTAGGCAATGTGGAAGGTACATCAAAAGATTCGGTGATCATATATTGATGTTCCACCGAGACCAGTGGCACAGAGATGCCAACCTGTTTGGCCAGCGCACGCGTCCACTGGCCACAGCACAGCACCAGTTTTTCGCAAGTCACCGTGCCATCAGGGGTACTTACGCCAACCAACTTTCCTTTTTCTGTCAGGACCTCAGTTACCGGCATATTCTCGATGAACGTTGCACCCAGTTTTTTCGCACCACTGGCGAGTGCCTGCGTAATGTCTGAAGGGCTTGCCTGACCGTCCGTTGGCAGGAATGCCGCACCGACAACATCGCCGACATCCATTAATGGCCACAAATCCTGAGCTTCTTGTGCCGACAGCAATTGCATGTCGAGACCAAAACTGTGTGCGGTGGTCGCTTGCCGTTTAACCTCAGTCCAGCGTTCCTGATTACACGCCAGGCGCAAACCACCGTTCATTTTCCATCCGGTTGCAAGACCCGTTTCCACTTCTAGCTTGTTGTAGAGTTCAATGGAGTACCCTAATAGTTGCGTGATATTGGCACTTGAGCGCAGTTGCCCGACAAGGCCGGCGGCATGCCAGGTCGATCCTGAAGTCAGCTTTGCCTTTTCCAGTAACAAAACTTCCTGGCCCATCTGTGCAAGGTGATAGGCCGTTGAGCATCCGACGATGCCACCGCCGACGATGATGATTTTTGATGTGCTTGGGACTGTCATTAAAAACTCTATAATTGATCAAATTCAGCGATCGCCATACTGAATTTTTCCATGTTTTCGTTGGTGTAGTCTGCGTAATCTACGTCCAGCTTGGAGTGAATTTCAGAGGTCATTGACCAAAGTGTTTCACGCAATAGAGAGCTGCACTTGATAGCAGTGTACGAGCGCCAGCGAGTGTCAGTTACTTTGCCAAAGTATTGCTCGAGCATTGAGCGCTCCTCGGGCTCAGACAAGCCATTGTTTGATGCAAGCCCTGCTAAATCGAACATCGGTGAATTGAAACCCCCGTACTCCCAGTCGATAAGCCAAAGCTTGTTTCCATCATCCAGAAAATTTGCTGCCAAAAGATCATTGTGGCCAATCACCAATTCAATCTGACCCGTTGCGGCTTCCAGCCGTTCATTTTGCTTAAGCATCTCACTCAGAGACTTTTTGTGGGTGGAGCCATCGGCTTCAAGTTGCGCGATATACGTGCGATTCACATGGTATGGCCAGAAGGCCAATACAGGTTGCTGTACATGCGCACCTAAAGTGCTGTGAACCTGCTGAATAAGGTTGACTATGCGAGGCAGGTTTTCAGGATTCCGCACATCGTTTTCACTAAATGTTTTTGCCGCTATAAACTCCAGTACAAGAACACCGGTTTCGTGGTACACCACTGTTGGCGAGAACCCGGCACTGCTTGCAGCTTTTGATAGTGCAAGCTCGTTCCAGCGCAACACGCCGTGCTCTGGAATGTCTGAGCCAAGGCGAACCACGAATTTTTTTGCGCCATCGCTGACCAGAAGATTCACGTTGGTTAACCCGCCACTCAGAGGCGTTATTTCCTCAGGGTTTTCAAAGCATTTCAACGCCGCGACTTGTTGCTTGATATCGTTATTCATATTCCCAGCCTTTTACGTTGTTGTTCGGCCATTGCGTTAACTACACGGTCTGCAATGATGGCAATAAATGCCACAGAAACGCCGGCAACAATGCCAGCTCCAGCGTTCGCCTTGGTTAGCGCGATGTAGACTTCTTGTCCCAGGTCGCGAGTCCCCACCAATGCTGTAATGACCAACATTGACAAGGCCAGCATGGTGGTTTGGTTCAATCCCAGCAAAAGGTGCGGGACTGCCAACGGTAACTTTATACGCCGTAATATCTGACCTGGCGTGCAGCCCGCCATTCTACCCGCTTCAATTAACTGTTCAGGCACTTCGCTCAAACCGTGCGCTGCATAGCGTACAGCTGGAGCCAGCGCGTACAAAACCACAGCAACCATGGCGCTAAAATCACCGACACGGAATAGCATAATGACCGGTATCAGATAAACAAAACTCGGCAACGTCTGAAGCGTATCCATAAGTCCTAGAATGACTTTGCCGGCGCGCGGTTTTTCCGCCGCCCAGATCCCCAATGGAATGCCTATGAGCGTGGCAATAAAAACCGAAACAGCACACAGATAAATTGTCACCATTGCCTTTGCCCACAACCCGTTGGCTGCGATGAAGGCCATCATCAACAAGGCCATCAGACCTAATTTCCAACCACCCACGCGCCAGCCAATCAGGCCCGTAACGACAATGCCCCATGCCCAAGGAATACCTGAGAAGAAGCCTTTTACTGGTAACA
>CALIMV010000387.1 GCA_938045275.1 uncultured Granulosicoccaceae bacterium
CCCAATCGTTGCGCATAAGCACGACCTTCTTCTGGACGGTGATCAAGCGCGCCAGCGGTAAATTCGAACAAATCATCGAGACCGGAACCCAGTCTGTGTGCAGGGCCTATCTGAGAGCCTTCACCGCCGCCGATCATGCCCCATTTTAATTTTGCCATTGTCTGGTTCTCCGCTTATGTATGCCTTTTAAGAAAAACCAATAGATTGCAGGTACTCACGGTTGATTCGTGCGTCGCCGATTGGATCCGGGTCGAGCGTAGGGTCGCAGTCCTGTTCGATAGTGCACCAGCCTGAATAGTTGGCGTCAACCAGTAACTGGCGGACCGCAGGCAAATCAACTTCACCGTCACCCAGGTTACAAAAAATGCCCTGACCACATGCATCATAAAACCCGGTGCGATTGGCAATGACATCGGCTTTGACTTTGGCGTCTGTGTTTTTAAAATGTACGTAGGTTATTCTGTCCATGTGACGCTGCATAAAGGCAACAGGGTCGAAGCCTGCGTACGTGCAATGCCCGGTATCAATACAAATCTTTAATACACTGGCATCAACCTCCGACAACAACCTTTCTACTTCGGGTTCAAAATCCATAAAACCACCAGCGTGTGGATGGATTTCAGGTATCAGGCCATATTCTTCAGCACCGATTTTTGCGACAGTGACGATTCGATCACGGTACGCTTGCCATTCTGCGTCGTCCATTTGTTCCGCTTCATTTGCACGACCTGCTGTAGGCGCTCGGCGCGGTGAAATTGAATCGATCAGTACAAAGTGTTTTGCTCCGTGAGCCACCAACGCTTCACACGTTCGTTTTGCGCCGTCGAGCACATCATCCCACTGAGCTGGGTCGTGGAATGCGCGAAAGACCACACCACCGATTAGCTCCAGTGAGTATTTGTCCAACGCTTTTTTCAGTACTTCCGGGTCCTCCGGCATAAAGCCGACTGGACCAAGCTCTATGCCAGTGTAGCCAGCGTCACTGCATTGTTTGAGTACGGTCTCCCAGCTTGGATTGCGTTCGTCCTGAGCGAATTCCACACCCCATGAGCATGGTGCGTTTCCGATTCTTATTGTCATGTAAGTCAGCCTGATGTTTATGTCATTAAATGCAGTGAATACGAGGGTGGGAATGCTTTATTGGCGAGTTCCTGAGGGTGATTTTTAGGTTTGCAACCGGTTGCATTTATTGTATCCTCGGTACTACCAAATCGTCAACACGCTTTTCGCCCGATGATTTAACGACTTTGCAAGAGTGACCGACTATGAGCTCCCATACGAACACACATACCATGACCACTGCCCAGGCAATTGTGCGTTGGCTGGCAAATCAGTTCATTGTCATTGATGGCGAAGAAGGTAGCCAGGAGGTTCGTGTTTTTGGTGGAGGCTTTGGCATATTTGGCCATGGCAATGTGACCTGTCTCGGTGAAGCTCTGTACGAGCACAAAGATACCCTGCCATTGTATCGCGGACAAAATGAACAGAGCATGGGCTTTGCAGCAGCAGGCTATGCAAAATATCACTTACGTCAGCGCATGATGTTCTGCACAGCGTCGGCAGGTCCTGGTACATCCAACTTACTTACCTCCTCAGCCTTGGCTCATGCCAATCGACTGCCAATGCTGATGTTGTGCGGCGATACGTTCTTAACGCGATTGCCCGATCCGGTATTGCAACAGATGGAAAATTTCGGCGACCCGACCTTAGGTGTAAATGATGCTTTCAAGCCGGTCACACGTTACTGGGATCGTATTTGTCATCCAGCGCAAATTATTCAATCCTTGCCACACGCACTTGCCACCATGCTTGACCCGGCTGAGTGCGGGCCTGCGTTTATTGGCTTGCCGCAAGATGTGCAGGGTTGGGTATACGACTATCCGGAAGTGTTTTTTGAAAAAACGGTTCACCGCATTCGACGTATAGGACCCGATGTACAAGAAATTACCGACGCGGCTCAACTATTAAAAACAGCCAAGCGACCCATGATTATTGCCGGTGGCGGTGTGCAGTATTCCCGCGCTGTTCAAGAGCTGACAACATTTGCAGAGACGCATCAGATTCCTGTCGTCGAAACCATTGCTGGCAGAGCCAATATGCTGGCAACACATGCACTGAACATCGGACCGATCGGTGTCACGGGTTCAAATTCAGCTAACGCCATAGCAGAGCAGGCCGATGTGATCGTATCGATTGGGACTCGTTTGCAGGATTTCACCACGGGTTCGTGGACGGCTTTTGCACCTGATGCGCAATTTATCTCGCTCAATGTGGGGCGCTACGATGCTACAAAACATCGCTCTGTGCCGGTTGTCGGCGATGCCAAGTTGTCGATAAGCGCATTGACAGAGGCTATCGGCTCATACCAGGCGCCGGCTTCCTGGACATCCCTGGCACAGGACGAACGTAAGAAATGGGATGCCTATGTTGCGCAAAATGTCGCCTATGGGAACCGCCCAAATTCCTATGCGCAAGCCATTGGTGTGGTGAACGATAAATGTGACCCCAATGATCGAATAGTGGCTGCTGCAGGCGGACTACCGGCCGAGGTCACTGCAAACTGGCGAACGCTGAGTATCGGTTCGGTCGATGTTGAGTTTGGCTTCTCTTGCATGGGTTATGAAATTTCCGGTGGTTGGGGTGCACGCATAGCCCAGTCGGAAAATTCACCGAATCAGGAAACCATTATTTTTATCGGCGACGGTTCTTACATGATGCTCAATTCGGATATTTATTCCGCTGTGCTAACCGATAAGAAACTGATTATTGTGGTGCTTGATAACGGCGGCTTTGCCGTCATTAATAAATTGCAGAACAACACGGGTAACGAAAGCTTTAATAATCTTATAAAAGACACCCCGACGGCAACGGCTGGAGCGTTCTCGGTAGACTTCGAGGCTCATGCAAAAGCCATGGGTGCGAATGCCATGACTGTTGCGAATCCCGATGAGCTTGGCGATGCATTTCTGGCGGCGAAGGCCTCAGAAAAAACCACCGTGATAGTAATGCAGGTAGACCCATACGATGGCTGGACTAACGAGGGTCATACCTGGTGGGAGGTTGGCACACCGCACACATCGGCTAATAAAAAAATCAATGATGCACATTCAGACTGGGAATCCAGCCGGTCTAAACAGCGAAAAGGTGTTTAGTCTCATGCTGAATACACATTGTTTTGGTGTGCTATGTCGGTAACGCTACAACAGCAATTGGCGCAAAACAACTTTGTGGTTGTTGGTCGAGCCGGTATGGATTTTTACGCCGACCCGCCTGGCACAAAAACAGAAGATGCGGTTAATTTCTTTACCAGCCTGGGCGGGTCTTCAGCGAATATTTGTGTGGCCATCTGCAAACAAGGTGGCAACGCATCCCTGGTGACTCGGGTGTCTGATGATGCCATTGGACGGTATTGCCTGAATCAGCTCGACCACTATGGCATTGATAGAACACATGTCCATGCAGAAGGTGGCGAATACCGAAATTCGCTAGCAGTGGTTGAATCGCGAATGGAAGATCATCAATCGGTTATCTATAGAAACGGTGCCGCTGATTTTCAAATGAACATTGAAGATGTAGAAGCCGTGGACTACGCATCCTTTGCCGCTTTAATTACCACCGGTACTGTACTTGCGGCTGAACCCTCGCGAAGTGCAGCGTTTCGTGCTTTTGAATTAGCCAAAGAGGCAGGGTTACCACTGATATTCGATGTGGATTACCGACCGTACAGTTGGGTATCTGCAGAGGATGCGGCACAGACGTATTCCAGAGCCGCTGCACTTTGCGACATAATCATTGGAAACGATGTTGAGTTTGGTTTTGTAGCAGGTGACTACGACAATGGCTTAAACAAAGCGCGTGAACTTGCTCATTCCAGCGCCAGTATTGTTATCTATAAGATGGGTGAGCTTGGTGCAGTAACCATCACTCCCGATGAAGAAATTCGAACCGGTATCTATCCGGTTGAAGCGTTAAAGCCCACAGGCGCAGGCGACAGTTTTATGGGTGGGTTTATCGCATCCATGGCCAATGGCTATCCGTTAAAGGAATGCATAATGCGTGGTTCTGCCTGCGCATCTATTGTTGTGGCTAATGTAGGTTGTGCGCCTGCCATGCCAACCGTAAATGAATTAGAAGCGTTTTTATCGTCGCATGCCGGCGCAACCATCCCCGAATAACCGCATTGAGAGGAACTTAACGATGCATATTGCCCCGTTTGACAATCAGAATAAACCTATCGTTGATGCCGACAATGCAACAGTGCCGCTGAACTATTTCAATATCGTCAAACTTGATAAGTCGCAAGCTTTTGAGTACCAGGTACCCGGTTATGAAACCTGTATTGTGCCTGCCACAGGTACCGTGGACGTGGAGGTTGAAGGCGTAACATACAGCGCACTCGGTAACCGAGGTGAAGACGTATGGGACGGTGAACCCGAAGGCGTATACGTGCCCGTTGGTGCCAAAGCCACTATAGTTTGCCAATCAGATGCTACCGAAGTTTTTATTGCTGGCGCGAAATTCGACAAAGTATTAGAACCATTCGATGTTAGAGCTGACGGACTTGACCTTGTTCAATACGGTTCCGACGACACCAAAACGCATCGTAAAATAAAGCACATTCTGGGACAGAAGCAACACGATAAAGTAGGGCGCTTGTTGGTCAGCGAACTGTTCACCGTCGGCGAGGGAGGTTGGTCTGGGTTTCCATCTCACAAGCACGATACCAATCGCTTGCCTGACGAGACCCGCCACGACGAAACTTATAATTTTCGTTTCAAACCGAATCATGGTTCGGGTGTGCAAATGCTTCAACGTGTGGATAATGAGCCAGGTGATGCCTACCATATCGTCGATGGTTCAACGATTTGTCTGGATAACGGCTACCATCCCTGTGCTGTATTGCCTGGATACCAAATGTATTACTTCACCATTCTTGGTGGTTTAACACAGCGATCTTTAGTTCAGTACTTTCAACCAACTCACGCTTATCAGATAGAAACCATACCTGGCATTAAAGACATGATCGCTAAGTTTAAATGACACTGAGAACCTTATCGCAGGTGCTGCAACCTGCACTTGATAATGGATACGCTGTTGCAGGATTGGTTTGTCTGGGATGGGAAGACATGCTCGCTTATGTAGCGGCAGCGGAAGCTGAACAATGTCCGGTCATTTTACAGGCAGGCCCCGGCTGTCGTGAACATACGCCGTTACCGGTTTTGGGGGCAATGTTCCGACATTTGGCGGAACATGCATCAGTCCCTGTTGTTACGCATTTAGATCATGGTTATTCTGTTGAAGAATGCGAGCAGGCAATTGAAGCAGGTTTTACCTCGGTAATGTACGACGGATCTCGAAAACCACTGCAACAAAATATTGATGAAACCGCACGCATTGCTGAGATGGCGCATGCAGCCGGTGTTTCATGTGAAGGTGAAATTGGCTTTGTAGGTTATGCCGATGGTGAGCAATCCAATGGAACAGACCCTTCAGAGGCAGAAAAATTTGCGCGTGAAACTAAAGTGGATGCCATGGCAGTATCCGTTGGCAATGTTCATTTGCAGCAAAACCAGGGCGATGGTTTAGACCTTGAGCGTATTCGCGCCATAGAGTCTGTTACTTCTGTACCATTGGTTATTCACGGTGGTTCAGGGGTGCCGGCAAAGCAACGACAATTGCTGGCTCGAGAGTCGCATGTGTGTAAATTCAATATTGGTACGGAACTACGAATGGCGTTTGGACAGGCATTACGCGATTCGCTCAGCAGCGACCCTGAACGGTTCGATCGAGTAGCTATCCTCAAAGATACTATTAATCCGCTAACAGTTGCGACGAAATCTGTATTGCGTTCTATGCAGCATGCGTAAAGTTATTAAAGTTCAAATCTTAATTTAGTCGCTGAGCCGCTTTAACAAAGCATACACAGCACCGGTACCGCCATCGTTCGAGCGCGCTGAGCAAAAGGCGAGTACTTTTTTATTGCCTTGTAACCACTGATTAACGGCGGGTTTCATGCGCGGTGTTTTTTCAACTGTTTTACGTCCTTTGCCGTGGATAATTCTTACGCACAGCAATCTGCGGTGCTGACAATCCAGTAGAAATGCGCTGAGCTCATTTTTGGCCATGGCCAATGTCAAACCATGTAAATCCAGTTCAGCTTGAATAGCGTATTTACCTGATTTAAGCTTACGTAAAACCGAACGTTGCACACCGGGAGCGGTGTACGATAAGTGTTCTCCTGTTTCGAGCAGGTCGTTTTCGCTAAGCTCGCTTAACAACGATTCCATAACAGACTGATTGTCGTTTTGGGACGATTGAACTCGCGCAGACGGTTTCTTGGTGGTGTCAGGTGCTTTATCGTTGGTTACACTCTTTACATCGCCTACAGCGTCGCGAAACAGTGCTTTGTCGTCCTCGCTTAGTTGTTTTTTGTCATTCACAACCCATTATACGAGGCATTGCTGGGAACTCAACAGACTCTTGCGGTCAAACTGTGCAGGCAGTGTCGAATTCAATCAAAAGGTGCTGATTATTATGAGTAGAAAAGTCGATAAACCCGATAGTGAATGGGCCAGAGAGCTGAGTACAGAAGCCTATTCCGTTGCCAGGAACAAAGGCACAGAACGGGCTTTTACAGGAAAGTACAACGACCATAAAGGCGATGGGCAGTACGTATGCGTATGCTGTAATGAGCCCCTGTTTGATGCCACGGCTAAATACGATTCTGGTAGCGGCTGGCCAAGCTTTTTCCAACCAGTAAATAAAGAAAATATCGAAGAAGAAAGTGACAGTACATTGGGTATGGTTCGTACCGAAGTATTGTGCAATTCTTGTGGTGCTCACCTTGGGCATGTGTTTCCTGACGGACCGCAACCAACAGGCTTACGTTATTGCATTAACTCGGCGTCATTGAATTTTGTTGATCGAGATAAATGCGAATGAATGATGTTTGTTTGTCGAACTCTGTGACTCGTCGAATCAGCGTTTATTTAACGCTGTTATTTGCCTTGACTTTTTGGAGCGTAGGCAGTGCATTTGCCAATGAACCAACCCTGACACCGGTCGATCGTGACCTGCCCGACTTTAACTTGCAGGGCGCTGCCGGAGAGGTTTATCAGCCTGAGACCTTAATTGGCAAAACCTGGCTGATAAATTTTTGGGCGGTATGGTGCCCACCGTGTCTTGACGAGTTGCCATCGTTAAATAAAACATGGGCACAGCTTAAAGATAAAAATGTGGGTATGCTGGCAATCAATATCGGCGAAGATGCCGATAAGATTGACCAGTTTTTAAAAGAGCATAATTTGCAAATCGATTTTCCAATTGTGATAGGAGATAAAATTCGATCGCTTGGTAACTGGTCAGGCGCAGGCCTGCCCTTCACGGTTATAGTCAATCCGCAAGGTAAGGTTGTTTACGAGGCGGTAGGGCCGCGCGAGTGGCATGAGCCGCAATTCGTTGATGCTATTTTGGCCCTTGATAATAAGGAATAAATGCAAACTTATTCTTCGAACTATGTAGCAATAGACTGCCGATAACTTTCAGCTTCCCAGTTGAGCAATTGGTATTCTTCATCGTCATTCAAGTAACGAACCGATGCTTGACTGTCTATTCTCAGGCACACATCTGATAAACAGCGAGCCATTGCATGTTGGGATGCATTGGCATCCTTGTGCATTATGACGCCTGAACCGGGTACAACAATTGAACTGGGTTCGGATTCAAGTTGAGATACTATTTCAGCAATGGATACATATGGGCTGACAACCTGTGTGCCGCTGCCGAGAAAGATCACATGATCAGGGTACATGCTGCCACCGGCTGCGACAGTCAACGCAATGTCATCCATAGCGACTGCATGAGTATCAACGCAATTTGAAGGTCTGTATTGGGTGTTGTTGCACAAGGCAGTTAAAGCATCAGATTTGAATGCCGGATAGCTTCGGTCAGGTTGTTTGACAGCAGCTCTAACACGTTCAAGTAAATCTGCCGCTTCCTGGACGGAGTCCGCCGCCACCACCAGGCCATGATTGCCAAGCACAACCACATTTGTATCGGCTTCAAGATGAGCTGATATGTACCGGGACAAGGGCAAGCCAGGTCTGTGATAAGGCACCCATAGCCATTGGAAATCTTTTAGTACCTTCTCGAACAACTGTTCTGCTTGTGTCTGAACCGCCAGCGCGATCGTATCAACGCAGTGGATATGCACCACTACTTTTTGTGGCAGTACTGCGTGCACGCTGGTTTCAATGGACGGTCTTAAACTGTGTGGATTGAGACTTTCGCGGACGAAATCGGTCGATTTTTCAGCTCGTTGATCGTCAGCCTTCAAAGCATCCAGCAAAGGGTCGAGTTCAACCGGTACAAACAACTCCGACGTGTTGGCATTGGCCAGCCAAGTTCCAGAAGCCTTAATCCACATCAGGCCATCGGTTTTAATTGATGTATTGCCACCGGCGCCCTGAACCTGCCACGGATCGCTGCCAATTAGGCTGGATAACTTACATAAGCCGTTGTAATCGTTGTGATAAATGATTTTCTCCCTTTCATTGTGCCGCTGCTGCCGTGCGTTGTAAAAATGAGTATTGCTTGACACGCTTTCAATTATATTGAAATAATTATCTCCAAGCTATAAAAATATCAAATCGTCTGTGAGCGCTGCGAAATCAAGAACAATTGAAACCGTGGACTTATCGGTAAGAGCCGCGTGGCTTCACTATGCCGGCGGGTATACACAAGCCGACGTCGCGAAGAAATTGGGCGTAACCAACCTCAAGGCTCACAGGTTAATCACGCGCGCGAACAAAGATGGTTTGGTTAAGGTGTTTATCGATGGTGAAATTTCAGAGTGCGTTGAGCTGGAAAACCAATTGTCCACCAAACACGAACTCGAGTATTGTGAGGTTGTCCCCGATCTGGAAGAAACGGGCCTTCCTCTTCGGGCGCTAGGCAAGGCTGGCGCTCGATACCTGAAACGCGCCCTCGAAAATCCAGATACACCCTCAATCGGCATCGGGCATGGTCGAACACTAGCGTCCTGTGTAGAACTTTTACCCAAAACGCCGGCACCGGAAAAAACCATTGTGTCATTACTCGGCGGGTTCTCGAGAACATTTTCAGCCAACCCTCACGATGTTATTTACGGTCTCGCAAAAAAAACCGGTGCAACAGCGTTTGTTATGCCTGTTCCGTTTTTCGCCAACACAATTGAAAACAAGCGAATCATTCTGGAACAGTACGGGATTGCCGAAGTGCTTGATTTGGCGCGCAAGACCTCGTTGAAAGTGATCGGTATCGGTTCAGTGGATAGCGAAGCATCGGTGGTCGCCAGTGTCATGATGGAAAGCGAAGAAATGGAAGAAGTCGATCGTAGTGGTGGTGTAGGTGAAATGCTGGGACATTTTTTTGATAAACATGGAAAACTGGTTAAAACCGATATTTCAGATCGAACAATGGGTCTGGCAGTTAAGGACTTAACTGATACCAACATACTTGCTGTTGCCGGAGGAAGCGTAAAAGTCGACGCAGTAAGTGCAGTTTTAAAAAGTCGCCTTCTTAGCGGCTTGATTACCGATGAGAGTACCGCACGTGCGCTTGTCAAAATGGACGGGATTTATTAAAAGCACTATGTGAGTCCCGTTTTCTTTTTGGGTTGTATTTGGAAGAGGAACTTGATATGCATGAGAAGGAAAAAGGTCTGGCCCGAGATTTTCTCGAGGGCAAACTATCGCGACGCGAACTGATCAAACGGTTCAGTGCGTTAGGTCTTACGGCATCGTCTGCTGGTGTGCTGTTAAATATGCAAGCCACGAATGCGCTTGCCGCTGATTTTGATTGGAAAGCTCATTCCGGTAAAACCATTAAAGTATTACTCAATAAGCATCCGTATGCCGATGCCATGATTGCCAATTTGGACAATTTTAAAGAACTCACCGGCATGGATGTTCAGTACGATATTTTTCCAGAAGATGTCTACTTTGACAAAGTAACTGCTGCACTGTCGTCAGGTTCATCTGAATACGATGCGTTCATGACAGGCGCCTACATGACATGGACTTACGGCCCTGCAGGTTGGGTTGAAGACTTAAACCCATGGATTCAGGACCCAGCCAAAACCAACCCGAATTACAACTGGGACGACATGTTAGAAGGTGTACGCGCATCTTGTGCCTGGAGTGGAGTGCCGGGTGAAGAAGTCGGTGCAGGGGATGCGAAGCAGTGGTGTATACCATGGGGTTATGAGCAGAATAATCTTGCATACAACGCTGAAATGTTAGATGCAGCCGGAGTGGCCGTACCCACCAACATTGACGAATTGATGGCAGCGGCAGCGACTCTAACGACCGACAATGTCTATGGCATTGGTGTGCGTGGGTCGCGAAGTTGGGCCACCATCCACCCAGGGTTTCTTTCCGGTTACGCGAACTTTGGTCAGAAAGATCTGAACCTGGAAGACGGTAAGTTAAGTGCTGCGATGAACACCGATGTGTCTAAGGAATTTCATGGCAAGTGGGTGAAGATGATTCAAGATTCAGGTGCCAAAGATTGGGCTACCCACACCTGGTATCAGGTTGGAACCGATCTGGGTGCGGGAAAATCAGCGATGATTTACGATGCCGACATTCTTGGCTACTTTATGAATGGTGGAGATAACGCCATGGCTGGTAAGTTGGCCTATGCGCCATTCGCCGCTAATCCGGAAGCGTCTGCTCCTACACCCAATATCTGGATATGGTCGCTCGCCATGTCAAAGTTTTCGAAAGATAAAGATGCCACCTGGAACTTCCTGCAGTGGGCATCAGGACCAGAGCACGGTTTGTTTGGTGCAACAAAAATGGATTTTGTTAATCCAGTACGTAAATCTGTCTGGGCTGATGAGATGTTCCGCGAGCGTCTGGATGCCAGTTATCCGGGTTACGTTGAAATGCACGATATATCAGCGCCAGGTGCAAAGATCCACTTTACGCCTCAGCCATTGTTCTTCGACCTGACCACCGAGTGGGCGTCATCGATGCAACAGATGGTGGCTGGTGAAATACCTGTTGACGAAGGGTTGGATAAATTAGCTGAAAGTGTCAACGATCAGTTGAAAGATGCTGGTTTAGGTTAGTTCTTCAAGATGGCTTAGTGACGGAACCTTAGCGATTTATTCGGCCTAAGGTTCCGTTGCGTAGCCGAGCGGAGCTTTTAATTGATCGTTATTTTGACTGATAGTTATATGTCTAACCCTGGCAACCAGATAAGTGTCTGATTCTGTAAACAGCAATACAAAACGTAAGCGTCGACTGATCAGTCGACGGGCGTTACCCTATGTGCTCAGCTTGCCGGCATTGTTAGTTTGTGCTGGAATCCTCGTACCGTTTGTTACCGCCATATATTATTCCTTACAGCGCTATCGCATGAGCCAACCCTGGGCCAGGGAAATGAACTGGGGGGAGAATTACGTTAAGTTTTTCAGTGATTCTGATTTTTGGAATACGCTGAGTGTGTCGCTGCAGTATGCGTTTCTAACAGTCGGTTTTGAGCTGCTGCTCGGACTTGGTGTCGCATTGTTGTTAGTGCGCCGCACACGAGTCAACAACATCATTTCCATCCTGCTGCTCATGCCGCTAATGACTGCGCCTGCGTTGGCGGCACTTATGTGGAAGCTGATGACCAACCCAGGTTTTGGCATTCTGAATTATTTTCTAACCCTGGTCGGGATTGAAGACTTTAAATGGGGTGCGTCTCCGAGCTCGGCCTTGTTCACCGTTGTCTTGGTGGATATATGGGTATACACGCCGTTTATCATGATTCTGTTGCTGGCCGGATTACGCTCCCTTCCTACGCAACCCTTTGAGGCCGCAGCGTTGGATGGTGTACCGAGGTGGCAACAGTTTTACCGAATTACGCTTCCTATGCTTATGCCGTATTTACTAACAGCCGCTTTGTTTCGACTGCTTGAATCAATCCAGCAATTCGACATTATTTACGCCATGACGCAGGGTGGGCCGGGCGATACGCTCACCGTTTTTCAAGTAGAAGCGTATTTAAACTTTTTTCAATCAACCAATGTGGGGCGATCGGCCGCGTTGTTAATGGTGCTTTGGGCCATTACGTTTTTCATATCGAACATATTTATTAAAAACTGGCTTCGCTTGCGAGAGCGAGCGCGTGGCGAAACCTAGGAAACTAATATGCAGCATCACCAATCCAAGTTGGAAACTGTACTGCGAGCACTGGCGTTAACGCTTGTGGTGTTGTTTTTTATGTTTCCCATATTCTGGATCCTGTTAATGTCTCTGCAAACCAATGAGACAATATTGCGGGTACCGCCATCGGTTGTTTTTGAACCAACGCTTGCCAATTACAAAGGCATTATTACGGGTCGACTGGAAACTTCTGCTGCGTCCCTTGAAATAAACTTTCTCGGAAATTTGTGGAACTCAATCTTCTTGTCGGTAACATCAGTAACGCTCGCGTTGGTATTAGGCGTTCCAGCCGCCTATGCATTTGCCCGCCTGAAATTCAAAGGTTCAGAAGATATTGCTTTTACTTTATTGTCGTTTCGTTTTGCCCCGCCTTTGTTAGTGTTGTTACCACTGACTTTGTATTTTCAACAAATGGGGCTTGCAGATACCTACATCGGATTAATTTGGGTATACCAATTAATATGCTTACCATTAATTTTGTGGATAGTACGCGGTTATTTTGAGGACATATCCCCAGATATTGAAAACGCGTATCGAATTGCGGGGCATTCCTGGTTCGCCACCTTTAGAAAAATAGCTTTACCATTGGCTGGCCCAGGCATTGCCGCAGCCGGGTTGTTGGCATTCATTTTTGCTTGGAACAATTTCATATTCGCCCTGGTACTGGCCTCTGCCGATAAACAACCCGTTACCGTGGGCGCGTTGGCCTTTATCACCGCCTCGGGCATACAATACGGCCAGATTGCGGCGGCCGTTATCATGTCAATTACGCCAACGCTTGCTTTAGCCTTATACGCTCAAAAGTATCTGGTAGAAGGCTTGTCACTGGGTGCGGTAAAAGGCTAATGAGCACCTTAGAACTTCGCGGCGCAACCAAGCGCTATAAAAAAGACACCGTGGTCGATAATGTTTCTTTCCAGGTTGCACATGGAGAAACACTGGTGCTGTTCGGACCTTCAGGTGCGGGTAAAACGGTGTTGTTGCGAATGGTGGCAGGTGTTGTGGAACTCGATGAAGGCGCTGTGTTTATCGACGGTCATGACATGCACGATACTGAAGCTGAAGACCGTGGCGTTGGTATGGCGTTTCAGAATTTTGCCCTGTTCCCTCACATGAGTGCGTTTGACAATATCGCCAGCCCGTTAACCGTAGGTGCTAATTCGAAACAAGTGATTAAAGCAGGCGTGGAAAAAGTGGCCAGCCTATTAAAAATTGATCATGTGTTAAGTCATGCTCCCCGAGAGTTGTCGAACGGCCAGAAACAACGCACAGCGCTTGCTCGTGCTCTGGCTGCATCCCCGCCACTTTTGCTGCTGGACGACCCATTGCGGAACGTTGATGCGAAATTGCGTTTTGAAATGCGATTGGAGCTTCCGCAATTATTGGAAAAGCAGGGTGCCACCGTTATCTATGTAACTCAGGACTACAAAGAAGCGATGGCGCTCGGTGATCGAATCGCCGTTCTGGACGAGGGGAGAATACAACAAATTGGTACACCTGAAGCAATCTACTTGACGCCACACACCATAGATATTGCTCGTTTGTTCGGTGATCCGGTCATCAACTTATTTGATGTTGTTGGCCAGCGTGATGAGCAAGGCACTTATGTTGAATTATCGGGTCAACGTTTAGCGCTCAATGAGGATAAAGCGGCGTGTATCGATACCGACTCTGTTCTCGGTGTTCGTCCGGAAAGCATACTCTTCGTACCTGAGGGTACCGTTAATGCCATACCCATATCCATTGAAGCAGAAACACCGCTAAACGAGAAGGTGGTGACTCTTGCATTAACAGAGGGCAGCCGGGAAATATTAATCTCTCGTCCCGCAGGTACCGATGCGCCTTCCTCCGGACAAGCCTACGTTAGTATCGACCAGAGTGCCTTGATGCTCTTCAACAAGAACACTGGCGTTGCTATTGGAGAATCACACGATGCCAAAAACAGTGATGGGGTGGCGGCATGAGCCAGGCCTTGTTGAACATTGAAAACGTAGACAAAATCTATGGTACCGCGGCCAGTGGAATCTATGCTGTAAAAGGGCTGTCCATGGCGGTGCAGAGAGGTGAAATAGTTTCTCTGCTGGGTTCATCAGGTTGTGGCAAAACATCTACATTGCGAATGATTGCCGGATTTGAAGACATCACCAATGGTCAGATCAGCATTGCTGGAAAAGCCATTAACAATCTGGCCCCGGTAAAAAGAAACGTGGCGATGGCATTCGAAGGGTATTCACTGTACCCACCGCTTACCATTGGCGATAACATTGCGTTCGCGTTAAAGGCCACAAAATTAAGCGCTGCCGATGTAAAAACCAAAGTGGCTGAAATAGCAGAGATGCTGGAAATCAGCGATATACTGGATAGCTACCCCAGCTCGGTTTCAGGCGGGCAGCAACAAAGAGCATCGCTTGGGCGAGCATTAATTCGCGACGCAGATTTACATTTGTTAGATGAGCCAATGGGGCAACTTGAGCCACAACTGCGAGCGTTGTTAAGAGGGCGCATCAAGCACTACATCAGAGAAAAAGGATTAACAGCCATTCTGGTTACACACGATCAGGCTGAGGCCAACGCTTTGTCTGATCGTATTGCAGTGATGGAAGACGGTTACTTGCAACAATTTGAATCCCCTTTGGTACTAAAGAATCAACCTGCAAACCTTTTCACCGGAACATTCATTGGCGAGCCTCCCATGAATGTATTTAACGCATCCGTTACGCAGGATTCAGACCAGGTTAGATTTCAATTAGACGAAAACGTCTCTTTGAATTACAACATCTCAGAATTCACGGAATCTGTTATTCAAGCGGCAATAAAGCATGAATCGATTGTTATCGGTGTCAGGCCTTATGCGGTCAAACGCAGTAATAACGGTGTTAACGTGACTGTTTTAGTTAATCAGTGGCTGGGAGATCAAACCCATATTGCAGCGGAACTTGCCGGACAATCCATAGTGCTCGTTGAACACGACAGGGCCTTTGACAAAACCGGTGAAACCATTTCTGTGCAATTAACACCGGACAGCTTGCATTTGTTCGATAGGCACAGCGGAGCCGCAATTTCGCACGGGACGGTAATGGCCTGATGAAAGATGTAATCATTGGAATAGATGCTGGCACATCGGTTATAAAATCAGTGGCGTTCACACTCGATGGTGAACAACTGGCACTTAGCTCTGTACCTAACGACATTCAAACGCAAACCGATGGTGTTGTCGAACAGGATTTAGATACGACCTGGTCGAACACACTAAAAACCTTGCAAGGTCTGGCGGAGCAACTCACCGATCTTCCTGAACGCCTTGCTGCAATTGCCGTGACAGGTCAGGGTGATGGTACCTGGTTAATCGACAAACAAGGAAAAGCGGTTTGCCCTGGTTGGCTTTGGCTCGATGCGCGAGCCAGTGAGATCGTTAATGAACGCCGCGGCACCGATGCAGATCGAAAACGCTTTCAAATAACCGGTACCGGCTTAAACGCCTGCCAGCAAAGTGCCCAGATGTTGTGGATGAAGCGTCACGCTAATCACTTGCTCGAAAAAAGCGAGACTGCTTTTCATTGCAAAGATTGGATCTACTTTAAGCTAACGGGCCAACGCTTCACTGACCCGTCCGAAGGTTGTTTTACGTTCGGCGATTTTCGGAACCGTCGCTATAGCGATGAAGTACTCGAATGCCTCGATCTGAAAGACCAGAAACGCCTGCTTCCACCCATGCTCGATGGTGTCGATGAAGCAAAACCATTGTCAGCTGAAGCTGCGAGCGAGTCGGGGTTATTTCAAGGTACGCCAACAATACTCGGCTATGTGGATGTTATCAACACGGCATTGGGTGCCGGCCTGTACGATGCGGTTGCAAATACCGGTTGTACTGTTGTCGGGTCAACCGGTATGCATATGCGATTAGCTCGCACACTAGACGATGTCTCACTTAATGCCGATGGCACGGGATACGTTATGGTAATGCCAATACCCGGCGTGACCGCGCTCATGCAGAGCAATATGGCATCGACTTTAAATATTGACTGGTTGATGGATTTAGCGGTGGGGTTGATCGGCGATTATAAAACCAATATTTCGCGAAGTGATCTTATAGCACGTATTGATGAATGGGTTGAACGTGCTAAACCTGCCACCGTGTTGTATCAACCCTACATCTCCGACGCCGGCGAACGCGGTCCGTTTATCAATAGTGATGCGCGGGCAGGCTTTATCGGCCTGTCGACCAAACATCAATTTGGCGATCTGGTCAGAAGCGTAATAGAAGGTTTAGCGTTCGCAGCCAGAGATTGTTATCAGGCTACCGGCAGCGTTCCAGGCGAGGTGCGGCTAACCGGCGGTGCGGCGAGAAGCAATGCAATTAGAACCATTTTTGGCAGTGTGCTGGGTACGAAACTAAGAACGACTTCCAGAGCAGAAGCTGGTGCTGCCGGCGCAGCCATGATGGCAGCGGTTAATATCGGTCACTTCGACTCCATGGACGATTGTGTACGTCAATGGGTTAATCCGCTACTCGGGCCAGCTGAGTCTTTCGATGCATCCTTGCATGCGCATTACAGTAGTGCCTTTGCACATTACGTCGAAGCCAGAAAATTACTTCCACCTGTGTGGCATGCGCAGGCTCATGCTCGAAAGGAACCTGAATCGTGAGAAAAATTGCCATAATCGGTGATCACTTTATGTTGCCTGAAGCCTTCGAAAAGAGCCTTAAGGATAAATGCAATCACGAGTTGGAACTCAATTCCATGACTCAGCCATGGCCGGATGAACCAATGGAGCATGGCTATGCAATCAGCGGCATGGACGGACTCAAAGAATACATGGGTGACCCGAAGAAAATCGTTAAATTCATCGGCGACTCAGAAGTGTTAATTACTCATCTGGCACCCATGTCCAAACATATGCTGGAACAGCTCCCGCTACTGAAATTAATCGCTGTGTCGCGTGGTGGCCCGGTTAACATCGACATTGATGCGGCAACCGAACGCGGCGTAAGAGTGGTCAATACACCGGGTCGAAACGCTTCGGCTGTAGCAGAATTTACCCTCGGCGCCATACTGGCGGAAACGCGCAAAATTCGTGTTGGACATGAGTCACTCAGAAACGGTGAGTGGCGCGGGGATTTATATCGTGCCGATACAACAGGCCGAGAACTCAATGAACTTATTGTCGGTGTGATTGGCTATGGAGATATAGGTAAGCGAGTCGTGAAGCTGTTGAAAGCATTCGAAGCAAAAGTGCTTGTTACTGACCCATATGTTCAGTTAAGTGCTGAAGATATTCGAGATGGTGTCGAATTGGTGTCGCTGGATGATCTGTTGGCGCGTTCCGATGTGGTTAGCTTGCATCCGCGAGTGACTGCTGAAACCACGCAGTTAATAAACAAGGACACCATAGCCAAGATGAAGCCAGGCGCCATATTAGTCAATACAGCCCGCGGACCGCTGCTTAACTACGATGACTTATACGATGCATTGGTTTCTGAGCATTTGTCAGGCGCCATGCTCGAAACATTCTCGGTAGAACCTGTGCCTGCCGACTGGCCACTAATTCAACATCCATCGCTAACAATGACTCCACATATTGCTGGGGCTTCAGTTAAAACCGTAACTTACGCAGCCGACCAGGCTGCCATCGCTGTTAATCAATATCTGAACGGCCAATAATATTCAGTCGGTGAATACGTCTACACATTCGGAATCTGTACCAGTTTTCGATCTTTGCATCATTGGTGGCGGTATCAATGGCGTTGGTATTGCGCGTGATGCTGCCGGTCGTGGGTTATCAGTATTGTTGGTAGAGAAAGATGATTTGGGCCAAGGTACCAGCTCTCGATCTGGAAAATTAGTTCATGGCGGTTTACGGTACTTGGAATATTATGCTTTTCGCTTGGTTCGTGAAGCATTAATAGAGCGTGAAGTATTGCTGGAAACGGCACCACACATCATTTGGCCAATGCGATTCGTACTGCCGCACAGCGCAGAAGATCGGCCAGCCTGGTTAGTCAGAGCAGGATTGTTTTTATACGATCATCTTGGTGGGCGAAAGCGTCTTCCTGGAACGCGGACTTTAAATTTGCACAAAGCGCCTGAAGGCCATTGTATAAAATCGCAATATAGAAAAGCTTTCGAGTTTTCAGATTGCTGGGTAGATGATGCACGCCTGGTTGTATTGAACGCTGTGGATGCTGTTGAGCGAGGCGCTATCATTAAAAGCCGCACAACATTTCAGCACGCCGAGCAAAAGAACAAACTTTGGCATATTAATATCAGCAGCCGTGACACGGACAACATCACCGAGGTTCAAGCCAGGTGCTTAGTAAACGCCGCCGGACCTTGGGTGAATAATGTTATTGATGGCATCGATGGCGTAACCACGAGGCGACGTGTACGACTGGTAAAGGGTAGTCATATTGTGGTGAATAAATTTTGGGATGGTGAACAGGCTTATCTGGTGCAAAACTCAGACAAGCGCGTTATTTTTATTAATCCTTATGAGAATGGCAAAGCACTGATTGGCACCACAGATATTCCGTTCGAAGGCGAGCCGGATGACGTGAAAATTGATGATACTGAAATTGATTATCTACTCGCAGCCGTCAACCGTTATTTTAAAGTCGAACTTAATCGCGATGATATTGTGCAAAGCTTTTCTGGCGTAAGACCGTTGTACGATGATAAATCAGACAATCCAAGTGCGGTTACTCGCGATTATCTTTTCGATTTCGATGAGAGCCAGGACGGAGCCATACTACTATCCGTATTCGGTGGCAAGATTACTACGTACCGCAAACTGGCTGAACATGCGCTGGACAAGTTGAAAAACTCGTTTCCATCTATGGGAGCAGGGTGGACAGCAGGTACTGCGCTTCCAGGTGGAGACATACATGATGCAAATTTCGATGCCTTTGTAAAGCAGCAAATCGAACGTTATTCATACTTGTCACAGGATTTGGTAACACACTACGCAAGGCTCTACGGCACGCGAATTAGTGCATTACTTAACGGTGTTGCCAGCATTCAAGACCTTGGTGAACAGTTCAGCGATTTGTTTTATGCCGTGGAAGCTCACTATTTAATCGATCACGAATGGGCGCAATCAGTGGATGATATTCTGACTCGGCGAACCAAGCATGGACTGCACATGAGTCAGGATCAAGTGGACTTATTCAAGCGTTGGTTCGACGATCATGGTCAATAAACCACATGGCCAATAACTCTCATGGCCAGTAACCCAGATCTTTTTATCGGTGTCGACATCGGCACCTCCGGTGTTCGCGCTGTCTGCGTTGACGGTAAAATGCGAAACCACGCAACGACGTCGGTAGAATTTAACGAATTTACCGGCGATCGCACCGATCCTGTCATATGGGGAAGGGCGGTTGCCAAGTTGCTTGATGAACTTGTCGCAACTGTGTCGGCGGAAAAAATAAAAGCCATAGCCGTTGACGGCACATCAGGAACAATGATCGCCACCGATAACCAGGGGCGGCCCATATCAAAAGCGTTAATGTATAACGACACCTGCGATGATCAATCCATATTATCCCTGATAGAAACGCATGCACCTGACACATCTGCCGCCCACGGCGCATCGTCCGGGCTTGCCAAAGCCATTCAGCTGTCTCAAATCAGTGGAACTGCATGCATACAACACGAAGCCGACTGGGTAGCTGCGAGTCTTTCCGGTAGAACGGGCTTAAGCGATGAGAACAATGCACTAAAAACCGGCTACGATCCAATAAGTCAAACATGGCCAAGCTGGATTGAACAAACCGGTATGAACGCATCGCTGCTACCAACGGTATTGCGAGCTGGCCAACCGATAGGCGAGGCCAAAGGCTGGCTAGCCGAACAGGTTGGTTTGTCCGACAACACACTGGTGGTCGCAGGCACCACAGATGGTTGCGCCTCTTTTCTGGCGACCGGTGCATCAGAACCAGGTGACGCTGTAACTGTACTCGGCAGCACATTGACCATTAAGCTACTTTCAGAAACGCCTGTTTACGCACCCTCATTTGGCATATACAGCCATAAAATCGGTGACACCTGGTTGGCAGGTGGTGCATCGAACACCGGCGGTAGGGTACTGGCGCACTATTTCAGTTCCGCTGAATTAGCTGAATATTCAGACAACATGAACACCAGTGTGGTCTCAGGCCTGGACTACTACCCACTTCTAAAGCCAGGCGAACGTTTCCCCATAAATGACAGCAACTTGCAACCGCGTCTGGAACCACGCCCCGAATCTGATGCGTTATTTCTGCAAGGAATGCTGGAAAGCATTGCCGCTATTGAGAAACTGGCATACACACGCCTTACAGAACTCGGCGGTTCGCCACTGCGCTCCATACGCACGGTTGGCGGAGGAGCGTCAAACAACGCATGGACCGAAATAAGAAAAGCCCAATTACCCAATATCCCATTCAATAAAAGCCTGTCTGAACACGCCGCCACCGGCACTGCCGTACTGGCAAAACGCGGTGCAATAGAGACAGGGTTGTCTGACGCGAGCATATCGAATTGAAGCCCCTGCAAGTCAGTGGGCTTGAGCCGCTTGTAAACGACTTTGATCTGTTTCTAATTGATCAGTACGGCGTGCTGCACAACGGCGTAGAGCCCTACCCAGATGCTGTCGATACACT
>CALIMV010000388.1 GCA_938045275.1 uncultured Granulosicoccaceae bacterium
CAACGATATCTACGTATCTACAAGTGAATCCCCTGCAGGCGATTCAGAGATAAATTTTCAGCAAGGGCCCAACTCATTATCTAACTTATGGAATCGGCCACCTACAATGACCCTCAACAGCGACAGCGGTACGCTGACGACTAAAACTCGCGAAAGAGGCGGCATTTTGAATCTATCTGTTTCTACAGAGCTCAACAGCTTTGATATCCAATCTGGCCAACAGATCGTGACCGACGGTGAACCTGATCTCGACAAAATGAGCCTTGAGCAGCAATTTGACTACTACGCAGACACCCCAGAGGGTGCACGAATACTAAATACTGAAGGTAATCATTACAACACTAATGCTGAAAAAGCGCTGTTAATTGCCAGGGCTCAATACGTTAGGGGCGAAGGTGGTCCAGAGCTGTTTAATGCTTTTACCCCGCATCGTGCCAGCTTGACCGGTGATGATCTAGTCGCCTACGACGCAGCGGTGCAAGACCTGATGAACGAAATGCGAGAAGAGGGTGTGTACAACACCGGAACAATTGACCAGGACGGCCCAATAGATGAATCCCTGCTCTACATCACGGCCAGCGCTGCGGTTGAGGCCTATGCCGGTAGCCCAGACGTTCTGGAAGCCGTTAAAGGAGACATCGACAAGTGGATATTCTCAACCGACAATGCTAACGCCATTGGAGTTGGGGTAAGCGGTAGTTCAGCTGCCTGGTATAACACTGGAGGCATTGTGCAATTTGGCCTGGGGCCTCTCATTCGCGATTACGTCAATCCAAATGATGATTACGAAATAGTGCCTCACGAACTTGCACACTCGCTTGATAACTCAGATGGATCATTTGATGGCTTACCTCCTGGCCTTTCTGATGAGGATGCACAGCTATTTATTGATGAGCGTACTCGGTTGTTTGAACTCGCTTACCCAGATGGCTTCGATGTAACGGATAGTAGGGAAGAATACCTGACGGATATTGTAGACAGCAGTGGTCTTCGCCCCTATGCATTTTATAACCAGTATGAGTTTATGGCTGTAGTTACTGAAACCTTTTTATCGTCAGACGCGAATGCTGAAAAAATAAAGAACGCGTCACCGGAGTTGTACAACCTGCTCAGGGAATACTACGGTCGCGACGATTTACCGGTAGCAAAGCCACCAGGTACAGATTTGCCGCCTGGATGGCCGCCCATCATAGATTGGCCACCGGTGGTAACTAAGCCTCCTGTTATAGACTGGCCACCGGTAATTAAGCCTCCTGTTATTGATCTGCCTCCTATAACCAAACCCCCTGTTATAGATTGGCCACCGATCGGTAAGCCTTTTTAGAGTTGATTTGGCCTTTCGATGTTTCGACGGTTGTCAGTGAAAATAGTGCTGTTGTTGGAAAAGACGCCAGTAATTCAACCACCGCGCAAGGATGCGTTCGATGGTACTTCTGTGTTATTTACGGTATTCGATGAACTGAATCTCCCACTCTTTCTTTGTCTCGTTTGTACTGACAACAACATCGTCACCGACACTTTTGCCAATGCACACTCGTGCCACCGGTGAATTGACTGACGCATAATTGTCTCTGCCATAAATCTCATCAGGCCCAACGATTCGAAAACAAAGCGTGTTGTCAAATTCATCTATTAACGTAACCCATGCCCCAAAAAACGCTTTTCCTTCTTGAACCGGATTATATTCAACGACCTTCAAAGCCTCCAGCCGTTTTCGTAAAAATCGAACTCTACGATCAATTTGCCGAAGCCTTGCCTTATTATATTTATAATCTGCATTTTCAGAACGATCACCAAGACTAGCAGCCCACTTAACTATCTTGGTAACCTCTGGCCTCTCCTTACGCCAAAGATCATCAAGTTCTTGTTGAAGCTTTGCATAGCCCTCAGGAGTGATAACGTCGGTGTTCATAATTACTCGATGGTTGAGCTAGTGCTTTCTTCACAGCATCTACAGTGGCGGCCTTAAGCACATCAGTACTGTTACCGTTTACAATTAATCTTCGTCTTGTTGGCGCCGATGAAATTGTACCGTCGATAGGAAATATCAGTATCGATTCGCCCGTTGCAAGAGCGTTGTTAAAAAAAACGATTGATGATGAGATCAGCGTTGAAGTAGCAGGTGAGCGCATTTACTACACAGTAGTATCAAATAGTTATTGTGAGCCTTCGTCGTAAACGCAGCGCTAGTAATGGTAAAAAGGCCGTTAACATAAGTGGTCCTACTGCGCCTATGGAGCCGGATTTGCCAGTACTGACTAATTTTGATTCCTGAACAGACCAGCTAAACGTCTGTTCGGTACTGGCTATTTCGTCACTCAGTGCAATTTGAACATCAAATCGACCCACCTGGTTTAATGTGCCTAACACACGGCCACTTTCTGACATTGTCAAACCATTCGGTAGGTTTAGTGCCGTGAATTGTATGCTGTCACCATCAGCATCACTGGCAACGAGTTGCCAATCAATAACCGACCCCACAACACCGCTCTGATTACCAATGGCGCTCAATACAGGGGCTTGATTGTTCGCCACATCAATTCCTGGTGTGCTTTTATGTATGTTTACCGGTTCGATTGTAAAGCCGTCCCAGTGGGTGTGCATGTGTCGTTGGTCTTCACTTCTTGGTACATGATGAAAGCTGACTCTGTGCCAAAGTGTTATATCCGCATTCACTAACGATTCATCATTTACAAACTGCGCTACATGATTTAAACAATCGGGATTAAACCGTGCGTTTTGACTGGCGAAGCGCTCACACTCGTTGGCAACTGTAACAAAGAAATCAAACTCAGTATAAGGTTCTTTTTCTTTGCGTTCGAGGCGGTGTCCATATCGAATGGGTTCGATACGATAGCCTGAGTCATTTTCATTGGGTTTATCACCCGACAAATTATCCCAAATTTCCCACGACACAGGACTGTCAGAATCAATAATGCGGGCTTGCTCTGTGGTAAAACGTTCAACTTGAGTTTGACGCTGACCACTATCCATAAGCAGCGTTTTAGATTCAGTGACTACATCGTCTGTAGCGCTTTGACCAAGATCGAAGTCGAGTCGCCAATAGTAGTTATGCGTGTGCGAAAGCCACAATGTTTGATTATCACCTTGTAGAATCCGACCGAATGGAAGCTCGGTTTTATCCGAGTTTCTTTGCAGTGCGCCTGTTGCACCTATCTGAGGTTCAATTGCACCATCGGAAAAAAACTTCCAGGTTACTATATAAGCGTATGCACCGACCTGTGATACTGAAAATAGCGTTAAGCTCTCAGCACTTACAGAGCGCGACGCTGATCGGTAGTTGTCCTGTCCTTTCGATCGCCAACGGCAGATAGCCGGGCGTGTTTGTACATACAGCAATTCTCCATACGGGCAATCGGCCTGAGCAAGATTAACAAGATAGCCACCGCCCAATCCATACTGCGTGATATCGTTATAGGTAACATCGCTGTCATCGTAAGCGACGTGCAGCTGGCTTAGTCGGGCGGAGCTGAATATGCGTTTTCGCTCTCCGTTTGGTGGTGTGTAGAACACATCATTCAACACCAGATTCTCTCGAATTCGAGATGCCCAACACATTTCCCAGCGAGCACCATTGCTAAATGTTTCTTTTATAGAAGCGTCACCGCTACACTCCGGAGTTGCTTGTGCCCAAACACCTTTTGGCGCGCATACTAAAACGATCAGATATAACAGTGCAAGTCTGTGAGCCCGATTCATTGGACTACCTCAAACGGTGATGTCGGTGTCCAGTCGAACGGAATAATTTCAAACTCCACATGCAAAGACGAAATGACAGGGAAGTCTTCTGCTTTAGGTCGGAAAATACGACTGAGGCTGTACCAGACAACGGGATTTCTGTTTAATAGACTTTCGCCATTAACGAAGTTGTCTAAAGAACCATTGCATTCATACTCATTGTTAAGGTCAGTGTTCAATGTAGTAATACGGCTGTGACGTTCGCACTCATCAAAAGCCGTTAAGGCAAGGTCGAATTGCGCCCAATTATTATTCTGGTCTGCATAACCAAAACCGCTATTTTGTGGATCGAGATAGTATCCGCTGCCATTAATATCTTTTACACGCCAGCCTCGAAATTGATTACGCTCCGTGTCACGTAAAGCCTCTGACGACAGTTGGGTGACTGTCATGGGTCGTCGATTACCCAACGAAGGTTCAAGTTTAAAGTTGAATTCTTCTACAGTGTCGTTTTTTTCATCATTGTTCATCGCAAATGCCATTCGCCATGTGTATAGCACTGAAGCTTGTGTACTTATTATGGATTCATTTGTTAATGGATTAAGCAGAGCATTGCCAAAACGGGTATCTGTTGTAGTTGATGTTGTCCGACCGGATAATGTCACTGAAGGTGCAACGCGCCCATCCTCACTAAGGCCGATTTGTATTTGCAGGGTTAGTCCCTGATATTCGGATACAGAGAACAATTGGTACTGTTGGCCTTGCAAACCGGGTCGAAGGTTGTACTTAGCCATGAGCCCGGTATTGCGTATGAAACTACATAATTTGGCGCCTGAATCACCGATGATGTGTAGTTCTCCATCGCAACTCTGTGCATTGAGTGTTTTTAGTGACTTGCCGCCGAGTTTGTTTTCACTGATCAGTACATCTGCCGATTGTTTATTGTGATAGTGCAGCAGTGCCTGCCCCAGGTGTAAATGCGTTAACACTTGGCGGCTTGTGTCTCCGGGTGCCCGATAGTGAAGTTGTTGAAGTTCCAATGCATGATGCTCGTCAAGTACAGCACAGAACGTCCAGCTGGCGCCCGAAGCAAAGTTGTGTTCCATAAGTTGACCTGTAGGGCTACACTGAATTGCGTATACGCTGGACGCATGTAGCAGCAGACCAAAGAGGCAAACCAAGGGTATTGAGAGCTTGCTTAAAAGCATCAGGAATGATTGTGTCTAAAGACTCTGTTGCAATGTGGTGACATTCAGACTCTGTAAGTTGACCAGAGGTTCCACACTAAAAACCGTACGGTTCTGATCGAACAATGAAATAAGGGCACAACGTTGGCGGGCGCATATATGCTGCAGATTATCGGGTTCAAATATACTGGCCTTGAGGTCAATGGTGCCAAGATCAATCAGCTGTGGCATTCCGCGCTTTGATCGGTCCTGATTAAGCTTTTCCATAATCGATGTTTGTTGTTCTACCAGAATTCTGGCCGTGGCAATTTCCGTTTCATTCAAGGGCAGATGCACAGTATCGATAAGTTGACTTTTTTCAATTATAGCGCTATCAAGATCGATTAATACAAGCCTTGATTGCTTTAGGTGGTAGTTAAACTGATACACTCGTGCTCGTCGTGTAAGGTCGTCCTTTTTTCGTTCATCCAGCTCGATCGATAAGGTCTGTATACCAAGTTTGTGCGAACTGGTTTTGAGTGTGTTGCGCTGTTGCTGCCATGCCTTATCACCGGCAAGCTTGTCTGCAAGCAGCTGCTCATCCAATTCAAGCCCAACTGCCGAGTTGGCATGGGCGATGATCGAAATAACGCCCATGATATTCACTAAGATGAGCCAAAGTGCCGTATGGGAAAGTCGTTGCACGCAAGTCAGTGAGCAACTGCTTATTGTGCGAGAATTGGTCATTTATATTTGTTTTTTGAGTTTCTATAACACTATAGATCGATTGCGCCAGTTTTACCCATTACACAAGGCGTAAACTGTAGGATCATTGGTATGGCTGAACAATTCGTCACGTATTTTGGCTATGGTTCGTTAGTGAATCGGGATACCAGGCCGGCGCATGAGCAAGCTTTCCCGGCTCGATTGTACGGCTGGAGACGTGTCTGGGGGCACCGCGTGCGAACAGTTGCAGCACCGTCATCTGATGAGCGTGGTTCGTGTTGTTCACTAAGTATAGAAAAATGCACTGTAAATCCGATAAAAAATGATACTCATTCAAACAATAGCAAGACGCGAAGTAGTGCCTATATCGACGGTGTTATTGTCAATATTCCACTGGCTGACTTACCCGCGCTGGATAATCGAGAGCTTGGCTACGATCGCTTACAGATTCCTGCCATTGAGTTCGATTTACCGCCAAGCTGCGTCGCGAAACACATACATGTGTATGTTTCGGATATGACACATTCTGGCCGATCAAACATACAATATCCCATTCTGCAAAGTTACATAGATTGTGTTCTGGCCGGTTATTGTGCAGTTTTTGAGCAATCAGGAATGCAACAATTTGTAGAGTCAACGCTTGGTTGGGACGGTGTCATTGAAAACGAGCGCTGTAATCCGCGCTATCCGCGAGCCGTGCAATTGCCGGACAGCCAGCTTGCACTATTTGATGATGTTGTAAACAAACACAGGAGCAATTAACAGGTGCTGGATATAGGCAACTATGCAACGTTCACCGAGCGCGGCATGAAGTTCAGTCAAACACAGGCCAGCCAATTCGCAAAAGGAGTTGCTGGAGACTTTAACCCAATACATGATGTTGGTGGGAAACGTTTCTGTGTACCAGGAGATTTATTATTTGCAGCCTTATTGAGCCATTATGGCGTTTATCAGCAAATACACGTTGATTTGGTGACGCTGGTTAATGCTGATGTGGATATTGGGCTACCGAACGAGTTGCTGGCAGAGAACGAAATTCGTGATTGCAATGATCGGCACCTATTGAGCTTAAATGTCTCTGGTGACAATTCCAACGATCAAACATTTGTAACCAGCTTAATAATGCAATACGTTCGTTTCTCCGGTAAAACATTCCCCGATGTTTTAGTCAAATTGATGCGTGAACACAATGTGATGATCAACCCGGCCAGACCTTTAGTTATTTACAAAGATATGTCGTTAAACCTTGATCGTTTGCATGGCAATAACCTGTCTTTGACACTCGACGAAGCTACAATAGACATTGATGGTAAAAAAGGTAAAGTCTGTTTGCAATTTATAATTAAAAGCGATGATTCAATCGTTGGTCAAGGCAAAAAAAATATGCTGCTGAGCGGCTTGAGAGAGTTTGATCAGCAAGCGATGGACGATATCGTTAATCAATATGCTGATTGGAAATCTGCATACGACGGCGTGTCGACTTCGGTTTTGTAATAAACGCGTAAGCAAAACGTGCGTTCACTAGATTCAATTACCTAAAAAAATTTGATCATTTTAATACTTATAGTGTTGGAATGATCAAAATCAATCTGGCTCACATGGTAGTGGGCTCTTCTAACTTTACGATAAAGAGGCTGTCAAATGAAACACACGGATGCGTTAGACATACTGCAAAACATTTACGGATACGATTCGTTCCGACCGCAACAGGGTCGTATTATTGATGCTGTAATCGATGGTAAAGATGCACTGGTATTAATGCCCACAGGAGGTGGAAAATCAATGTGCTATCAGGTTCCTGCATTGGTACGTAGGGGCACTGGCATTGTTATTTCACCACTCATAGCGCTCATGCAAGACCAGGTCGACGCGTTGAGGGCGCTAAATCTGAATGCAGCTTTTATTAATTCATCTATGTCTGCCAGGCAGGTTGCTGAAACAGAAGCGGCTCTGTTACGCGGCGATATTGATTTATTGTATGTAGCACCGGAAAGGCTGCTCATGGATTCAATGCTTTCGTTGCTAAGCCAATGCACACTCGCATTGTTTGCCATTGATGAGGCGCACTGCGTATCAACGTGGGGCCATGATTTTCGAAAAGAATACATGGGTCTTAGCGTATTGCATGAACAATTTCCTGGCGTACCTAGAATTGCCCTTACTGCCACAGCTGATCAACGAACACGGGAAGAGATTGTTAACAACTTGGCCTTAGGCGACGCCTCGCAGTTTATCAGCAGTTTTGATAGACCCAATATTCGTTATGCGATCAATGAAGACGGCAATGCCAAAGAGGCGATGTTACGTTTTCTTGATGAAAACCATAAAAATGATGCTGGTATTGTTTATTGTCTGTCGCGTAAGAAAGTAGAAGACCTAGCCGCCTGGCTGGTTAAGCAAGGTCGGCAGGCCTTGCCGTACCACGCAGGTATGGATGCAACAACTCGCGCCGAGCATCAACGACGTTTTTTGCTTGAAGATGGAGTCATCATTGTTGCAACCATCGCATTTGGAATGGGTATTGATAAGCCTGATGTACGCTTTGTTGTGCATCTAAACTTACCCAAAAGCGTGGAAGCTTACTATCAGGAAACGGGTCGTGCAGGGCGCGATGGACTGCCTGCGAACGCATGGATGTCTTATGGGTTGCAGGATGTTATTAATCTGCGATCAATGATGCAAGATTCTACTGCCGACGAACAGCACAAGCGGGTGGAGCACCATAAACTTGAATCCATGCTTGGGCTGGCTGAGTTGAGTACGTGTCGCCGACAGTCATTGTTAGCCTATTTTGATGATGAGCTACCCAAAGCTTGTGGCAATTGTGACAATTGCCTGAATCCGCCGATCACCTGGGATGCAACTGAAGCAGCGCAAATGGCCCTGTCATGTGTTTATCGCACCGGACAACGATTTGGCGTGAATTATTTAATTGATGTCTTGATGGGTAAAGATGCCGAGCGCATACGACGTTTTGGACACGATAAGCAAAGTACCTTTGGTATTGGCGCGCAACGCAGTGCAGCCGATTGGCGCACGCTGTACCGTCAGTTAATCGCAAAAGGCTTGCTGAGTATAGACTTGGGCGGTCATGGTTCGCTAATACTGACAGAGCAGGCCAGACCCATACTTCGTGGTCAACGAAGCCTGGAATTGCGCCAGATATCTCGCAGTGAAAGCAGTTCGAAAAGAAAAAAACGTCGAAATGTTGAGCAGGTAGCACCACAAGATCAACCATTGTGGGAAAAGCTGCGCGCCTTACGTACGTCTTTAAGTGAGGGCAAACCAGCTTATCTGGTTTTCAGCGACAGTACTTTGGTTGATATGGTGGACCAAAGGCCAACAAATCATGAGCAAATGTCTGCAGTATCGGGTGTGGGTAAGCACAAGCTAGAGAAATACGGTGATGCTTTTATCAATCTTATCCGAGAACACGATATGTTCTCTGACTACGATAGCGTTGACGGCGACGAGGTGCACCAAGATTCGACGCTAAATACCATTACTTAACTGTGCAGAAATTACCGAAATCTTATCCGACTGTTGGCCAGTGGTTAGTGTAAACGGTGGAGCATACCAGTTTACAATTTAATGTCTTTCAAGTTGAATGTAATATTAGTTAGTGCAGGGTAACGCCATCTTCTTGTTTGGAATATTGCACTTCACGTTCAATCAAAGTGCCTGTTGGTGAATAGCGTTCCCAGCCAATTTGTGCGCGGTATGGTGGTATTTTAGCCTGATTGCTCCAGCTTCTATATCGAGCAACCACATGCTGTTTCTCATCTTTTTCTACATACCAACATGTGGTGTAGTACGTTTGTGATTGTTCGTAATGTTCCGCATTTTGCTGCTTGAGCGAATGAGATGGGTCTATGTTAAAGCGTACGATGATATCTTCCAGTGATTGCATATGATTGAGTGCTCGTCGGACTTCGTAAGATACAAACGTACAATAACTGGCGGGTACAGGTATGGACAGTCGCCACAACTTGTACTCTAATTACACCGACCGGTTCACGCTTCGTGCTGTTTTACTGGCCGGAGCAGGTCGAATCGTTCTTGACGTAGCAGCCAGTTGTCAATGAGAAGATGAACTGGAATGCTGATCAGTGTACAAGCGACAACCGAAATACCAACAAACAGCAACGCTGCTGATTGACTGGCGCCCAGAATTGGAACCAGGATAACCCTCAACAAACCCAAAACAAAAATGTGGCTTAGGTAAAGCGCATACGAAGCATCGCCCAGTAACAGGCCAATTTTGTTTTCAGGTAATTTCATGTAAAGCATGCCAGTCACCATAGTTGCTGCGGGTATACCGTTGGTCAGCAAGTGCTGTGGCTCTTCAACGCTGGCTATTCCGCGTTGTTGTGAATGAAATACAAGGTACGCAAAGCTAGTAATCGCCATGGCCGTGCCCGCTAAATTTGTTAGTCGGAAACCACGCTGCCATGCAAAAGCGAGCAACATACCAAATATAAATTCGAACACAACCTGGTCTTTAAAAAATTCTGTGAGTGGACCGGTTGGTCCGTCGATGCCAGTTAGGTTAGCAAGTGCGAAGAGAACGAAGATAATTGTACTGATCAGTGGTAATCGATATTTTTGCATTGCAAACAATGACAATGCAAACAATGCATAGAAGTACATTTCGTAGATCAATGACCAGCCTGGAGCCAGGAGTGGCCAAACTTCGCCGGGGTGAGTTTGACTGAAGTGTGGTACAAACAGCAAGCTCTGCATCAATATATCAAATTGTAGTGTGGTATTTGAAAAGATAGATGGCCTGATAAATAAGATTGCGGCCAAAAGTAAAGTGAAAAACCAATACAACGGCACGACACGGCGAATTCGATTGATAATGAAGGCTTTGGGTGTGTGGCTGGGCTTTGAGATATACATCATGATAAAGCCGGATATCACGAAAAAGATATCCACACCGAAACTGCCGAATTCCACCAATTGTGCTTGATAGGCGGGCACCTGAATGCATGCGTGGCTATAAACAACCAACAGCGCCGCTAGGGCGCGCAAATATTGCAGGGCGTGCAGTCTCATTTAACTAGATGTTTACCGCTAATTTGCTTTGAATCCAAAGCGTTAGCATTTTATAGCACTTGAATGCGACTAGAACCGTTTTTTTTTAAACGTTCATGATAGTTTTCACCCACTTTGCAGCAATTTCACTTTTCAGCAAACACCCCACGCTGAATTTGATCTGCTTCAATGGATTCAAATAGCGCTTTGAAATTGCCTTCTCCAAAGCCGTCATCACCCTTGCGCTGTATAAATTCAAAAAATATCGGTCCGATTACGGTCTTTGAAAAAATCTGTAACAAAACCTTGGTCATTCCACCATCAACGACGCCTTCTCCATCGATCAAGATGCCGTTTTCTCGCAGACGTTCTATTGATTCGCCATGGTTTGGTAGACGTAAATCGATCCTCTGGTAATAGGTATCGGGAGGTGCCGGCATGAACTCAAGCCCATTTTTACGTAAAAGCTCGACTGACGCATGGATATCGTGGCAACCACAAGCGATGTGTTGTATGCCTTCGCCTTTATATTCCTTTAGATATTCTTCAATTTGGCTTCTATCGTCTCGTGATTCGTTAATTGGAATGCGAATTCGACCACAAGGGCTGGTCAAAGCACGGGAAAAAAGGCCGGAGTGTCTTCCTTCGATATCGAAAAACCGTATTTCCTGGAACCCGAATATACGGCAATAGAAATCTGTCCAGACATCCAGTTGTCCACGTATGACGTTGTGGGTAAGGTGGTCTAGATAATACAATCCAGCACCTTCTGGCGCTGGATCAGGCTGATCCAACCAGTCAAAGTCAACATCGTAGATTGAACCATCTTCGCCAAATTGGTCGACGAAATACAAATGACTGCCACCGATACCTTCAATACCTTTGAGCTTCAATTCACCTGAATTAGCTGGTACATCGACCGGTTTTGCACCATGCGCCACAGCATGGTCCAAAGCCGCTTGAGCATCCGCTACGCGCCATGCCATTGCGCATGCGCAAGGTCCATGTGCTTGGGCAAAACCGGCGGCAAAGCTGCCTTGCTCCGCGTTGATCAGGTAATTCACCGTACCTTGCCGGTATAGAAACACCTGTTTGGTTTTATGCTGGGCCACGCGCAGAAAGCCCATCTGTTCAAATAATTGAGCGAGTCGCTTAGGCTCAGCATGAGCAAATTCGATAAATTCAAATCCTGCTGTGCCTACGGGGTTGTCCTTGCTTATGCGCGCGGTTACATCTGTATGTGGATATGGGCCCATGCTTTTTCCTCAACAATTTCACGTAGTTTATTGCAATGTATTGCGTTAAATTGTGCGTATTAACAACGTTATTGCCCTGTGTGCGTCTAACCTGTGCGGACATGTGTAATTATGTGCAATTTTGATGCACGAGAGATTGAGTACACAGAGATTTTGGTTAATGGATAGTTTTGATAAAAAGATATTGCGGGTTATTCAGACATCAGCAGACCTAAGTAACACGGCAATAGGGGAGGCTATAGGTCTTTCCGCATCACAGGTGTCCAGGCGACGTCGACAGCTTGAAGATTCTGGCGTTATTGTGGGATACAGAGCGGTGCTCAGTTCAGCGGCGCTTGGGCTTACGCTCGATGCACTGATAAGAATCAAATTGGCTAAACACAGTGAAAAAAGTGTCAGGCAATTTCGATCGTTCGTTCAAGGTTTAGATGAAATCAGATTAGCGTGTGCAATTACTGGTAGTGCAGACTATTTGTTGCATGCACGGGTCGTAGACCTTACATCGCTATCAACTTTAATAAACAAGCGATTGTTGTCTAACGAATTAGTATCTGAAGTTCGTTCAGAGGTTGTGCTTGATTTAATCAAGGATAACGCTGAACTTGCCATTTACTAGCGCTAATCTTAGACTAATTTTTACTTTCTCAATCGCTGCAAATGCAGGCGGTTTTATGGATTTGCAGCTGCACGTAGCAGTGCATCGTAGTATCGTCGTCCCATTTCGCGTAGCGCTGCCGGCCCATAGTGAATGCAGTTTTCATTACCGCAAGGGTAGCCGTTGACCGGGGTTAGATCATCGCTGATCGTAAGCGCGGCATGGTTTATTCTACTGGGCAGAATGCGATGAGCATCGTCGATTAGTTGTTTAGCTGGCCAAAAATCGGAAAGATCGCCATTTTCATCAATCCCTTGAGACATCGTACCGAGTACAAACGGTATATTCGCGCCGCCAGTGCGTAATTCGACGCCACGTCGATCTGGATTAATCTGCACACGCAGCTCTTGCGCCAGGCGTTCAAGGTTCGCCAGGTACTGTCCAGCACACCGATCATTTGCATCTGATTCACCCTGGTGCCAAAGAATACCGCGCAGCACGCCACCGGTCTCTGCCAGTGCCAGGTTTGTTCGTGCAACCGCTCGGTCAAACAACCAAGTGTTTCCGAGGTTAGGGTCATCAGTTTCCTGAGCGTTCCATTGTCCGTTTGGTCCATCCGCATTACTGCAAAAAGCAGATCCTGACCAAGCTGCTGGTACCAATACAATGTTGTTCGCCGTATTGTTTAGAGCCGCTTTGGCAAAGCTTAAGCCCATACCAATATAGGAGAGGGTCTTTCCGCTCGTGTTGTTAGGGTCGAGAGGTATATGCAATGGGTCTTCAGCTTGTACAATCCGGTTGGCGTCAATGACGTTACTCGATACCGACGTGAAATCAGCTTCGCTTGTAAACACCCCAAATTGGTCGTTTTTGGTTGCGTTAAGTTGCAGAATGCGTGGATGGGGTTCATCCGGACCATTTGGTCCAGCCAGCTTGGTTCCATCACCACTGAAGCCGACCATATTGCTTTGACCAATCAAAAGATAGACGTCCGGTGCGTCAACCGGGGAAATATTTATCTCAACTGGAATTCGTGCGGTTTCAGTACCATCGCTTGCGTCGACGTGAAATGTTCTTTGTTGAGCAAGAATCGGCAGATCGTCGATAGCCAGGCTCAGATTTATTGTGCCAGTAGATTGTGTGCTGCTTAGTTGGGCTGAATTTGTGTTGAAGGTGATGCTGCGTTCATCTTCATCTCTGGCACCTTCGATGCTTACAGAAATGGTTTTACTGTGGCCGTTACTTCGGCTCACAGCGATTGGAATATTCACGCCATTTGGAGAGCCTTCTTCCAAAACGAGTGGGGCGACTGTTTGCAAAACAAAATCACCGGCTGAAACACCACCAGACGTCGTACCACCAGCGGTTGTTGCTCCGCCCGTCCTGGGAGGTTCATCATCGGAGCCTGAGCAAGCGCTCAAGCCTAGCAATAAAATCACGATTGCCGACCAACGAGCCGTTTTCGATGTGCGTAACCTCATTTTAGCAACCCTTTTTGCCCGAACTGACGGATTTGTGCGTGAATCTGAGAGCCATATACTGCAAGCGTGGTGCCGGATACGGGCAAACCAGAAATACAGTAGGACATTTTCAATTAGGCTAAACCGCGTTCAGATTCTACTGGCCAATCGCAGCTTTAACGAGTTCATCATAATATCTAGAACCCATCTGTCTGTAAGCGCTGGCACCGAAATGAATACAATCTCCGTCACTACCGCAACGGAATGCGGGTGGTTTAAGGTCGTCGTTGTTCACAAAGGATGAGAATGGAACATATAGCTGGATATTACGGTGTACTCCATCAACCACGAGTTTTGGACCTTGTGGCTCATTGTATGGTTCACCTTGGGACATTGTGCCAACAACAAACGGTATGTTGGCATTAACGCCTCTAGCGATCTGACCTCGCGCGTCGGCAATAATTTCGGAGCGAAGTGACGCCACCATTTTGGTCAAATTCTCAGCATAAACCTGGGCGCAGAACTCACTGCTGCTGTCAGCTTCGCCTTGATGCCACAAAATGCCCCGTAATATGCCATTGGTTTCCCTGAGAGTTAGGTTGGTCCTGGCTATTGCTCGATCGTGCAGCAGAGTACCGCTTAGTTCTGGCGCTGTTGTGGGTTCTGCGTTCCAGCCGAGAGAGCCTTCGAACATTTCAAGCGTAGTTCGTTCGCGACGGCAAAACCCGGTATCTTCCCAAGCCGCGGGCACGAGATATATTCTTGGTGCTTTTGTATTTAAAATTGCACGCTTGCCAAATGAGAGGCCGGGGCCAACGGTTGTACCGCGTTTGCCATTGAAACCTATATCGAATCCATTGTGCAGTGGGTCAACTGCCGGCGTGAATCGAGGACTTGGTGCAGCAATCGCGTCAACGTTTGTAAAGGACGCTTCAGTTCTGAAATTTTCCTGATCATTGCCGGTAACGTTAAGTTGTTGGATGGCATCGACCGGGGCATCTTCGCCTGCGACGCCTACTTCTTTGGCGTTTTCTTCACTGGATCCCACCATGTTGCTTTGGCCGATGAGTAAGTACACATCGGGTTTGTCGGTGGGTGTCACGTTTATATTGAGCGGGGTTGTTCTTTGGGTACTGCCATCAGTGGCAACGATACGCAATGTACGGGTTTGTTCTTGAATCGGCAACACGGCATAATCCAATGCCAGATTCATTGTCGTGCTGGTCTCATTGCTGGCTATTCGTAAGCTGGAAAACGACCATGCAAGTTGAGCTTGATCGCTAACTGATGGGACTTCAACGCCAACGTTCACCTCGCCCGTGTACTCACCATTACGTTGTATTTGAACCGTGACCGACGCAGTTGACCCCTCTGTCAGATTGATAGTCTTATTTGACAGTGACAACGAATAGTTGCCCTCAGTTGGTGCAGGTGTAGTGGGCTCGGGTGGGCTATCAGTACCTCCAGTATCGCTGGTTCCTCCGGTGTCACTGGTTCCTCCGGTGTCACTGGTTCCGCCGATATCGCCGGTTGTAGGACCAGCGGTATTTGAGGTTGAGGCTCCGTTGGTGTTATTGCCATCGGGATCTTCGATACCAATTTCACAGCCTGTGATCAGCGCCGCAGAGAATAATAAGGCAGCACTGCAAATTGATAGATATTTGTTTCGTTTCACGACCAGCTCATTTCCAATTGCGCTGTACAAGGCGCGGTCTTCTTATTGATCAACCAGCGATTGTACCAGAGCCCAGGTACGGCGAGCGGGGTATAAATACCTTAAATGCGTTAATTCTGACTAGATTAAATTAAGATAATGTTTGGCCGACTGAGAAATTTGCATCGATATTGCTGTTATCTGACTGGCTCTACAATCATGGTAAAGTTAAGGTGGCTGGTGAGGTCAATGGTTGCGCATCGCGCTTCAATTCATTGCTTGCGGCATCGGCGGGCTGAAAACAACAGATTCAATCAAAAAAATGCTGACAATTCGACTGCTTTTTACCATGGCGGCTCTTTGGCTGCTGTTGTCGGGCTATTTCAAGGCGCAACTATTAATTCTCGGCGTGCTGTCCGTTGCCCTGGTGGTTTGGCTGGCGAGACGCATGGGCGTTCTTACCCACCGAGGACACCCAATCTATTTCCGGTTTTTCCATATTTTTAAGTATTGGACATGGTTAGCCAAGCAAATATTGCTTTCTAACATCGACGTAACCAAGCGCATTCTGTCGCGCGATATGCCCATAGTTCCAACTTTAAGACGTGTCACGGCAACACCTGACTCAGACATGGGGCGTGCCATATACGCTAATTCGATCACGCTT
>CALIMV010000389.1 GCA_938045275.1 uncultured Granulosicoccaceae bacterium
CCAGACGGTTCACGACGCAACTATAAAGCCCTCTCCTGATGCGTCGCTGGAATCTGGCAGACCAAACCAAATCCAACATCACCCACTCAGCCTCTACGTTTGCCATTGTGCTGTTTATGGCGGGCCTGATACTAATGACAGCTATGGACGCTGCAGTTAAATGGTTGGTTGAGGACAGGGTGCACGTCATACAACTGCTATTCGTGCGAAGCGTCATCATCACTGCCATGCTGCTTATTTTCTACAGCTCGCGCAGGCAACTAAAGCAATTAAAACCGGTTCGGTTCAAAGCGCAATGCACTCGCGGTCTGATCGGCTTCATGGCACCGTTTGGATTTTTTCTGGCTTTGAAGTATTTACCATTGACTGCAGCGAACGTGGTCTTCTTCAGCAACATTTTTTTTATAACATTGGCTTCAGCAATATTTCTAAAAGAAAAAGTGGGTGTATATCGATGGAGCGCCGTTTTTGTCGGGTATATAGGTGTGTTTATTGCCATTGACGCAACCGCCGATGGAGAACTGTTCGGCTATATGCTTATTTTGTTGTCAAGCGTCGTCTATGCTTTTTTATTTGTTAGTGGTAGAAAACTGCGAGCCACTGAAACATCACAATCACTTGTGCTTTTCTACAATATGGGTGTTGGCGCAATAGCGTTCTTTTGGTTACCTGGCATTTGGCAAACGCTTACCATGGCAGACTGGCTCGGCATAGTGATGGTATCCGTGTTGGCGGTATTTGGCCAATACTGTATGACCCATGCTTTTGCGCTGGCTGATGCATCTCTGCTGGCGCCGCTGAACTACACAACGATTGTATTGACCGTTCTGTTCGACTGGGTTTTGTGGCATACCTTGCCAAGTGCTCAGACTCTGCTTGGCGCCACTATTATCATTGTTAGTAGTTGCGTGGTTATCTATCGGCAACATAGCGTGAACACGAAATCCACCAGCTAAGCACACCATTCGCTAACCGGTCACAAACTGGTACTTTGGAATAGGTATTTATCAATTCAAATACGTACAAAGGCTTGCATCTGCACAAGTTTAAGGCCAGTATACTCATGTGCTCGGCTAAAACCGGACACGAGAATGATGACTCAACGGGGTGCCGCTAAGGCTGAGAGTTAAAACAACCCGTAGAACCTGATCCGGCTAATACCGGCGTAGGAATTGAGTTCAACCCCGCCAGGTCATCACTTACTCTTATTTCGTCAAGCTGTCGTTTTTATCAAGCTTGATATTTTATCAGGAGAGGATCAGTGATCACCAAACTTCATCATGCGCTATTTATTGCTCTAGTCAGCATACTGTGCATAGTTACTTTACCCAGCCATGCAGCTCAGACACTGACTGTGTACACCTACGAATCGTTCACATCCGAGTGGGGGCCAGGACCTGTCATAAAAACCGCATTTGAAAAGGAATGCGACTGCACGCTGAACTTTGTAGCTATCGATAGCTCTGCCGGTATTTTAAATCGCGTACAGCTCGAAGGAAAGTCGAGCAAGGCCGATATTGTCTTGGGGTTGGACTACAACCTAATGGCATTGGCACAAGACACAGGCCTACTCGCTGAATCAAGTGTAGATCTTTCGCAAGTAAAGCTGCCGATTGAATGGGACTCCAAAGTATTCGTACCTTTCGACTTTGGCCATTTCGCTTTTGTTTACGATACAAAGACGCTGTCCAATCCACCAACCAGTTTGGATGAACTGGTTAACTCACCTGATGATCTGAAAATCATCATTCAAGACCCTCGCACCAGCACGCCTGGTCTTGGCCTGTTGCTTTGGGTTAAAGCGGTTTACGGTGACGATGCCGATTCTGCCTGGAAAAAGCTTAAGCCAAAAATTCTCACCGTGACTAAAGGCTGGAGTGAAGCGTATTTCTCGTTATTCTTAAACGGCGAAGCACCAATGGTCCTAAGCTATGACACGTCACCTGGATATCACATGGCGATTGATAAAACAGATCAATATCAGGCAGCTGCATTTGATGAGGGGCATTATCTACAAATCGAGGTGGCGGCCCTACTGAAAAGCTCACCCAACCAGGAGCTTGGAAACGCGTTTCTGCAATTCCTGATTTCAAAAGAAGCACAATCAGCAATACCTTTAACCAATGTTATGTACCCGAGCATCGACATAGGCGATGCTTTGCCACCAGAGTTTTCAAAACTCATCAAGCCATCAAAATCTTTATTGCTTGACACTGAAACCGTCAGGGATGAACGAAAGGGTTGGATTGATGAATGGCTGGAGTCGGCTAACTAATTACTCACCATTCTGCTACTACTACAGAGGCCTCTGTTCGCCGAGGCTTCTGCGTGTGCAAATACAACTTGAGGTGCACTGAGTTTGTTGAGTCATTGTAAAACGCAATGCAACTAACCATGTTTCAACGATGGTGGTTACCAGGCGCGGTAGCGCTGATTTTGCTGGCGCTACTGGTCGGTTTACCACTGATCGCATTGATAGTGTCAACTTCCGATCTGAATCTGCAAACCACCCTCAACAACACCTATTACAAGCGTGTTATCTGGTTCAGTTTTTATCAAGCATTGATCTCAGCGGTATTGTCCGTTGGTCTGGCCATTCCACTGGCACAAGCTTTGTCGAGAGAACAGAAATTTCTGGGCAGGCAAATGCTTATTAACCTGTTCAGCCTATCGCTGGTTATTCCGACAATCGTTGCCATATTTGGCATTGTTGCCGTTTTCGGTCGTACAGGCTGGCTTAACAGTGCCATTGGTCAGCTCGGTTTCGAGCCGTTCTCTATCTATGGTTTGAGCGGAATATTAATCGCACACGTTTTTTTTAATCTGCCGCTAGCTACTCGCGTGTTATTGCAATCGCTGGATAACATACCTCATGAGCAATGGCGGCTATCTACCCAACTTCGCATGCCAGGCTTGGCGCAGTTCAAGTACGTTGAATGGCCAGCCATGCGAACCCAGCTGATTGGTGTATTCATGGTGATTTTTACACTGTGCTTCACAAGCTTCACAATTGTGATGACACTCGGTGGCGGCCCTCGCGCTACCACCGTAGAGGTAGCCATTTACCAGGCACTGCGATTCGACTTTGACATAAATACCGCCGTGTCGCTTGCTATTGCACAACTTGTTTTCTGCACCGCATTGTTACTGGCAAGCGCACTGTTTAAGCATGATGCATCGATCGGATTTTCGTACAAACCAGTGGAGCATCTTTACCGACCAACATCCACCCATCGATGGCGAAACAGGCTGTTGATTCTGTTAGGAACCTTGTTTGTGGTGACACCACTACTGGGCATGATTATGTCGGCTATAAACCCGGCAAGTATAAAAGTGTTAACACATACCAATACAGTGCAGGCAACTATCAATACAGTGATCATTGCCATTGTGACCGCCTTTTTATCGGTAGGCATTGGCGTTTCACTGCTAATCAGCTCTCGACACTTACGTATCCGTGCACAAAAACACAATTTGGGCCAATGGATTCAACACGCCGGGAACATTATTTTAGTAATGCCACCGGTAGTGCTTGGAACCGGCTTGTTTTTACTATTGCGAAATGTTGCCGATGTTTTTTCCATCGCATTAGTGCTAACAATCATTATAAATAGTTTGATGGCACTGCCGTTTGTACTGCGAATTCTGGACGGGCCGCTTATGCAGGCCGCCAACCACCATGACAAACTCATACAATCATTAGGTATCAGTGGATGGAGTCGATGGCGATTGCTGGACTGGCCATTAATTCGCAAGCCAATGGGTTTTGCGCTTGGCATTGCTGCAACCCTGGCTGCCGGTGACTTTAGCGCAATCGCGTTATTTGGTTCGGAACGTGCAACAACGTTACCGTTGCTGTTGTTTCAACGCATTGGCAGTTACCGACTTCATGAGGCTGCCACCACGGCGGGCATTCTGCTAGTGGTTTGTTTAATTTTATTCACAGCAATGCAGTCGATGACGTCTCGTACCATCTTCTGGCGGTCACATGCTAAAGATTGATAAATTAAAGCTACAGCTTGGCACCAATAGCTATTGCTATCAACTGCATGCCAACGCCTCGCACACGACAGCAATTTTGGGAAAAAGCGGTTCGGGTAAAAGCACCTTATTGAATTTGATCGCTGGATTTTTGCAGCCCGAAAGTGGTTCGATAAGCTGGAACAACCAATCTCTTATTGGCTTATCCGCCAATCAGCGCCCGGTTACTACCTTATTTCAACAACATAACTTATTTATGCATTTGAATGTAGAGCAAAACATTGGGCTCGGCATTAGCCCTGACCTGAAACTCACAAACAATGATTACGAAAACATCCATCGAAGTTTGGATGAGGTTGGCATGGCAGGCTATGCCAAAAACCGCACCGCCAATTTGTCTGGTGGTGAACAACAAAGAGTTGCACTGGCACGCTGCCTGCTTCGCAAGCAACCCATTCTGTTGCTCGACGAACCATTCAGTGCACTGGATGAACACACCAGACATGAAATGATTCATCTGACCCGCAAGGTAATAAGCGACTATAAACTTTGCGCAATTTTGGTTACACACAATGAAGACGACGCTGACCTGCTGATAGCAACTAAGCACCTGCTAAGAGACGGCATACTCACACAACAAGCCGCTGGCATCGCTAACAAAAACCATTAATAACGCGGCACGGCTAAAGGCAAAAATAGATACTTGGCCGATGAGGCAATCCAGATGGATTTAACCTGCGTGACTCAATCTTCACTTTTTCTAAAATAGTCCGTGAGTACAGCGGCAACCGTATTAACATTTTCACTGGATATATTTCGGTGCAATACCAATCTTCCAGAATTTCGACCAGCTGACATCAAAACCCCTTGTTGTTTGGCAAACGCCGGCAAACTTGTACCGTGATCGCCTTCGTAATCCAGCCATACCATGTTGGTTTGGGTCCAGCCTTCTCGCACTGTTACGCCAGGAACGTCTGCCAATAGCTCAGCTAAAGCCTGGGCATGGGAATGATCTTCGTGCAATCGATCAAAACCGTCTGTAATAGCCAAAATGCCTGCTGCTGCCAGAATACCTGCCTGACGCATGCCACCGCCTGTGACTTTACGCCAGCGCAAGGCTTGCTCTATGAAGGCTTTATCGCCAAGCAACACTGAGCCAACCGGTGCACCCAGCCCCTTGGACAAACATAACGACACGCTGTGAAATGGTTGAGCAACCGATTCGAGCGAGGTGTTTAAGGCTACAGCGGCGTTAGCCATTCTTGCACCATCAAGATGTAATATCAGGTTGTGCTCATCTGCAAATTGACGGGCTCGGCGCATGTAGTCAAGCCCTTGCACACGCCCATGCTGGGTATTCTCCAGCGCCAATAACGTTGTATTGGCAAAGTGAATGTCATTTTCCTTAACAACGGCGGCGACAGCGTCAAGTGGTAATTCCCCATTGTCTGCGAACGGCACTGTCTGCGGCTGAATGCCTCCCAATGCGGCGGCACCCCCACCCTCGTATTTATAAGTGTGCGCATCTGCGCCAACTATGTATTCATCACCTCGCTGACAGTGTGTTAACAAGGCGACCAGATTGGACTGAGTACCGGAAGGCATAAACAAAGCCGCTTCGTGCCCAAGCATTTCTGCGCACATGTTTTGCAGCCGATTAACGGTGGGATCTGATTTGTACACATCGTCACCGACTTCTGCATTAGACATTGCCTGCCGCATGGCGTCGGTAGGTAACGTGACCGTATCACTGCGAACGTCGATCATTTGATATTTGTTGCTCAGGTTATGTTTGGGGACTGCTCAGAATTTTATTGATCAGCAGTCAAAGCTTTAAAATGTACCAACATGACCAACACGATACCCTTTTCAATACTTACCTGTAAACGGGCGTCAGTTACCTTGTTGCTCAACCCAACCGTGCTGCCCACTGTCAACGTTGCGTTGTCGAGAGGGTATTGAGCACCACGAACGGTGACACCTGTTGCTGGACCCGCTAGCGGCACAACACTAAATAACTGATCTGCGGATACAACTTCGTCGAAAGCCCTGTTCGAATCAACCAAGTGTGCATCAACATAGTTGTCAACAATACGCAGTTGAAAAGGCCAGTGCTGAGCTGCAGCTAGCTGCCAGTTGAATAATTGATGGTCGGTGCGACCACCAGATGAGCCAAACAGAATAACGTACTCGAAAAATCGGTCACGCAGAATTTCAAACACCAGCTCTAGGTCACTGGCGTCTTTTTCGCTGGCGAAACGGATGCACTCAGCACCCAATGCGTTGATTTTTGCCGAGGAATTTCGGTCGATACTGTCTAAATCACCAACAAGCAGGTTTGGTTTGAAACCTGAAGCCAGACAGTGTCTTGCACCACCATCAACGCAGACCATAAAGTCATCAGGCGAAACATCCGCGACCTTGCTGCTTTGTATACTGTAGTCACCGTTGGCAAACACAACCGCACGGTTAGATTGCACTATAGCTTGCCACCACTTGCTACAAAATCATCTGCAAAGCTTAATGCTCGCGTAAGACCATTCAACGATGCTGTGAAGTTTTCTCCCTTGCTGTCATCCACATCGGCTAATACTTCCACGCTAAGTTCGAACCCCTGAAGCAATAAAGGCATGAGGTCGTCACGAACGTAGCTTTGCTCTTGAATGAGTTGTTGTGTACCTGTTTCATCAACGCGAATTTGAGAACTAACAATATCGCCCAGCTCCGTGTTGTCAACGGACCAACGAATTTTAGCTGGTGTATCAACCTCTCGATCGGGAAACTTCATATTCAACACACTGCTTTTGCCAGCACTGCGACTCATTAATAATGTGGGGCGAGTTTCATCAGTAACACCAGCACCTGAAAAATCGACCATCAGTTCACATGTGTATTGTGTTTTATTCTGTTTGCATTCGGCTAACCATGCGCCAAAGTAGGCACGCAAAACTTGCTCAGGTTCTTCTTCCTCAACAACTGCTGGCTCTGCCTCTGGCTCGGCTTCAGCAACAGGTGCAGCCTCTGACAAGCTTGTTGGCGAGGTAGCCGTTTGGCCCTTGGGTAAACTGCACTCACTTTCGCTTGGCGGTTTGAGTGAGGTAACCGCGGTAAGTTGCACAACACCGTCGTGCTCCGGGTAGTCTTGGGTGGTATCCAATGTGCCGCGCAATTCTGCAAACAGTACTTGTCGTTCCGCTGTGACTTGAGCCAGATAGTCTTGTTGCAATTGACCTACTTGATCGTTGTCACCCTCAACCCAGTAACGCTGATCGGAGCCACACGGTTGAAAACTGTTGCGATTAGCACCGTACACATAAAACCCACGTAGTGTATCGGCCTTGCCTTGCTCGGTTGCAATGAGCGATTGCAATTCTGAAAGGCGCTGCTGCGACATCTGGGCCAAACAGTTTTTCGCGATCTTTTCAGCAACGTCTTGTGGCGAAGAAAATTCGAGATACCAAAGGCAGTTTTGTTCCCGATATTCAAAAAAAGCTTGCTGCGCCAACTGGAATTGGTCGAGCGGGGCATCGCTAAGATCATTAGCAATATACTCAGATATGTCACGGATATTGTCGTCCATGACATCCAGGTAATTGTCTATACAATTGTTAATGTCATTATCGGCATTAGAAAGCTTCATGCATTCTTCCAGCACGTTATATTCCTGAGCGTGCGCATGTTTTGCCGCTAAAATGAGACTCAGCGATATGAGCATCATTGCTATGAATACAGGCAGGGTAAATGAGGTAACGAACTTATTGCGGCTTTGCATAACTACTAACCTAAAGGGGTTTACTTTCTGGACTTATAATACAGGCTCTATGAATCTCTTAAAATGACCCCTGTCTGATTTTATCACATGTTGCTAATTGTTACAGTGTTGTAGAAAAAAGGCGAAAGTGCCAAACTTGCCACGCCTGATCATGCTTCACTAACGGTATACTCAATCAACCTAACGGAATTAAATAAAAGTCACCGTGCGCCTATTTATGCCAAGCAGGCAGCCACAGGCTGGGTCGACGCTCATTTGGCTATTCCTATGGATAGTCGGTACGGCTGCAATCGCCTACTGGTGCGCTACTCGGCATGTCCCTGCTGTTCAACAACAAATTCAAGTCAACGCAGAAGCAGCGGTTTCCAGTGTGGCTGCAAGAGACGTGTCAGCGAGTGTGCATGGACGCACGGTTACGCTAAAAGGTTCTGTCGCCGATGAAAGTCAGAAAACGGAACTGCTCAGTGCGTTAGACGCAGCCGATGGCGTACGTCACATAAATGTTGATCAACTGTCTGTCATTGGCAGCGTTGCTGCCGCAACACTGCCAAGCGGCTCAACCGACGAACAACCCCTGCTTGAACCAACGTCTGCAGAAGTGCTTTCACCGGAATCCCCAACGCCTGAAGCGCCTTCGAATAATGCAACACCTTCGCAATCAGAGGCGTCAACTGATTCACCATTACCAGAAGCGCCAATTGCTGATGAATCGACTCCGGTGATGGCCGAGGAATCACCACCTCAGCCACCTTCACCTGAATCACCTTCACCAGAACCTGCTTCTGCGCAGGCGTTATCCCCAGTGTCACCCTCACCTGAGGCTACACCACCAGAAGCGCCTTCACTTGAAATACCGACACCCAAGCTTGCTTCTGCAGACGCGGTTTCTCCGGAATCACCAACACCCGTGACACCCTCTGCAGAACCGTCCTTACCGGCAACACCTGAATCACCGTCGCCTCAGGGTCCTTCGCCAGAAGCACCCTCACCTGCATCACCAACAACAAATACTTCAAACAACGTTGTTAATCCGGCAGTTAATGACAATGTGCAACAATCTGTGGGAGAACTCGCAGAAATGGCCATCGCAAACGGAGCTGCCTCGAGTAACGTAACTGATGCGCCATCTCCCGCTTCAGAAGAAACAAGCCAAGCGATAAAAGACGTTTTAGAAGGCGATTCATCCACGTTTTCTATGCAAATCACAGAGGACACCTTAACGCTGACTGGTGAAATATCACCCGAAGATGACACCCTGGTGTTTATCCAATCTGCAATGAGAACTTTCGATGTGAACTACCTGGTCAACAGCATGCAGGTGAGCGAAGAGAACGCTAAAGCTGATTGGTTGCCTGCGCTGAGTGAATTTATACCGAACTTGCAATCTATTTCTGATGCCAATGTCGATATTTCCGAATCACAAATCACATTGTCAGGTATAGCTCCGGACAAACAAACGCATGACAAAATTATCGACGCGGCATTGTCGCAACTGTCTGAGCTATCGCTGGTTGATAGGATCATCCTTGAATCTGACATCCGTGAATCTGACAAACCCAATCCAGCAACTGCCTCTGCAGCAGAACCAGAAGTCGCGCCGACCACCGGACCTGCTGATGTAACACCACAAGACACTGCGCAAAATAATGCACAAACGGATAGTACTCAGCCAGCGGCTGCACAACCAAGTGCTGACAGTGCGGTAACCAGCGCCGCTGAACTGAGCACGCTCAGGGAAGCCTTTAAAGCA
>CALIMV010000390.1 GCA_938045275.1 uncultured Granulosicoccaceae bacterium
CAATCGGTAGTAACTTTTCTACTATAGAGTCTAAGGATGTGTTTTTTATGTACTTGCATTTTATAGCCGCACAAAAAACAACGACCAAGTTTATGGCTATTGAAACCAATGACATGACCTTTATTGATACATTAGAATCAAGCTGACCTAGCCAGGTAATATTAACTGGCACAATGCCAAGAAAATTGGCGGTATGAAAAACAACCAGTAGTGAACAAATACCAATTAGTAGTCTGCCAGCGAGTAGAGGGTCCAATCGCATTATTAGGTTAGTAATGTTGTTCACAGAATTCTAATGTTTAGATAACGCCACTTTCGGTTACTGTGCTTCAGATGATCGCCGCAAACTGGTTACGCAGATACAAGCATTCATAAAACGGGCAGCGCGCACGTTGCCCGGCTGATAGCGATTGCTTGCAACAGCCAACGACATTACTCATCAGCTAACATTAGTCTAAAGCCAAAAATTGGAAATCCTTCTTGCGAGAAGTCCAGATCGGTTGAACGCTTAAAGCCCATGTTTTCATAAAGACCCCATGCAATTTTCATTGCCTGAGTAGTGTGTAAGATTATCTGATCGTTGCCACTGAGTTTAGCTAGCCTGATACATTCATTCGTTAAAGCCTTGCCAATCCCCATTCCTGTATTTTTAGGACTGACACATAAAAGACGAATTCCAGAAGCATTTTTCTGTTGTGTTGCCGTGCCACCGGAACCATACATAGACATATCGTTGTAATAGACTACACCGCCTATCACTTCCTTTTCTGATGTTTCAGCTACAAGCACTGTCGTATGATCTTGTTCGTTGAGACTCCCTACTTTACTCAGAGTGTTGTAATAGTCAGGCTGTTCAGACGGGCTGGGAAACCCGTCTAACCTGGAGTAGACATCCACCACTAAATCGCCAAGAATTTTATATTCGCTTTGATCAATCTCTCTTATATTTAAACTCGGGCTCACAAAATAATTCCTGTCATCGTACGCCATACTTTAAACGGATATTTGAACCAAGTAGTTAATTCCAATTCAACCTGTTTGTTATGCCTGTATAAGTGTAAACCGAGTAACTTCGGGTCGTACGTTAAACCGAACCCTTATCAAGTGCCCAAGGCCCCGATTGATATACATCCCTCTTCCCTTATTCAATTGGTATTCACCAGCGGAGTACTGCGTATTCTGAACAGGCAAGATAGGTGGAGGAAGGAACGGTGGCTTACACTGCCCTCCATGAGTATGACCAGAGAGAATCCACCCTGAAAAATCCTCCCAACCAGGAAGATCAGCGGAGTCGGGATTATGACTAAGTGCTATCGCATTTGAGCCTTTGGGGAGGAGTGACAGAGCCCTGGGAATATTAAAATACCCACCCCATAAGTCATCAATACCAACTATATGAAGTCCATTAACTTCTGCCACCTCATTGCGAAGCACTCGAATCCCAGCGGATTGAGCAGCATCAGTTAACGCTTCAGCGACTTCAGGATGATTCCAGTTGGGTCCATAGTCGTGATTTCCAAGCACAGCGAAAGTTCCAAGAGAGCCATGCGGAATATGCGGTAAGACCTTCTCACTATGCTTTAGGTAGTCAGTCTCATAAGAAATGAAGTCTCCGGTGATAACAACAATATCAGGTGATAAATCAGCAACTGCTGAAAAAGTGGAAAGCAAATAGTTATCATCCACACGCGGTCCGATGTGTAAATCGCTTAGCTGTACCAGTGTTTTATTTTGGAGTTCTCGTGGAAGGCCAACAATTGGCAGTACCCTATCAACTAGTTCGAACCAATGAGGCTCGATGAGCCAGGTGTACATTGGAACGCCTACACATGCAGCTGCTGAAGCGGAGCGTAATAGAAATTTTCTTCTATTCATTAATCTATTAAACCGAACTGGAATCCATAAACCGAACTGGACTTAGTGCCAAACTTAATCGAGGATAGAAGGTCGGCAAAATCGCTCTAAGAGAGCCTGTGTGAATGATCGTTTGAACAACGCCGAATTTTTCGACTAATTTATTTATGTAAACTTCCTGTTGCCCGTGTACTGTCGCTTAAAACCATCACGCCTGCAATAGCTAAATCCACTAGCGCTGTTGACATTCGCGCTTCAGCACATTCGACACATCATCCATGTCAGTTACCTTCTCATCCATCGTACAAAAAATCAACTGTCTCTGATTTTCAGAACAATCTTTGTAGGAAGCTTGGCTTTTAAGTCACCGTTAAGTCTTCTAATTACGATTAACAGCCGAATCAGGCAACTTTGAGGGCAATCGACCTCAGCTGCAGCGAAGAGAGTGCGTAGTCATTTTTAGCACCCTGTCGCGTGTATTGGGCTTTATTTCTAACTTACTTATTTCGGAGATTTCGCTTTTATATTCAAATTTGAGATTAGAGCATTATTCAAGTAAATAAGCGGCCTTTTTATTGCTTAACAGATTGAACTTTATGTTTTGAACAAGTGATCAATCAGCGTGGACATTAGCGAAAAAGACAGACGCACGCGTCTGAAAATCGGCTCTGTGCTTGGGTTGCTGTTCACTGTTGCAAGTCTTTTTACGCTGGTATTTTGGTATGCACAAATCGCTGATTCGGTTCGATCTAACAGCTGGCCAGCGGTACGTGGCGTAGTGCTGAGTTCTGAACTCCACGTTGACACTGATAGTGATAGTGGTAAAACTTATTATCCCAACATTATTTACTCTTATCACGTTGCCGGTCAGGAGTACACGGCTGAGAAACTCCAATTTGTACAGGATGGATTCGGCAAGAACTGGGCTTTGCGCAAGCTGGATGCCTACCCAGTCGATGCTGTAGTTGAAGTATCTTACGATCCTGATCTTCCCCAGACAGCCGTTCTAGAACCAGGTGGGAAACTTATATGGTACTTCTTTGTTGCCGGTGTCGCGCTGGCATTCTGGTCGGTGTTTACCGTACTGGCATTGTTGCTGTTCAAAGACGTTAGAAAGATGGTACTGCTCGGTAAAAGCCTGCGTGGCCAACTTTCTGATTCTTGAACAAAATTCATTAAACTGATCAATCAGCGTTCACAAGCGACTCTTGGGTCGACATAAATTTTCCTGCGTTTAACGAACTGAAATTGTTGTATTTACTGCAACAAAACGTTTCACTCATTAATGTTGTATTCCGCCCTCGAACGTGACATCGATTCGGCTTAGTTAATTAGATGCAAAACCCTCTGTAATCAACACTGAATCAGACGCAAATTTTGCGTTGTTAGGCCTGTGTTACAGTTGAGCCAACAGGGAAATATCAAGTCGCCATAGTGTAAAGAACCAACTGCATTAACGTGTTAGTCAGCTTGCTATGCACTAAAGGGTGTGTTTGATTGGAAAATCACAATACTGGAAGGCAAATGGTTAAAAATGTAACTTTATTATTCTCATGCATCGCACTTTTGCTAATTGCAGCGTGTAGTAGCAATAGTGACGATGCTGACAATTCCGGCAATGCTGCTGTTCTGAACGGAGAGTACAGTATTGAAGCGACAACGTTAACGCGATTCGACAATGATGGAGGAACGTGCGGCGATGCAACAGGAACAATGACATTAACAGACAATATGATAAACGGGTCTGTTCTTACAACAAATGGAAGCATGCTTCAGGTTGAAGGTACGGTTGCAGCCAATGGAGAAGTTGTTGGTGGATTTGCCCAAGGCCGCATCGCCGTG
>CALIMV010000391.1 GCA_938045275.1 uncultured Granulosicoccaceae bacterium
ATGGATTCAGGATCGAGTCCGGCCTTTAATCCAAGCACCATAGCTTCAGCGGTTGCTACGTTGTGAATGTGCACTAATACATTTGCGACAAACTTCATTTTACTGCCGTTGCCAAATGCGCCCACGTAGAAAGAATGATTCGCTATTGCATCGAATATGGGTTGACACTGTGTACTGGTCGGTTCGTCCCCACTGACATACAGTGATAAGTCTTTCGTTTTGGCCTGCGAACCTGTTCCACTAACAGGGCAATCCAGTAATACAGAACCCACTTTGGCTAGCGCGTCGTGCGCCGTTTGCTTGTCCTCAAGAGACAGCGTTGAACATTCGATTACCACTAATCCTGACTTATTTGCAGCACTAATGCCGTTGTTTCCACTGATAACCGCATGAAACGAGTCGACGCTTGGCAGGGAAGTCAGTATTACATCAGCTGTTTGTGCTACTTTAATGCTCGATCGGGCTGCTGTTCCACCACAGCTAACCAATGCCTCTACATTTTTTTCAACTATATCGTGTCCAACGACTGAGAATCCGGCATCGAGTAGATTCCTCGCGAAGGCTCCACCCATTATGCCGAGCCCGACAACACCTACCGTGTATTGACTAGACATTGAATTGATAACTCGCTGGTCGGAACTCGAATGAGTCTGTGTTTTTTTCTACAAAACCGATTGCCGGAAAGGGCAGATGAAAACCGATAACTGGAATGCCACTCGTGGCAGCCATATCAAGCACACGTCGGCGTGTCGTTGCCGCCATATCGGGGTCATCGTCCATTGAAAAATGCCAATCAGGGTTCGCAAACGATGCTAAGTAGTGCGCCACAGTATCGTTTAGCATAAGTAGCTCTTGGCCTTTACTTTCATAATGAAATGCCAAGTGGCCTGCGGAGTGTCCGAATGCATTCACTGCCGTTAACCCAGATACGATTGATTCATCCGGTTCAATAAAGCGTATTTTATCAATCAACGGTAATGCCACTTTTTCAAACAAAGAGAGTGTGTGTTTTCGCATGTCGGAGATATTCTCACCACGTTTCCAGTAGTCAAATTCCGTTCGACCAAAAACAATTTGAGCGTTTGGAAACGTGGGCTTACCGCCAGTCATCAGGTTGCCAATGTGATCGGGGTGACAATGGCTGATTACCACCATATCGATATCGTCAACTGAAAAACCTGCGGTGCCCAAAGAGGCATTAAAGAATCCAGCTGATGGCATTGGCGCATTTTCACCAAAACCGGGATCAAAGGCTATAAGCGCATCGGGGGTTTGAATAAGCGTGGTAACAAAACTGTGTTCAAGTTTGGGGTAAGGAATTTTATATCGCTTGGCCAGCTGTTGAACATCGTCAGCGGTTGCATTGGTTGCTACAAATGGATGTAGATCGTCTCGAGTGACATGACCCTCTAGCATATTCGTTATAATAGAGTCGCCAAAGTTGAACTGATAGACATGGGGGCGAACCAGTTTTTTATTCTCGGTATTCATTTATTTGTCAGTTTCTCCATGTCTGTGTCCATAGGTTGTCTTATGCCAGAGTTTTTGTCTTTTTGATCTGCAAACCACTATTTTAATCTTTACGCAAAACTATTAACAGTTTAGAACTCATTCGCATGTTATTGGGCGATTCGCCAGGACATGGTCTTTGGCCACTTTATTCGCGCGAGCCGGTTTTCCAGTTGAAATCGCTTCAATTATATCTAGATGAGAATCTGCCAGATCTGTCAAATTACGTCTACTACGAGAAACATTGGTCATGGTACGTGCCTGCACGTTTAGTGTTTCCCAAAGTTCGAGTAGCACAGAATTACCACTACTTTCTACGATGATGCGATGAAAACGGGAATTGTGACTGGCAAAAGCGATAGAATCGCTCTCGCGCGCGGCTTTTTTCATCGCTTTAACAACGTCTTTTAATTTGGATTTTAAAGGTACACCTTGTTCGGTAACGAGCTGCGTTGCGTAAGATTCCAGCTGAGCACGTACATCGTACAATTCGCCTAGTTCCTTGTTGGTAATGGTTCTTACCCGAGCACCTTTGTTAGGAAGCGTTTCTATGACGCCCATTGCTTCAAGCTCGCGAAGCGCTTCTCTGACCGGTGCCTGGCTGGTATCGAATTCAGCAGCAATTTTTAGCTCAATTAAACGATTACCCGGCGTTAATTCTCCACGCATAATGCGATCGAGCAGCTGGTCGCGAATAAGCTGTGACAGGTTTGCCCGAGGTAGTGGGTTAGCAGGAGGCATACGAAATAGTTCTCTAGATTGGTTAATATTATACCCGAATCAATCTGTCTTACAGATTATAGATCACCGATTATCGATAATCATTGACACGGCCAAAGCAACTGTCATAGGCTACAGTCTGGCCACGCTGGCAAATTTGTGTAGTATTTCACTCGGGGCAGCGCAACTTTCGAGAAGGTCTGAATGGACAAAAAAGCAGAGTTAGGCAGCACAATTAAATCCGTACCAAAAACAATGAATGCGTGGGTCATCGGCGGACCAGACGAATTAATAAAGGTCGAAAAACCGGTTCCAGTACCCGCTCGAGCTGAGATTCTGATTCGCATCGATGCGGTCGCCATCTGCGCCACCGATCTAGAAATTATTCACTATGGCACTCCAGCGCTCATCGAGGGAGGCCCACCTTTCAATAAAAACTTTACACCTGGCCATGAGTACATGGGTACGGTCGCAGGGTTAGGTGAGGGTGTGGACGAATTTGCGATCGGTGATCGAGTTACTGTAGAAATTCACGCTGGCTGTGGTCAGTGCAAGCGTTGTCGACAGGGTATGTACACATCTTGTCTTAATTACGGCCTTAACTATGGCGATGTAAAAAAAGGCCATCGAGCCAATGGATTTACCACTGACGGTGGTTTTACTGAATACGCTGTAAATCATATAAACACCGTTATCAAAGTACCAGACACCATGTCTGACGAAGAAGCCACTTTGGTCGTAACCGCAGGCACATCAATGTATGGGCTAACAGAGCTGGGCGGTCTGGTGGCCGGAGAAAGCGTCGTCGTTACCGGACCTGGTCCAATAGGTTTGTTGGCAGTCGCTGTAGCAAAATCACTTGGTGCAAGTCCGGTGATTCTAACTGGCACAAGAGATTCTCGACTCGCCATCGGAAAGTCGCTGGGCGCCGATCATGTAATCAATGTTAAAAATACTGATGTTGTTAGCGAAGTTAAGGCTATAGCTGGCCAGCAGGGCGTTGACTATGTAGTTGAATGCGCCGGTTCAGAAGTTGCAATAAATGACGCAATTCACATGACTAATCGTGGCGGAAAAATATGCCTTGCCGCTTTTCCACATGACCCTGCCACCATAGACTTACCGCACGTAGTCAAAAACAATATGTACCTGTATGGCATACGAGGCGAAGGACGCAGTGCCACACATCGCGCTATGGCGTTTATGGCCGAGAAGCGATTTGATGCATCACTTATTCACACCCATACGTTTGCACTCGACGACTTACCGGAAGCACTTCGATACGCACGTGAGCGCGTTGACGATGCAATCAAAGTCGTCGTGAAAGCCCGTGGGGCGCAACAACAACTGAAGGCTGTATGAACATGAGCAAGGCAGATAAAGGCGTTTATGCCGCGTCGATCACCCCTGTAGATGGCTCGGGCGAGCCAGACGGTAAACGGCTAGTTAAGCATTGCCAATGGCTGATGGAACAAGGGCTAACTGGCGTCGCGCCGTTAGGCACTACCGGCGAGGGCAACTCCCTGCCATTGGCGTTTCGTCTTAGTGTACCGGCACTGTTTCGTGATGCTGGCTTCGCCTCTAATAAAGTCATCTTCGGCACCGGCTCGTGCTCGGCTGGCGATGCCATAGTAGCAACGCGTGCAGTTGTGGAGTCTGGTTTTACCAACGCACTGGTTCTACCACCGTTCTACTATAAAAATGTATCAGAAGACGGGGTGTTCAATTATTTCGAACAGCTTATTAATGGCGTTGGTACCGACACACTCAGAATATATTTGTACCACTTTCCCAAATTGTCCATGACACCCTTTACTGTTTCCCTGATACAACGCTTAAAATCCGAGTTCGGGCCCATCATCGCCGGACTCAAAGACAGCTCCGGCGATTTTAACGGCACAC
>CALIMV010000392.1 GCA_938045275.1 uncultured Granulosicoccaceae bacterium
CCGCCGTCTGCACCGGCATCTGCACCGGCATCTGCACCGGCATCTGCACCGGCATCTGCACCGGCATCTGCACCGGCATCAGCACCACCGTCTGCACCAGCATCTGCACTGCCATCAGCATCTGAGTCAGACACCAATTGCGCCCGCAACTCACCTGCAGGATTAGCTTCAGTGTGCACGTTAATATACGTCTCACCGGCTTCAAACGCCGCTATTCCAACCGCATCGAGCGCTGCACCGTCAGCGACTGTCCACACTGTGCCGTCTTCTGAACCTTCCAAAGGAATTAGCACATCACCCGCAGCACCCACCGCACCTGAGTGAATGTGTGCAGCAGTCGGTACGCCGGATGTGCCAGAAACGGTTACTGAACCTGAGATAGCACCGGTCTCTGTGTCAACGTTAAAACTACCCTCGCCACTGGCGCCTTCTACGTTGGCTGGCGGAACGGTAGAAGCACTATCTAATTCCACTGCAACGGTTTGCTGGCCTTCAGCGTTGCCGTCAGTGCCATCATCAACTACGCCGTCTGTCGCACCGGCAGTCGCACCATCAGTGTCGCCGGCACCATCAGTATCACCTGCAGTTGAATCTGTAGCATCACCAGCAGTTGTATCCGTAGCATCACCTGCTGTTGTATCAGTAGCATCACCTGCGGTTGTATCCGTAGCATCACCGGCAGTTGTATCTGACGCATCACCTGCTGTAGTGGTGGTAGTGTCGCTATCGGTAGTTCCAACGGGGTCATCATCGTCGTTCGAATTACACGCCGATATCGCAACAGTCAGAGCCAGTAGGCTCACCATCGTTGCATTTTTTACAATCCTTGTTTTCATCGTATTTATCCTCTATCGTATTTCTGATTTACTGAATTCGCGCTAGCCTTCGCTCATACCCCACACAGCCTGTATTGCTCCAGACACTAAAACCTATTAAATAACGCGGTCTATTAGATCGCATCCGCGAAGCGAATCCACGGATACCACAATTCGTTGTTGTTATAAGTCTACTGCACCGGTGTCACCCAATGGCAGGCATGAATCATGTCCCGCACATTAGACAATGTCAACGCACCTGGTCTACATTCACGTAATAGATTTAAAACTCGCGACCCAGTCAGAAACTGACCCGCTACCACCAGCTGTCTGCTTGGTGACGCAAGTGGGTCATGATCGATTTATTACAAATATGAAGCACTTCGATTCGGGTAGATCAAATTTAGAGTCAAAGACCACTATTGGCTTGCTTATTTTATTATTTTTCGCAAACCCGATAGCGAGGCGCACTGTAATCTGGCCAAAGGATGTGATTTTCTAACAAGGACGGCAGGAATATTCACGGCTTCAGCACCAACTATATCCACAGCGTAGCTATTACCAACCATCCAGAATTTATTACTTTTGGGCAATCTCGACATGGCATATTCAAAAAATCTCATATGCGGCTTCTCGTACCCGATGATCGCGGAAGTAAATACATGCTCAAAGTACGAATCGAGACCAAGGTCCTCTACAAGCTTTGCCAGCTCAGGTATGTGATTCGACAGTATGCATTGCCGCCAACCATTATCGGCAAAAAAAGAAAGCGTCTCATGAACATCGTCGAACACAATCCAGTGTTCAGGTTTTGTGTACTCAAATCTGACAGACCAAGACAATTTTAAGGCAAGTTTGGGTGCAACGCCCGCTTGCAAAAATGCATCATAAAATACTGGTTGAATATCTGCCCACCATTGATCAGCTGTACGCTCCCCGTATGTTGTTTCCGGTGAGTGCCATGGAAAGCCAGATTGCAGAGCTGGTTTAAAAGTGTCAATGGTGTAAATATTGACCGGGTCAAAATGATTAGCCAGACTGGCAAGCGTCCCAGACCACTTACCTTGCTGTTGCGCCAAAGTACCGTCGAAGTCCCAGAAAATATACTTAGTATTCAAAGCTATTCAACATCAGGTGAAATCTCAATCAATCTAAAAGCGTTGAATGACAATACCAGCTCCATGAATGGTCTCCACTTACGCCAAACAACAAATAACATCTAAAACACTCGGTATTTGACAGCGTTGAATGGTTTTCATTTGAGTGCATAATTTGAGATTGGAGGTGAATTTTCCAACCAACGCATTATTAGCTTCAATCCGTTGCTTTGCCAATTTTCATGTATGGGGCTTTACGAAATACGCACAGTTTGAGGTTTAGGGCGCACCACAAATCTGTCGAAAGCCCAATCTATGATTGTATCATCGACGACTGTTTTCATCTTTTCGACGGTTGCAGCAGGTTTGAAAAGCTCAAACAGACGGCAAAGAAAAAATGTCGACTACATCACAAAACGCCCCTCTTTTAAACTTTGCCTGTTTCGTTAGTCCAAAAAACCAAAGCCTACTGTATCGACTTGTCCCAATTGAAAAATAAAGGTGCCTAATTCAGCACACGAATTGGTTGCTGGTTTTGCCACGCTTCGATTGCATCTACCGTTTGAGAATAAAAAATTTGCCAGGTTTGCTCAGTTACATAACCAAGGTGTGGCGACAATAGCAATCGCCCCGACTCGATCAGACTCGAATCCCTTAGCGGATTATCCATTGGCAAAGGCTCCACACTATATACATCTAATGCAGCCTTCCATGGTCGTCCCTTTCGCATACCGTTTATTAATGCCTCTTCATCGGCTATTGGGCCACGTGACGTATTAATAAATAAGGCTCGCTCTCGCATTGCCGCAAATGCTGCTTGATCGATCAAGCCTTCACTTCGCGCAGAATGCACAAGGTGCACTGAAACCACGTCTGAAGCAGACATTAGTGATGCCAGAGTTGGCTCGTGGATAACATCATGTTCAGCACAACGCTCGGCGGTCAAATTAGTGGACCAGGCATGCACTTTCATACCAAAAGCCTTGGCCAATACACTCATTTGCAATCCAATTTTTCCAAACCCAATTAGCCCCAATGACAATCCATTCAGATCACGACCCAGACCGGTTTGCCAACCTGTGGATTGCATGGCCATGGATTCAGGGATAAGGTTTCGACTTAAACTCATCATAAGCAGCATGGCCAGTTCAGAGGTTGTCGTTTTTCTCGACTCCGTACTGCTTACAATTACATTGTTTCTGGTTGCGGCTTGCAGATCGATAGATAAGTTACGAGGGCCAGAGGTGACCAGTAATTTCAAGCTTGGCAATGCATCCAGTAAACTTGCCGGAAACGGGGTACGCTCGCGCATCATACAAATAACATCGAACGGCTCGAGTCGCCGGACGATGTCTTCATGCTCGGTTAACGTATCATTAAATACCGTAATGTTAGCGTCTTTCAAACGAGACCAGTCTGCCATCTCTAGCGCCACATTTGCATAATCGTCTAGCACAGCAACCTTCATTGTCATTCTGAATTCCTGATTTGAAATACACTGCTGGCAACCCAGCAGTAACAATGAAAATGACTAGAACGCTTTTCGCGAACCTTCACGGTATTTATTCTGTGGAACAAAATCACTTTTCTTTTCATCACGTGGTTCTGGTACCCATAGCGCTCGGTCGGGGTGCATACCTGCACCATAAACTGCAGATACAGCCGAGCGCCTCATGCGGTTTAACAAACGGGTATTCACCTCACCGCACAGCGGATGAATTCCACCGTTTTCATCCACTTCTTTTTCCCATACCGCTTTTCTGGATGCCAGGGTGTCTGCGTCTTGTAGCTGAGTGCAATTCAGCTCATTGGCATCTAGATCTGCAATGATTTCATCGCCGTCTTGCAGAAACGCAATCGGACCTCCCAGAGCTGCCTCGGGACCAACATGCCCAATGACCAAACCAACGGAACCGCCAGAGAATCGCGCATCGGTCATTAACCCAACAACAATGTCTTTATCTCGACATAAAGTGGTTATGCGGGATGTGGAGTCCAACATTTCAGGCATACCCGGCGCACCACTCGGGCCCTCATAGCGCACAATAACCATGTCGTGGTTTTTGAAACTATCAGGTGCATCTTCAAGAGCATCCAACAGTGCCTGTTCGCCATTGAAAATACGAGCACGCCCAACGAATTTATTGTTCTCCAAACCACCTTCAACGCCTGCAAGCTTTAATACGGCGCTAAACTCTGGCGATAAATTACCCCCAAGTACACGTAAGCCACCAGTAGGTTTGTAAGGTTTTTCGACCGAATATATAACCGCCCCATCAACATCAGCGGTTTTCAGTCGTGCCACTTGTTCTGAAAGCGTTTCACCCGTACAGGTTAGCGTATCGCCGTTGAGCAAACCTGCATCCATCAAGGCTTTTACAATAACCTGAACACCACCTTTTTCATCGATGTCTACCATGGAGTAAACGCCATAGGGCCTTGCGTCGGTGAGCACCGGAACAACGTGCTGAGACAAATGATTGAATTCTTCAGGAGACATAATATCTTCGGCAAAACTACGAAACCCGGCAGCGCGCGCTATCTCTGGCGCGTGCAGCAATACGTTAGTTGAGCCTCCTACCGCCATTGAAACAATAACGGCATTACGGATAGCATCGCGAGTAACAATGTCGCGTGGAGTATGACCGCGTTCGATCATTCCCTTTAAATAATCAACCAACAGTTTGGGAAATTCGTTCAGTCGACGTGGATCATCTGATGGTGGTGCAACCATTTCCAGTGGCTGCATACCCACCACACCTATGAAGGTTTGCATAGTATTGTAAGTGAACATGCCACCACAGCTGCCATAGCCTGGGCAGGCTTCCTTTGCGAGGCGCTTTTTATACTCTGCATCAGGGTGACCAGCGACCTGAAATACTGTCACGATGTCAATGGGTTCTTCAGTCACTGAATCCTTGCCGGGACGAATGGGACCATCAGACATAATGATCGCCGGACGATTGTGTTCAAGCAAACCTGCTAATGTACCAACCGGCGGTTTGTCGCAGGCCACGACGGCAATGGTGCCTTCAAGACCACTGGCACTCAAATGCTCACATATTGTGTCGTGTGTGACTTCGCGCCCGATCAGCGAATAACGCATTTCACGAGTGCCGTTACGCATACCATCTGACGTGGCAACCGTATACTCAGGTTGAACCAACCGCATAGGTAACTGACCATCATCACGGCCAAGTCGACCACGCAGGTGTTCATGAATTGCCTCAACTTTGCGTTGAACACCTAGGTAGCATTGGCTGTCTCCTTTGGTGCCAATGACTCCAACTGAAGGTTCATGGATGAGGTCCATATCCGTATCCAACTGCCTGGCAATACCAAAAGTCTGAGCATTGCGACCAGGATTGGAGTCAAAAATAACGGTTTTCGTCTTCTTCGCCATCGATATTGTCCTGAAAATCTGTTTTACGTATTTGCGCTCGCGACAAATCTATGAAAGCGCCGTTCCCCATTGTACCGCGACTACGATGTGGTCGGAGCACTCGGCGTCAGGTTTGTCGAGCGAAACATAATCAACACTTTGGCAAATCAATCTGACTCGTGGGCAGCGAACGGCACGACATTGATGGTTAAGTTGCCAACACGATCACGAAAGACTTTATTATACGAATCACGACAAAAAGACCATTTCTTGGGAGTGTGGAAATGAACAGCGTTAATGCAGACTGGGCCAGAGAAGTACTGACTTTCTGGTTCAAAGAACTGACAAAAAAAGACTGGTTTATCTCCAGCCAGGAGCTGGACAGCAACATTAGCGACAGGTTCAGGTTAACCCACAATCAATTGAAAACGTGGCCCCACTTGCCACTGGATGCTGACAAGCACAGGGCTTTAGCCGCTATTATCGTGCTCGATCAATTTTCACGCAATATTTTTCGAGGTTCCAAAGGCGCCTTTGCATTCGACTCATTGGCGGTAACACTTGCCAAACAGGCGATGGCGCGCGAGCTTGATCAAAACCTTGACGATGATGAAAAACAATTTATGTATATGCCATTTATGCATTCTGAAAACCTTGACGATCAAAAAACAGCATTAAGTCTATTTACCGATTTGGGACGTCCGGAGCATGCACAGATACATTTTGATATATTTGAAAAATTCAATCGTTTTCCGCACAGAAACGCAGTCCTCAAACGAGAGTCGACCGATCAGGAGATTGAATTTTTAAAAGATGCGCCTCGATTTGGACAATAGTAAGTTACGCTAGGTTCGATGCTTAAACGCTTCACTGGCTACACACAATAATTCAAACAACATATTCGCGCCAACCATAGCGGTTGACCCGGATGGATCAAATGAGGGGGCAACTTCCACCATGTCAGCACCGATTATATCCAGCCCACTACAGCCGCGGATAAGCAGTTGCGCTTCCAATGAGGTAATACCACCCACCTCGGGTGTACCTGTTCCTGGTGCAAACGCCGGGTCCAGACTATCTATATCGAAGCTTATATAAACAGGACCATCACCAACAAC
>CALIMV010000393.1 GCA_938045275.1 uncultured Granulosicoccaceae bacterium
CTGCACAAGTTGCTGGTGACAGCGTGCTTCTATTTCGTCGAGTTCTTCCAATGCAATTTTTATGTCTTCCTGCTGATCGAGCAATGTGTTGCGACTATTGTTGATTTTGGACACCATCATCTCTAGTTGGCGCTTTTCGCCGTCAGGTCTGGCATAAAGCTGAATAACCTCCAAAATCTCGTCGAGGTTCCAGCCGAGTCGCTTGCCGCGTAAGATCAGCTTCAGGCGAGTACGATCTGCTCTGGAATAGATGCGTTTCTGCCCGCGGCGCATGGGCTGCAGCAGCATTTTATCTTCGTAGTAACGGATGGTGCGCGTGGTAAGGTCGAACTCGCGTGCCAGATCGCCGATCGTAAATTCTGTGAGTTGCTCGCTCATAGTGCTACATTATGTTGACGTTTACGTAAAGGTCAAGTGATAATGGCCATTCATTTGCTAGGAGGTGGCTATGTCTTCAACCGCTGAATCACTCTCACCTGGCGTGCATCCCACGCGGCTCCGATTTGTCACGGCAGCGAGTCTGTTCGATGGCCACGACGCATCCATCAATATCATGCGACGGATTCTTCAAGCTGGCGGGGTTGAAGTGATACATCTTGGGCACAACCGCTCCGTCGCAGAAATTGTTAATGCGGCAATTCAGGAAGACGCCCACGCTATTGCCATCAGTTCGTATCAAGGCGGTCATGTTGAATATTTTAAATACATGATTGATTGCCTTCGCGAGCGCGATGCTGCCAATATTCTGGTTTTCGGTGGTGGTGGCGGTGTCATTGTGCCGGAAGAAATTGAGGAACTGCATAATTACGGTGTTTCGAAAATCTATTCACCACAAGACGGACAGGTGATGGGATTGCAGGGCATGATTCAACACATGATGGACACCACATCGAAAGCGCGAAGTACTGATGTTGTGATTGATGTTTCGAAACTCATAAAACCAGAAACTCAAGCCTTTGGCGCACAGTGTCATGGTGCTTTGGCGAAACTGTTATCTCGAATTGAAAACGACAACCTTTCCAGTGCGGAGCTCAATCGACTAGCGCAATCGGCGCAGTCGCTGGAATACAGCGCTCCAGTGTTAGGTATTACGGGTACCGGTGGTGCGGGCAAATCCTCAGTAACCGATGAGCTGATAAGGCGGTTACGACTAGACCAGGATAGTAAAGTCTCCGTGGCCTTATTGGCTATCGATCCTTCTCGACGAAAAAGTGGTGGCGCTTTATTAGGCGATCGAATTCGAATGAACGCGATTGAACACAACAATATTTTCATGCGTTCGCTCGCTACCCGCGATGCTGCGGGTGAAGTACCAGCCGCGCTGCCTCATATGATTAATGCGTGTCGTCTTTCCGGTGTGGAACTGATCATTATAGAAACCCCGGGAATCGGACAGGGAGACGCCGGTATCGTGCCGGTGTGTGATGTATCTTTGTACGTGATGACACCAGAGTTTGGTGCCGCGAGCCAGCTGGAAAAAATCGATATGCTCGATTTTGCCGATGTTATCGCCATTAATAAATTTGAGCGCAAGGGCGGTGCAGACGCGTTACGGGATGTAAGAAAGCAAGTGCAACGTAACCGTGAGGCATTTTCAGAATCTGCCGATGCGATGCCGGTATACGGCACTATAGCGGCATTGTTTAATGATGATGGCGTCACTGCACTGTATCAGGCGGTTATCGCCAAGCTAAAAGAAAAAGGTTTGCGTGCTGAGCCTGGCCAACTTCCCCACGTTGAAGTAACTGCGAGTACCAGTTCGACAAGTATTATTCCTGCAAAGCGTCAACGCTACTTGTCTGAGATTGCTGATGCTATTCGCAGTTATCACGATGAAGCGGAAATTCAGGCTGACATAGCACGAGAATTACAACAACTGTTAGCAACACAGCGGATGCTGGGTGCTGATGCTGCCAATGCAGCCATTGATAAATTGGTACAAGAGCGTGAAAACAATTTATCAGGCGAAGCGCACAAGTTACTGACTGCCTGGCCGGAGCAGGTAGAAGCCTACTCTGGTAAAGAACAGGTTATCGAACGCAGCGGTAAAACAATTCGTACAGCCTTGAAAGTTGAGTCACTGAGTGGCACTAATGTGTCGCGCGTAGCCCTGCCGCGTTATTCTGACCATGGCGACCTGCTTAAGTGGTTAATGCGTGAAAACCTACCTGGTTTTTTTCCATTCACGGCAGGTGTGTTTCCTTTCAAGCGTGAAGGCGAAGATCCAACTCGAATGTTCGCTGGCGAGGGCGACCCACTGCGAACTAACAAGCGGTTCAAAGCATTATCTGAACACTCCAGTGCTAAACGATTATCCACCGCTTTTGATTCAGTAACGCTTTATGGAAACGATCCGGCAACTCGTCCAGACATCTACGGCAAAGTGGGCAATTCCGGTGTTTCAATAGCAACCGTAGAAGACATGCAGGTGTTATACGATGGTTTCGATTTATGTGACCCAAGCACTTCGGTTTCGATGACCATCAATGGTCCTGCACCCACCATTCTTGCGTTCTTTTTTATTACGGCCTTTAGACAGCAACTGGATGTATTCGAACAAACGCATGGTCGCAAGCCTAACGAAGAGGAAAAAGAGGGTGTGCGTCGAGATACATACACGCGCATCAGAGGTACTGTTCAGGCCGACATTTTGAAAGAAGACCAAGGACAAAACACCTGTATTTTTTCTACTGAGTACAGTTTGAAAATGATGGCCGATATTCAGGAGTGGTTTATTGAAAACGGTGTCAGGAATTTTTACTCTGTGTCTATTTCGGGCTATCACATTGCTGAAGCAGGTGCGAATCCAATTACGCAATTGGCTTTAACGCTAGCTAATGGTTTTACTTACGTTGAAAGTTACCTTGCACGCGGTATGTCGATAGATGACTTTGCACCTAACTTGTCATTCTTTTTCAGCAACGGGATGGACCCTGAATACACCGTGCTTGGTCGAGTGGCGCGGCGAATCTGGGCTTTGTCGATGCGTGAACGGTATGGAGCCACCGAGCCTGGCCAACGACTCAAGTACCATATTCAAACTTCAGGTCGGTCATTGCATGCACAAGAGATGGCCTTTAATGACATACGTACCACATTGCAAGCGCTCATTGCAGTGTACGACAACTGTAACTCCTTGCACACCAACGCCTACGATGAGGCGGTAACAACACCTACCGATGAATCGGTTCGCCGGGCAGTAGCCATCCAACTCATTATTAATCGTGAATGGGGTTTGGCGAAAAATGAAAATCCGGGTCAGGGTAGCTTTATTATCGACGAATTAACTGATCTGGTTGAGGAAGCTGTGCTGGCAGAATTTGATCGTATCTCTGATCGTGGTGGCGTACTCGGCGCAATGGAGACCGGCTATCAGCGCGGTAAGATTCAAGATGAATCCATGCTTTATGAGCACCGCAAGCACGATGGCAGTTTGCCAATTGTGGGTGTAAACACGTTTTTAAACCCCGAAGAAGAAGTGCCGCATGAGATTGTTCTGGCGCGCTCAAGTGATGAAGAAAAGCAAAACCAAATAGAGCGGGTCGCCGATTTTAAACGGCGACATGCCGATGAATCTGCTGCAGCACTGCATCATGTTCAACAAACTGCGATGCAAGGTGGGAATGTTTTTGGCGCACTTATGCAGGCCGCTGAGGTGTGTTCGTTAGGGCAGCTAACCGATGCCATGTTTGCCGTTGGCGGGCAATATAGACGTAATCTTTAGGGTCTCTTTACGCGTAATTCATTACGAATAACTTGCCTGCGTCAAGAATTTACGCTCAAAACCCTCTAAATTGTTGAATTAAAAGAAATTAAATCAAAAATAAATTATGTGATATCTTCGGTTTTACATCCGACCGGATGCACTATACTCAAGTACTAATCGGAATTTGGTGCGCCATAAAGGTGTTAACAGTTTTCGCTCATAATTCAATCGATTTGCTCGGCGGGAGGGCTGCGCATGCGCATGCTGAGTAAAACAGATCTATTGGGGCAGCAAACTGACCGCGTCGCGCTCAAAGATAACCAGCACGTTTACCGAGCGTGTTCAATGGCATTCGCGCAAAGTCTGGGGTTTGATTCTCCAGATGAAGTCATCGGCAAGACTGATTTCGAACTGTTCCCCGAAGAAACAGCGCGTGTTCAGCTCACACTAGACAATCAGACCCTGTTTTCCGCACAAGCTGATATCAGCGCCATTGCCGTAGGCACAAGTGGAAGTCATGCGATGATTGTGCGAACACCGGTGTTTGGGGTCAACGGCAAGGTCACCGGTATCGATTTGCGATTGATCGGTGGTCCAAGCGTTACGCCGCCTAAATCAGTGGTCACTATTGATTTTCAAACGCTGGTAGATGATGGCATTCAGGGTAGTTTGATTTTCAGCAAGAACGATATTCTATTTGCGAACGACAATGCAGCGAAAGTGCTGGGTTTTTCAAGTGCACAAACATTGGCAGATCAGGGTCGGCTCAGAGAACTATTACCTGATGCTGAGATCGCCAGGCTGACTGCAGCATCAATTAATGAGATGGAGCATGCCGATTCGACTCGGTCAAAGCGGTTAACGCTGGCAGCGCTTACTCGCGATGGTAAACCGTTGCGACTGGTAGCACGGGCCAAGCATGTTCAATGGGGCACGACCCGCGCAACACTGCTGTCATTTGTAGATATCGGTACAGCGGCGATTAAAAACACCAATACGACTGCATTAAGTATCAGTAGTACCAGTACCGAAAATGCACCGCGTGAGGTGCAAGAGCTTCGTGCCAGTGAACAGCGTTTTCGACACTTTGCTACAGCCTCTGCAGATTTTTTCTGGGAGTTAGATGCAAACCTAATGTTCAGACTTGTCACCGACGAGCTTGAGAGCGTGCTCGGCATTCCACGAGAACACATCGTTGGACACACGCATCAACAAATCCTCGAACATCCTTCAAACGTAAATGATGTTGAACACTGGCAAGCACATTTGGCGCTATTGAGCGATAAATTAGCCTTTCGAGATTTTGAATTTCGCTGGGTTGTAGATGGCGAAACGAAAGTCATTCGCTACAGCGGTATACCAGTGCATAACCGAGAAGGCGATTTTGTTGGTTACCGAGGAACTGGCTGCGATGTAACAGCCGCAGTCAAGCAGGCTGAAGCTGTCGCGTACCACGCTAATCATGATGCATTAACGGGCTTGGTTAATCGGCGTCAGTTTGAATTTTTAGTCAATGAGGCATTGGAATCTGCAAAAACAGATCGCAAGTCACATGCTTTGTGTTTTATGGATTTGGATAATTTCAAGGTCGTCAATGACACCTGTGGTCACGAAGCAGGTGATGAGTTGCTGCGACAATTATCGCAACTGTTTGACAGCCTGGTGAGAAAAAGCGACGTGCTGGCGCGGCTTGGCGGTGATGAATTCGGCGTATTTCTCTACAAGTGCAGTGTAGCTGAAGCGCTTAAACTGGCTAATCAAATCCGAGCTGAAGTGGAAAACTTCCAGTTTCTGTGGCGCGAAAATCGATTTACTGTTGGTGTCAGTGTTGGCCTGGTGGTCGTTGATGATCGGTGGGAGAGTTTAAAATCACTGTTCAGTGCGGCCGATTCGGCTTGCTACATTGCTAAAAACGAAGGTCGCAACCGTGTCAGTGTTTATCGTGAGGCCGATGGGCATGCCAGTAACCGCAATGTAGCGACTCACTGGGTGGAAGAAATTAATACAGCGCTGGCAGACAACCGTATATTTCTGGCATGCCAGAAAATTCAACCGCTACATAATCAGCCAGACGGACTTCGTTTTGAAATGTTACTGCGCTTGAAAGCGGAGGACGATACGATGATTAGCCCGGCCTCTTTTTTTCCTTCTGCCGAACGCTATGGCCTGGCCTCAGCACTTGATGAGCGTGCATTAGATTTAACCCTCGGCTGGCTCGATGCAAACCCCGACATTCGGCACAATATGAGGCATTGCTCGCTGAATTTGTCCGGTGCAACCTTTGCCAATGTTGAGAACGCTGATCTTTATATTGAAAAAATCCAGCAAAGTGGTGTAGCACCTGCCAAGCTGTGTTTTGAATTAACAGAAACAGCAACCATAGCCAATTTATCCAGTGCAACCGAATTCATGCACAAGTTGGCTGAAATTGGTTGCCGCTTTTGTATCGATGATTTTGGTTCTGGATTGTCCTCCTTTGCTTATTTACGTAAACTACCAGTCGACTTCTTAAAAATCGATGGGTTGCTTGTTAAAGATATTCTTGACGACGCAACCGACTACACCCTGGTTAAGTCTATTAACGAAATGAGTAAATCTATGGGTACGCGTACAGTTGCGCAGTACATTGAGTCGCCACGACTACTTAATGCCGTGCGTGATATCGGTATCGACTTTGCTCAAGGCTTTCGTATTGGTGAGCCTGAGTTGATCGATAGCATCACTGTTCCTGTTCCGGCTTAACCCTATTTCGAAACTCCGCGTGTGAAAATCCTGTACATTGCCGTCCATCATCACGTGGGCTGGGGAGCAGAACATTGGGTGGCCAATGCGTTTGAACGCGCAGGACACACTGTCGGGCGGTTTGATTATCGAGCGCGTCGCAATAAATTCAAGCCATGGTCGTTAATCAAGCGGGAACTACAAGGCATTAACGATGCGTTTCAGCCTGACGTAGTGCTGATACAGCGTGCCGAGAAGATGCCGGCTTCTTTTACGAAAATATTTGATGTGCCGGTGGTTTTTTGGAGCACAGCACCTTTGAATTACAAACGCGATGTGGATAATCTGCTTGATTCAGACGCCTCGCTTGCCTGGGTGTATTTGCATTCTTACACTTGTAAAAGAATAGTGGAGGAGGACTTCCCGCATCTGTTAAATCGTTGTTCGGTCATGCACAATGCGGGCGCGATGGAAAACGATGCCGGTAATGGAGATCGCACACGGTTTGCCGTTTTCAATCGCGACATTTCGCCCAGAAGAGAGAAATGGCTGCGTGAAATTTCAGATATCGTGGAAGTCAGAAGTGAACGGTGCGGAAATAGTTATTTTTCAGACCTACGCAGCAGCCAGATATCGATCAACATTCATTCCGATAAAGAAAGCGTGGACGAATTCGAAACTGGCATATTTGAAGCACTTGCCAGTGGCTGCATGGTCGTAACTGAAACGCTGAATCCCAGAACGGTTGCCGATATGGGCATGGAAGAGGCGCTTATCCAGGTAAGGTCACCGCAGCAGATGCGCAAAGTTTTACTAACGCTGAGAAGAGACCCCGAAGATATAAAAGACTATCAACAAAGGGGCATGGATGCCATGGTGGAGAACCGATGGGATGCGCGAGTGGCGCAAATGGTGGAAAAATTTTCGGAGCTTTTGTGAAAAACACTGGGAATATCTCGCCATTCCCAAACCATTGAAGTTACAAGTAGCCCATTGCGCATCAGTAAAATCTCAGCGCCAACGGCATCATGCAAGGTTGCATCGCCGCAGGAATCCACAGCTGAATGCAACTGCTCAGCATACATGTTTAGTTGAATATATCAATATTCAGAATTGCGTAAAATTACCGCTATTAATTCGTCTCATCTCGATACACTGCTTTAAGCCTGCAATCGACCGAGAGAAGATCATGCGACAGCGAAAAGATGACAAGGGCCAAGACAATGAATCATTGTTTGAACGTTTGTTACGAGAAAAACGCATTAAAAAGCTGCTGGTTAAAAATAATGCATGGTTTTTCGGTATGTATGTCGTGATTGCGCTTTTTGCCGCGAAAGGAATGTTTACCATTCAATAGTGAGTGGAAGTTCGGGCGCAAAGTTTATTGTTTTTCCTCGCCCTGCTTTATTAAAAACCAGTTTTAGCTGATGCTCTTCACCGAGCTTCACGCTGATACGATCGCACTTACCATAGCGGGTGAGTGTTTCAGAGGCCGAAATGGCTGGAATAGAAATCTCTGCCTCACTCAAAAACCAGTCGCTATTACTTGGATTGGGTGGACTACTCGGTAATGGCAGTGCTGTAGGCATGCAAATGCACAGTGGTTCTTCGAAATTGTCTGAATTTTTCCCAACATAAAAACACATAGGGTCTGGAAAATACTCGGGATGGTATTCCCAGTAAGGGTAATCCGGTGTAGGTTCGTCACCAAACCAACGTGTGACCAGACCAACAGGTGATGCGTTGGTGTCGATAGCTCGCTCAACCAGTTTTAAATTTTTTCCTGCGCCATTCATGGCCTCGGCGAGATTTTGAATGTACAGAAACTCAAGCGTCGTATTTGCCAGAAAAAAAAGACGGTTACTGGTGCCTTGGCCTTTATGTTGTTTTGCTGCACCTTCAACAAGACCGAGTTCGAGCAGGGAATCGGCTTCAGGTGCATCAGGGCTTGCAAGCACGAAAATATGATCTAGCTGCAACATCGACAAGTTACCGGGTTGACGATCGAATTAAATTCTTTTAAGTCCTGAGCTATTCAAGATGCCAACAAGCAACTCGCTGGCAGCTTCTCTGTGGCGACGATGGACATCGACAGCCATGGCCGCATCGCCTTTTAAAATGGCCTGGCATAATTTGCGATGATCTTTGTTTGACTTGGTAGGTAACGGGCGCATATTGAGTGTGATAGCTCGCGCTCTTCTGATTTGGTCGTTAACCATTTTTACGATATTTTCGATGTGTTTATTGCCTCCCAAGCGAAGCAGTTCCCTGTGAAAGGCTTCATCGGCCTCGGCCCAGGCTTCGCGGTTCTGAGCGGCTAGTGCGCTGTCCATTTCTTTTATTGTATCGCGCATGGCTTTAAGCTCTTTATTGACAAAGCCAGCTTCAGCAGCGCGTTTTGCTGCTAAACACTCAAGTGCTGTTAGCAATTCATAAATGTCTGCCATATCCTGTACAGTGATGGACTTGATCTTGATGCCTTTGCGGGGTTGAACTTCGAGCAGCCCTTGCGCCTGCAACATGAGCGTTGCTTCACGTACGGGGGTACGCGACATGCCGAGTCGCGTGGCAAGTTCGGTTTCCAGATGATTTGAGTCAGCGACTAATTCACCAGAAAAAATAAGTTGCCTAATTTGATGCATTGCTACATGCGTAGCGGACCGCTGCTTAGGATCTCTAGATACTACTGTCATAGACATCAACCCTGACGTTGGTATTACTAATAGCTACGTCCGTTGCAGCAGAGCTATGTATCAATGTAACATAGTCGAATATGTGAACGCCATTGATCTTTTTAAAACTTTGGTACCAGTTTTCTACATCAATTTTTAAGACAAAATGTATGCATTTCATACGGATTGGTATTGACTTGTTGGGCCGTATAATTTGGTGGGCAGTATGGTGGGCAGTATAGTGATGAGAAATTGTCATTCATTCTTGTAGTGTCATATAGTTCGTTTTGGAGTCAGTTGAATGTTGTACACCAGTAAATCGTTGAACGAATTTACACACACAGTGCTGCGTGGCTTTGGCTGTGATGAAACAGAATCCAACATTGTTTCAAATCATTTGATACTGGCGAACCTGACCGGACACGACTCTCATGGCATTGGTATGCTACCGATGTATGGTGCGCAAGTACGTGATGGTAATCTTTTTCCAAACCAAACTCCCATTTTGCATGAGCCAGTGGGTGCCGTTACGGTTGTTGATGCGCAACGTGGATTTGGTCACCACATGACATTGCTAGCGCTTGATTATGCTATGCAAACCATAAAAGACCATCGTGTGGCTGTACTAGGGCTGCGAAATTCAGGTCATGTTTCCCGTGTTGGAACCTACTCTGAATATTGCGCAGCAAAGGGCTATGTTTCACTTCATTTTGTTAATGTTGTTGGACACCAACCGCTGGTAGCTCCGTTTGGTGCAAAAGAACCTGCGTTTTCAACCAACCCGATCAGTATGGCGATGCCGGTTGCCGGTAAGGCTAAACCGATGCTTGATATGGCTACAAGCACGGTTGCGTTCGGAAAAATCCGTGTGGCAAGCAATAAAGGTGAAACTGTGCCATTGGGATATTTGCTGGACCCAGACGGTGTACCAACCTCTAACCCAGATCCAATGGCCACAGAGCGAAGCGGTGCCTTGTCAGCATTCGGAGAGCACAAGGGTTCGGGTTTGGGGCTATTTGTTGAGCTGCTTGCAGGAGCGTTAGCCGGTAAAGACACAATCGCCGCGGAAGACTACATTCCCGAAGGCGTGTTCAACAACATGTTCTCCATTATCATTGACCCTGATGCGTTTGACAGTAGTGATGAAGTTGCAAGACGCACCACACAATTCTATGATTATGTTAAAGCCAAACCAACAGCGCAAGGTGTTGATGAACTGTTGATGCCTGGTGAACCAGAACAAATTTGCCACGCGCAGCGGCTGGCACACGGCATTCCGGTTGATGATGAAACAATGCGGCAGATATTCGATATTGCTCAGCAATTTGGACTTAATCGGGATGATTTGGCAGCCAAATTGGTTGAAGCCGACTAGTTAATTAGGCCATACCGCGTGCAGGTTTTTCGTTTTCAATGGTGAAGACCATACCGTCAAGTAATTCATCAAGGTCAGGTCGGGCAGAGGGGCCGTTAGAAATGGCGGCAATTTGCACCGTATTGTCGGGTCGAATACAAAACACTGCCGGTTCGGCAAAACGTCGGTCTGTCTCTTCGGGTGTAAGTGGGTCACTAATGTAGAGCCCGAGTTTCTGCATATCCGATTCGCTAAGTTGGCATGCTATATCGAAGGTCCAGCCAAATTCTTCTACATCACTCCTGGCTTTTTCAATAGTGTCGGCAGACACTGCCAGTATCTCAAAACCTGCATCACGCCATTGGCTTTGCATGCTTTCCAGTTTGTTCAAGTACTTCTTGCAACGACCACAGTGTTTGCCTCGATAAACAATAAGTAAAAACCACTGCCCGTTCGAGCCACTAAACATTGTCGAAGAGCCGTCGAGGCCAGTTGCTGCAAAATCGGGTAATGCTGCACCAGCGGCGGGTTTCGGAGTCGGGGTTGTCATAAGTTTAGTTTCGTCAATCCTGAATGTTAAAGAGGCAATATGCCGTTTATCAGAATATCATATGAAATATAATTCATTGTCCGCTAATGTTGCTGTGCATTATCACCGCGACGCCAGCGGTGGTATTTCTCAACCCATTTCAACAACGTCTCGGGTTGATGTGCTCGTTTCCATTCACCGGCAGCGTATTTATTGGCTTCTGACATAGTGGGGTAGATATGTATCGTACCTAATATTTTATTTAGTCCAATACCGTGCTTCATGGCCAGCACATACTCGGCGATAAGTTCTCCAGCGTTTACCCCAACGATGGTTACGCCAAGAATTTTATCCTTACCCGGTACAGTTAAAACTTTAACTATCCCGTGGTCTGCCCCATCGGCAATAGCTCTATCCAGATCGCCGATATCATATGTCGTTACCTCATAGGATTTTTTTTGTTCATTTGCTTCGGTTTCATTCAGACCCACCCGCGCAACTTCCGGGTCGGTGAACGTCGCCCACGGAATTACACGGTAGTCTGCGCGAAATTTCTTGAACGTGCCAAACAGGGAATTGACACTGGCGTACCAGGCCTGGTGTGCGGCGACATGGGTAAATTGGTATGGGCCGGCAACATCGCCAACCGCGTAGATGTTTGGAAAGCGGGTTTGCAAAAATTCATTGACTTCGATTGTGCCATTTTTACGCGTTGAAATATCCAGCTCTTCCAGGCCGAACCCCTTAGAGCGAGCGCTTCTACCAACAGCAATTATGATCTCGTCGAAGGCAATGCGTATTTGCTCATTGTTACTTTCACAAATAAGTTGCTTTTCACCATTGTCAACTTCAATGCCCACCGCTTTCGTGTTGACCATGACGTTAACGCCTTCTTCAATAAATTTTTGTTTGATCATCTCAGATATTTCGGGGTCCTCTCGATTCATTATCCGATCAACCATTTCAACTTGCCACACTTCGCTGCCCAGGCGATTGAACGCTTGAGTGAGCTCGCTACCAATTGGGCCGCCGCCGAGTACAACCAAGCGCTTAGGCAGGGTTGTAATGTTCCACAGGTTGTCTGAGGTTAAATAATCAATTTTGTCTAATCCGGGTATAGGCGGTACAAAAGGTTGTGCGCCAGTGGCAACGATGATGTTTCTGGTTGTCAGTGTTTTACCGTTAACTTCCACTGTCCAGGGCGACGTTATTTTTGCATCGCCAGTTACAACATCGACACCAAGGTTGGTGTATCGCTCTACTGAATCGTTTGGTTCAATTTTTTTAATGACTTCGTGTACGCGCCCCATGGTTTTAGCAAAATCTATTTCTCCAGAGGCTGTTTCAACACCATAGCGAGCGCTGTGGTTGATTGAATCCATAAGCTTTGCACTGCGTATTAAAGCTTTGGATGGAACACACCCGAAGTTTAGGCAGTCGCCTCCCATTTTGTGACGCTCAATTAACGTGACACGCGCCTTAACAGCCGCACCGATATAAGAAGATACCAGTCCACCCGCACCTGCACCAATAGCAACTATGTCACGATCATATGATTCGGGTTTGGGGAAGTCTGCATATACTTTTCGTGCTCTGATGATATCGACGATTTTTTTTGCCAGTAATGGGAAAATGCCAAGCAGAGCGAATGAGAGCAGAATTTTCGGGGAAACGATCCCGCTTAAACTATCAATTTTAGCTAACTGAGTGCCAGCGTTTACAAATACTATGGTACCGGCGAGCATACCGAGCTGGCTGACGAGATAAAACACGCCTGTTTTAAGTTTTGTTAAGCCCATAACCAGGTTCACCAGAAAAAATGGGAACACAGGAACCAGTCTTACGGTGAACAGATAAAACGCGCCGTCTTTTTCAATATTGTCGTTAAAGGTTTGCAGTTTGTCGCCAAATTTGGACTCGATGGAATCGCGCAACAAGAATCGTGAAACCAGAAAGGCCAGAGTGGCACCGATGGATGACGCAAACGATACAATCAATGTTCCGGTGAACAATCCAAATACAGCCCCGGCTGCCAGCGTTAGAATAGCGGCACCGGGCAACGACAACGCAGTTGCTGTAACGTAGATGGCAAAGAAGCTTGCAATAACCATAAATGGTCTATTGCTGTACAAGTCAGCCAGGGCGGCTTGCTGGCTCTTCAGGTAATCCAGACTCAAGAACTTTCCTAAGTCAAATATGAAAAACGCTGCCACGAGTGCGACGACTATGGCAAATAGTACTTTTTTGTTTTTCATACTGATGGAAACCTGATAATTGGGTTTTAATGTTTCGTACGATGCTATTTGCGCTCAGTAGTTCCTCGCAAACCAGTACCAATGCTAATTCGGTACCATAATTGGCTACTATCTATGACAGACTTAGGCATGAATCCCAATATCACACGGATAACTATGATAGCACCGGGGTGCTTTTCTACTCCAGCTTTCATCAGCGAGCCAGAGGGGGTGCCTGCCACGGTCGAATCTACACCAGAAATCAATGATTCGAGTGTCATTACCAACTGCCACCAAGCTTATGAGCAGTCCCTGGCTGCAGCGCTACACCAGCCAATTCCGAAGCTTGGCGAATTACCCGTTGCGCAATATCGCTTTTTATTTGACACCGACAAAAAAGCGCCGCCAAATTGCGTGTGCACAGAATTAATTCATTTGCAGGCCGACAAGGACAATGCCCGTTTGCTTCCCATGCAAGCCTTGAATGTGACTGACAGTGAATCAGATCAGTTAATTGAAGCACTCAATGACTTGATTCGGCATGATGGGTTAGAAGTGATGCGCACCACTAATCATAACTTCTATTTGTCAGGCATGCCGGCCAGCGAACTTGATACGTGGCCTGCTCATGCAGTAGCGAATGGAAAAATCGCGGACTATTTACCCAGAAAAGCCGGAGCAGGCGACTGGCGGCGGTTAATGACAGAAGTACAAATGTTGTTCCATGCGCACCCTGTGAATATAGCTCGCGCCGAAGCGCGACAGCTAGCCATTAACGGAATGTGGTTCTGGGGTGGTTCACGCGTTTCATCACTCTCGCCGATCGACAAGGTTGATCTGTATACCACTGATGCCTATGCTTGTGGATTGGCCAAGGCCATGAATATTGTGCCTCAGTCTCCCGCCGATTTTGACTGGTCTAACCTGCAAGGGGAAGTGATCGTCGTTGAACTTGGTGTGTATGCAGCTTGGCTTGGCGGTGACCATGACGCGCTGCAAGAAGCAAAAAAAACCTTGCAGTCGCAATGGATAACACCTGCACAACAAGCTGTGGCAACGGGCTTGTGCAATGAGTTTGTATTGGATGGTTGCGAAGGGCAGGCCATTATTGAAAAACCGCAGACGAAGTCAGAGCAACCGTTCTGGAAACGGTTTTCCATTAGCAAGTGGCTCAATCGTGAAAAAGGATATAACACTGAACCCAAAATCCAACCAGAAGAAACGGACACAAAGCCGTGACTGAAGTTGTCACTATCACTCGCACCAAAGCGCCGTCCAAACTATTAAAGCTGCACGAAAATGAACTGCTTAATCGTTTGCTGAATACCCGTGGTGTGGCATCACCAGAAGAAATGGAGTTTGCACTGGTAAACCTGCCAAAGCCCGATACGTTGCCAGCCATCAATGTCGCCATTGAGCGCTTATTGCACGCGCGACGTGCACAACACAAAGTGCTTGTCGTTGGCGACTACGATTGTGATGGCGCAACCAGTACGTGTCTTGCCGTGCTTGTATTGCGCGCCATGGGCTTTGAGCATGTGGACTATCTGGTGCCAAATCGATTCGAATACGGATATGGATTATCTCCAGCAATAGTGGAAGTAGCAGCTGAAAAAAAACCGGATTTGATTTTCACTGTTGACAACGGTATTGCATCGGTGGATGGAGTGGAGCGTGCTAACAAACACAATATTGATGTGATCGTGACCGACCATCATTTGCCACCAGATGTGTTGCCAAAGGCGGTTGCATTGGTTAACCCCAACCTTGCTGATTCAGTTTTTCCAAGTGGCAACCTGGCCGGGGTTGGTGTTTGCTTTTACGTGATGCTTGCCTTACGTGCACGACTTGCCAAAGAAGGCATAGCAGAAGCATCAATTAATCTTGCTGACTATCTCGATCTTGTTGCTATTGGCACAGTGGCGGATGTTGTGCCTTTGGATACAGTCAATAGAACTCTGGTGGAGCAGGGTCTTCGGCGCATTCGAGCAGGGCATGCAAGGCCTGGTGTCCTGGCATTGCTGTCTCGAGCTGGTCGTGTAGCACAGCGAATGACTGCCAGTGATATTGGATTCGCCATCGGGCCTCGTTTAAATGCCGCCGGCCGTCTGGATGACATGACACGCGGTATCGCTTGTTTGCTTTGTGAAGACGATGTTCAAGCATTAAAACTTGCAACCGAGTTGGATGAGCTGAACAAAAAACGCCGCACAATAGAAAAAAAGATGCGTGATGAGGCCGAGGCGATTATTGCAGGCGATGACGCATTAGCTGATCTTGCGCGAGACACTTTTGGTTTGGTGCTTTTTGATGAGAATTGGCATCAGGGTGTGATTGGAATCGTAGCTGGGCGTTTGAAAGATCAACTTAATAAGCCAGTTATCGTAATGGCCGCTGATGGTGACGATTTTGCCAAGGGTTCGGCGCGTTCCATTCCCGGTGTACACATCCGAGATGTGCTCAGCCGGCTCGCCACCCAGAACCCAGGTTTAATGAATAAATTCGGTGGCCATGCAATGGCTGCAGGGTTGACATTGGCCCGTTCGGCAATTGATGAGTTCACTAAAGTATTCAACACGGAAGTGAAGCGCGTGTTAGGCGACACACTGCCAAACCGCGAGTGGCGAAGTGATGGTTCACTGGGTGATGGACAGCGATCGCTGTCTAATGCCGAGCTGATCAATAACTTCTGTCCGTGGGGACAGGGGTTTCCAGCCCCGCTGTTTGATGATTTGTTCATTATCGAGAGTGCTCGCGAGGTGGGTACTGGCCATTTGAAAGCACGTCTGCGTTCCAGCCCTGATGCTCAAAACACCGACTACGGAACCATCTACGATGCGATTGCGTTTAATCAACCTGATTGTTTTTCACCCGGAGACACAGTTCATGTTGTGTATGGCTTGTCGGTCAATCATTACCGCGGAAAGCAAAGTTTGCAGCTTCAAGTGGCGCATATGCAGATAAGTGAGCGCTAATTGCGCTAAACTTGGCGGATATTCATTCTTCTAGTTCAGCACTACAATGATAGAAATTAATCCGTACATACAGCACATTGATGATTTACGCAGCCGTACCGATTCTCTTCGGGGGTATCTTTGACTATCAGGGAAAAAAAGAACAGTTAGAGGAAATCCTGCTTGAACTTGAAAATCCGGATGTATGGGCTGATCAGGAGCGAGCGCAAAAACTGGGTCAGCAACGCTCTTCGCTGCAAGACACGCTGGATGTGTTTGATACACTGGAATCGGGCCTTGGCGATGCCACCGATCTGCTCGAAATGGCTCGTGAGGAAAATGACGAAGAAACACTAAAAGCTGTCATAGACGATCTTGCCAACTATGAAGAGCGTGTTGCCGGACTTGAATTTCGTCGCATGTTCGCAGGCGACAATGATGCCTCTCATGCGTTTCTCGATATTCAGTCTGGCAGCGGTGGCACCGAAGCCCAGGACTGGGCGGAGATGCTGTTACGCATGTTTCTGCGTTGGGGTGAGCGAGAGGGTTTCAAAACCGAACTCATCGAAGTGTCTCCAGGGGATGTTGCCGGAATAAAATCAGCCACCATACGCTTCGAAGGAGAATACGCTTTCGGATGGCTTCGTACTGAAACCGGAGTACATCGACTAGTCAGAAAAAGTCCGTTCGATTCGGGTAGTCGGCGCCATACATCATTCGCTGGCGTATTTGTGTCTCCTGAAATCGACGACAACATTGATATAGACATAAACCCTGCCGACTTGCGCATAGATGTCTATCGCGCCAGTGGCGCTGGCGGGCAGCACGTTAACCGAACGGAATCTGCGGTACGAATAACGCATGCTCCTTCCGGCATTGTGGTGCAGTGCCAGAACGACCGATCACAGCACAAGAACAAGGCTACCGCCATGAAGCAGTTGAAGTCGAAACTGTATGAGGCAGAATTGTTACGGCGCAGTGGCGATCAGCAAGCGGTAGAAGACGGTAAGTCTGACATTGGCTGGGGCAGTCAGATACGTTCATATGTGCTTGACCAGTCGCGAATTAAAGATTTACGCACCAACATCGAGACCAGTAATACCCAGGCTGTACTCGATGGCGATATCAATCAATTTTTAAAAGAAAGCTTGAAAGCTGGCTTATAAGTTGTTGCCCTTCGTAATACACCAGCATGATAAATGTAGTTAGAAATTTAAGTTGAAGCAGACCATGAGTGAAGACGAGAACCAGCTAATTGCTCAGCGCAGAGAAAAGCTAAGTGCCATGCGTGAGCGAGGCAATGCCTTTCCTAATCAGTTCGAGCCTAGCCATAAGGCGGGTACGTTGCACATCGAACACGGTGAAAAAGAGAAAGAGGCGTTAGCCGAAGAGGGCGTGAGTGTCTCCGTGGCCGGTCGTATGATGTCGCGTCGTGTAATGGGTAAAGCCAGCTTTGCGGGTTTGCGCGATGTTAGCGGTAATATTCAGCTGTTTGTTCAAAAGCAACAAGTAGGTGAAGAGTTGTATAACGATTTTAAAACCTGGGACATTGGCGACATAGTTGGTGCGAGTGGGACATTGTTTATTACTAAAACAGGTGAGCTGAGTATAAAAGTCAGTCAGCTGAATTTGCTAACCAAGGCATTACGTCCGTTACCCGAAAAATTTCATGGCTTGAGCGATCAGGAAACCCGCTATCGTCAGCGCTACGTTGACTTGCTCATGAACGAGGAGACGCGGGCAACGTTTCGAATGCGTAGTCAGGTCATTGCCTACATCCGGCAGTTCCTGATCGAGCGTCAATACCTGGAAGTAGAAACTCCGATTTTGCACCCGATTCCAGGTGGTGCGGCAGCACGCCCTTTCACAACTCATCACAATGCTCTGGATATGGACTTGTATCTGCGTATCGCACCTGAGCTGTACTTGAAGCGCCTGGTTGTTGGTGGATTTGAACGCGTGTTTGAAATAAACCGAAGTTTTCGCAACGAAGGGCTAAGCACTCGGCACAATCCTGAATTCACCATGCTCGAGTTCTATCAGGCTTATGCCACTTACGAACACCTGATGGATATCACAGAACAGATGTTCCGAGGGCTTGCGGAAAATGTGGCTGGAAATACTGATATTCCTACCGAAGACGGGGAAGGTGTGTTTGACTTTGCCAAGCCTTTTGCGCGATTAAGTATGTTCGACTCGATACTCCAATATAACGAATCCATTTCGGCAGAAGCGCTGGCAGATTTAAGCCAAGCCACTCAAATTGCCAGGTCATTGCATATAGAGGTTAATCCGAGCTGGGGTATTGGCAAAATTCAAACTGAAATTTTTGAAGCTACAGTCGAAGAGAAGCTCCATGACCCAACCTTTATCACCATGTATCCAACCGAAGTATCACCCTTGTCGCGCCGAAATGATGATAACCCTGCGGTTGCAGATCGATTCGAACTGTTTGTAGGCGGAAGAGAGCTGGCCAACGGCTTCTCAGAGCTAAACGATGCAGAAGATCAAGCTGAACGATTCAAAGCACAGGTGGCTGATAAAGATGCCGGTGATGAAGAGGCGATGCACTACGATGCCGATTATGTTCGTGCCTTGGAGTACGGCATGCCGCCAACGGCCGGTGAAGGAATTGGTATTGATCGACTGGTCATGTTGCTAACTGCATCGCCATCGATTCGTGATGTTTTATTATTTCCGCACATGCGGCCAGAAACTTGAATTTGTTGAAATGAGCGATACTGCTAAAACGCGCAAAGTGGTCGAATCTGAAGAGTGGCAAAAAGCACGTGCCGAATTGCTGGTTGCAGAGAAGGCGTTAACCGCTGAACATGATCGTGTAGCAACAATACGACGAAATATGCCGTGGATGCTTGTGTCCAGTCGTTATAAATTTCAACTGAACGATAAAACAGTTGGTTTGCAGGATTTATTTGCCGGTCGAAAACAACTTATCGTATACCATCACATGTTCAAACCAGGTGATGAAAATCCGTGTTCGGGTTGTTGCATGGTAATCGACAACGTGGGGCACCTGTCTCACCTGCATGCACGAGACACAAGCTTTGCGATAGTTGCCACCGCCTCACAAAACGAGATTGCTGCATTTCAAAAACGCATGCAATGGAGCTTCACCTGGGCCAGCACCACTGATGATTTCAATCGCGATTTTGACGTTACTGATGGATTCGGAATAAACGTCTTTATCCAGCAGGACGATAAAATTTTCAGAACCTATTTTACCAGTGGGCGTGGTGTTGAAGCACTGGGAAGCAATTGGTCCTATCTCGATATTACTCCGCTGGGGCGCCAGGAAAGCTGGGAAGTATCGCCTCCGGGGACGCCACAATCAGCGCCATACCAATGGTGGCGGTTACACGATTTATACAAATCGAGTTAGCTGTCCAGCTGCCAGGTAACCCAATCTACTTTCAGGCCATTGATGTATAGCACTTCTGTGACAACCACAGCTGAATCACCACCGTGAATGGTCAGTGCAATTTCTGCAGCACGGCTGCCGCTGTTTGAAAAGTTCTGGAGTCGAAACAGGTAGGAGGTGCTGTACTTGTTATCTGCTGCCAATTGCCATTTTTCAGCTTTTGGCAATTCAATGACTTTGCGCTTCAGGTCTCTTTCAGACTCTTCCATAGCAGAAAGAATAAGATTGCCCTTGTTGTTTTCTCTATGATCAATATCAGTCAGGGTGAACATGGTTGAGTCTTCTTCCCAACGACCGTTCTTTCCAAAACACGCAACCCGAACACCGTGACCTGAGCGTAGCTTTGATTGTTCGATCAAATCAATTAAATCAGCCTTGTCCAAATTAGCGTTGTTAGTCGATGTTTCTGGTGAATAAGTCAGTTCCGTATATTGTTTACCCAAACTGGCCATTAGCGGCGATAGCTCACCGCAATTGTGTGCATTTGCAGGAATGCTGAATGTACCAATTACAGTTGCTACAGTTAATGCTAAAAAATGCTGAATTTTCATTCTATCCTCCATGCAAACATGCTAAACAAGCTTTTAGGATAACTGTGTTGAAGAGAGCACAATTTCGCGTGTACCTATCCACAAGTGTCGCTGCTATTGTGGAGGGTTTGAACTGGTCGTGATTTTTACTACTGCTGTGCTTCGGTGTGCTTGCTTCTCGACACTGTCTCAAATTACTCTGCCAGCTCTACTTTAAAAATTGATAGAAATGGATAAAGAACAAAGCTCTGTGTCTGATACCTATTTAACTAACTCGGTAAGAGCGGGTGTGGCTGTGGTAGCAGAGGGTGGAGGCCAGCGAGGCATTTTTACAGCTGGTGTGCTCGATGCGTTTCTTGCCAATCAATTCAACCCGTTCCAGTTAGGGCTTGGTGTCTCTGCGGGTGCGCAGAATTTGTTGAGCTATTTCATTGGCGAGCAAGGGTATGCGAAACGAGCAATTGCAGAACTTACTGCCGCTCCTGGATTCTTTGTACCGTATCGATGGTTGGGCGCACGCGGTGTTATCGATCTCGACCGGTATTTTGAATTAACGATTACAGATCCTGAATATCGGCTCCCATACCAGCGAATAGCCAGCGTTCAAAAAAATCGTCAGTTGTTGTTTGTTGCAACCAATCGAAAGACAATGCAACCAGTGTATCTGCAACCCGACAAGCAAACGGTATTAAACTACCTTAAAGCATCGAGCGCCGTACCGTTTCTATACAAAGCACCGGTTAGTGTTGGTGGACAACAACTGGTGGATGGTGGTGTGGCAGACCCGTTACCGATAATCAAAGCTATTGAGTTTGGTGCTAAGCAAATTGTTGTCATAAGAACGGTAAGCGACGATAGGCCACAGTCTAGTTGGCGACAAAGAATCGATGCGTTGCCATTGCGACGAGCATTGCCAAACTCGCTATTACAGATGCTGGACTCGCACGACCAGGCATACGCCCGAGCCATCAAAACCCTTCAACAGCCCCCTGACGATGTCAACATTATATGTATTGCGCCGAAGACGCCGTTGCAAAGTCATGCGTTTGGCAGTAGCTCAACAGCCATTATTCATGACTATGAAACGGGCTGGCGATGCGGCGTTGAGATGGTAGATCGGTTACAGTCCTGGTTGCCTGAGCAAAACGGAAAAAACTTGCGTACACTCTCGGATTCAGAAACTGAATCTGTTGAAGCATGAAGTTTTATTTTCGTTTGTTGTGGCTCATACTGACACAATCGCGTCGTTCTCGCTGTTCCATGTTGGGGCCTATCGACACGCATTTTAGGGTTTTACCCAACGATCTTGATGCACTATTACATGTAAACAATGGCGTGTATCTGACTTTAATGGATTTGGGTCGCACCGACCTTCTGTTGCGTAGCGACGCGTTTCATGCGGTAAGAAAAAATGGCTGGTATCCGGTGCTGGCCGCCGAAACCATACGTTTTAAACGATCGTTAAAACTGTTCCAGAAATTCACCATTCGAACTTGCGTGCTTGGATGGGATGAACACTCCGTTTATTTGGAACAACAATTTATATCCAAAGACAAGCTGGTGGCTAAAGCGGTTGTTGATGCACGCTTTTTGAAAAAGCAGGGTGGCAAAGTAACGCCAATAGAACTATTAGCGTTTCTAAAAATCGATCAAATATCGCCCGAGCTTCCCGATTGGGTAGCGACATGGGTACAATCAAATCGCCAAATGAACATGGAGTTGAGTGAGGCCAATGTCAGTAATTAACATTGCACTAAATGAATGGGCGCGCTTGTTCCTGTCAGGACGCGGTTGGGCAGCGATTATTACGTTTTCGCTTATTTGGTTGATTTTCTTAAACTACGCGATTGCGCCAGCTGCATCGTACGTTTCGTCCGCTGATTTCAGCTTCATTGTGCAGCTGCTGTTTGGTTCATTTGAGCAGACGGCCTTTACCAACTGGAAATCGGCAGAAATTGCGCTGTATTGGATTTTCTCATTGTATTTACTGCCGTTTTTCACAATGATTTCGGCAGCTGATCAAATAGCGTCAGATAGGGCACGAGGTACAATGCGTTTCCTGGTACTGCGAACCAGCCGAACAAACATTTTTATTGGCCGCTTCGTCGGACAATATCTCATTCAGCTTTTGATTATCCTGGTTACTATCGCTACGGTGCTTGGCTTAGTCGCGTATAAGTCGCCTGAGAAGTTGCCAGTGGCCTTGAGTGAAGCACCGGTGGTGATTGTTAATTTGGCGCTGGTGTTGTTATCGTATGTAGCGCTTATGGCATTGGTATCGGTATTGGTAAAGTCTGCTCGGCAAGCAACCATGCTGGCCATTGTTGGCTGGATACTGTCGTGGTTTTTAATCGGGTATGTTCAAAATAATTTTGGGCCCTTTCCAGTGCTGGATTGGGTCTTGCCCGGTTCGCAATTGAGCACCCTTGTGCGCTTGGGAAGCTGGGATACTCTCTCACTGGCGCCCATTCCAATAGCACAAACTGTTATTTTACTTGGCTTAGGTTGGTTTGCTATAAGAAGGTGCGACCTTTGAACATTATAACTACAAGTGGGCTAAGTAAAAACTATGGCGCTGTAAAAGCGCTTGATTCAATCGACTTATCGTTGGAATCAGGGGAACCGATTGCCCTAATTGGTCCGAACGGTTCAGGTAAAACCACGTTTTTCAGTTTGTTGTGTGGATTTATACATCCCTCGGCGGGTTCAGCAACAATACTGGGGCATAAAGTAGGTAGTAATGCGCTAGCTGGAAAACTGGCGGCCTTGCCTCAAGACGCACATCTTGACCCGCGATTCTCTGTTAAGCGGCAGTTGCAGCTGTTGGCCAGGTTGCAGGGTTTCGGTGGTCGTGCCGCAAGCCAGGAAGTCGATCGCGTGCTTGATATCGTATTGCTGTCTGATGCTGGTGTGAAAAAACCGGGAGAACTGAGTCATGGTATGCGTAAGCGTGTATCGATTGCGCAGTCATTGATCGGCAACCCTGAACTGATATTGCTTGATGAGCCAACCGCCGGCATCGACCCACCAAACGTTAAAATTATTCGCGACCTTATTCGCAGCCAATCCGCTAAAACCACCTTTATGATCAGCTCGCATAACCTGGATGAGCTGGAGAAGTTATGTTCCACAGTAGTGTATTTAAGCGAAGGAAAACTGATCGAATCGGGGTTAATAGAGACTTCGTCGGAGGATGGTTACCTTACACTTCGCCTTCCATCGGTTCCAGAAGATGAGTTTGTTCGAGAATGCTCAAAGCTAACAGGTGTACTGCGTGTACAAAGACAAGCGCAAGGGGACTATCTCATTCAGCAAACCGAAGGCCATGCAGTCGATCAAGCTTTGCTTGCCATGTTGGCAAAAAATGGCTGGCGGTATCGTCACCTGATTAAGGGCCGTTCGCTTGAAGAGCGATTATACGGCTAATGGCTCAAATACCTTGACGCTCACTTGTTACTACTATGCGCTCGCCGAAGGTTGCTCAGTTGTGCGTATGTCGATCTCTCCAGTCAAGGTTTTATGTACCGGACACTTGTCTGCTATTGCTAATAAGCGTGCGCGTTGATCACTGGAAAGGTCGCCTACAAATGTAATATCACGCTCTATCACATCGAGTTTGACAGGCGTTTCATCACACGTCTCGCAATCAGTTAAGTGCTCGCGGCCATGGCGTAGTGTAATAAGTACATCTTCCAGAGGCCATT
>CALIMV010000394.1 GCA_938045275.1 uncultured Granulosicoccaceae bacterium
ATCAAATTTGGCCCCCGCCTCCGCATTCAGGTAGGCAACGCCACCGGTTCCTGACGCCATAACCGGATTCCAGTCGTTGTATTCATAACGCACACGCGGGTCACCGAGCAGGTACGGAAATTGAGTGGACCCGGATGAACCGAAAAGCAGTGTTCCGTCGCTATTAGATTGTTCCTGAAACCAATTTGCTCCTTTGGTTGAGCCTGCACCAGGCATAAACTTGACGACAATAGTCGGTTTGCCGGGAAGTGCGTCTCGCAACAATGGTGCAAAAAAGTTCGCCCACTTTGCCGAACCTCCAGTTTCAGAGAATGGAATAATCCATTCTACCGTTTTGCCTGAAAGATCAGCGGCTTGAGCACTGAAAGAACTGCCAAGTACGAGTACACCTGCGGCCAGCAAGCTGACCCATGATTTCTTCGGTTTCATAGAGACCTCCAACATGATAAATTTAATTGTATAAAGCCGCACGTTGTCCGTGCGGTACACCGGTATTTGTATCAAGCCTACCTTTCATAAAGCTTTCACTACCGAAGACTAATCCCGTGCGAATACTCATTGTCGAAGATAACCACCCACTGGCTGACGGTTTGGCGAAGTCATTTCGTGCGGACGGTCACGGTGTGGATGTGATCTACCACGGCGTAGAAGCGGAACGGTACTTGTCTCGAGAGTCTGCTGATCTTATTATCCTTGATATCAACCTCCCCGGCTTATCCGGACTTCAGCTTTTGAGAAATCTACGTCAACGCGGCGTGCAAACCCCGGTGCTACTGCTGACTGCCAGGGCCACACTGACAGATAAAGTGGACGGGCTGGATCTCGGCGCTGACGATTACCTGGAGAAACCGTTTGATCTGGCAGAACTCAAAGCCCGCGCTCGTGCCTTGATGCGGCGAGTGGATAAAAAAATCAACGAGGTTATTCGTGTGGGGCAATTGGAGTTTGATCCGGTGGCACGACAAATAAAAATTAACAATGAACCGATAGACCTGCCCAGGCGAGAATACGCTCTGGCGGAGATTCTTATCAACGGTAAAGATCGCATAATTTCCAAACACCAAATACTTGATCACTTATACGGTATGGGTTCTGAGGTCGACGAAAAAACCGTTGAGCTTTACATTCACCGATTACGAAAACGCATCGCAGGTAGTGGCGCAGAAATCAAAACGGCACGCGGTCTTGGGTATAGTTTTCGGCTTGCCAAGCCGTAAGTATTGTGAAGTCTATTCGTACATCATTGACCTTGTGGCTTATGTTGCCACTGGCACTGGTCGCAGCACTAGTGGCTATCGAAACATTTTTCCATGCACGAAAAGTGTCCAGCGATCTTAATGACCGAACCTTGCTTGCCGCTTCTCTCACGATACTTGAGTATGTGATTTCATCCAATGGCTCGCTGTTGGCAGAGGCAACACTGGAATCATTGACTGACACTCTCGGAGATCAGTTCTATTACCATGTTCGCGGACCGGATGGTGCGTTTGTAACCGGCTACAGCGGCTACCCCCGACCAATAGAAGAATCCCCTACGTTGTTAAGACCGGTTTTTTATGACGGTGAGCACCTCGGTGAAGCGGTACGTGCGGTGCAGATATTGCGCGACCTAACCAACAGAGAGCTTAACGGTATTACAACCATTACCACGTGGCAGCGCTTATCACAGCGCAGTGAGTTGACATTTGATCTCTTTGCCCGATCAGCAATGAGACTGGTGCTGTTGTCTTTGATAGCGGGCATCATTGTATGGTTTGCAGTGAAGGTGGGCATGCGGCCCTTAGCAAGACTACAGGCATCCATTGACAAACGATCTGCTGTTGCACTCTCTCCAATTCAGCAAAAAGTGCCTGTGGAACTCTCCGGTATCGTACGCTCAATGAATACATTGTTAGATAGGGTGGCGCGTAGCAAAAAGAACCGGGAACGATTTATTGGTGATGCAGCTCATCAACTACGCAACCCCATCGCCGCTATTAAAATTCAGGCGCAGTCGTCTCTTGAGAGTGAATCGAATGAGGAGATGCGTGCCGGCTTGCAGCAAATTCTGGCCGTGTCTGACAAGTCGGCTCTAATGGTAAACAAGATGCTCTCCAGTGCGCGAGCGCATACGATGGATTCCGAGCAATTAACACGTTTTGATCTCAACGAACTGGTAAACGAGAAAGCAGTGGAAATGGCGCCGTTGGCTTTCGATTGCGCCCAGGAGTTCTCGGTTTCCACGTTGGAGAAGCATCTCTTCGTTAGGGGCAATCGAACCCTTTTGGGCGAGGCGATTGGCAATTTAGTTCATAATGCAATACAGCACAACAAGCCCGGCGCTACCTTGTCGGTTTCGACGCAAATGTCCAGTGTGCAAAACTCGGCAGAAGTCATTGTTACTGATGATGGCGAGGCAATATCAGATGATCACTTCCTGCAACTGACACAGCCTTTTCGTACTGATGGAACAGATCATTCCGGAAGCGGCCTGGGATTATCAATAGCGAAAGATGTAGCGCGTATGCATCGTGGAGAATTGTTTACGAGATCGAGAGATTCTGGCAAATCGATTGTACTGCGCATTCCAATTGAACACGACAATAAAGCTGTTGAAAAATCCTCCTAGAAAGAGAGTAAATTCTATTATTTTTTACTATCAGAAAATCTAACGTATCAACATCCTGTTCAACAGCTCGCCATTGATAGTGCGGAACGCTTTGTATTTTGATCAATAATTGGGACACGTACCAGACATCGTCTCCAAGCCTTATTCGTTGTTTAATATGCGACGCATACTCAGTTGTGAGCTTTGTGCACCAACGTTGAATAATTTCGTAGGAAACGATGACTCCGCGTTCAGCTAACAAATTTTCACGGTCAATTGGATAGATACATTCATCAGTAAACAGTGTTATTGTTTAAATTCTTAACGATACCCACAATGGAACAGCTTTTTTACTGAACAATTACCGGTATATGTTCAGCCTTATAGCCTATGGACAATTCAATGCTTAAATATGGGATTATCATTCAAGTCATTCTGCTGTTGTTGATCGGTTGCGATAGTCCAATTTACTCGTCTTCCGATGAACCATCTCCAAATGGAGACGCCCTTGAAGATCAAACAACGTCTAGACTGCTAAGTGTATGGCAGCAACACGACGGCCTGGAAGTCAGTGTTGACAACCCAACTGGTATAAAGAAATTCACTTGTATACCAAGGATTAATGGCGAGATTTGTGAGTACGAAGACGCCACAGTTCCGTTATCTGGTGACGCTGGATGGTTTTCCGCACCAGACCGTAACACTATCGAATACACGAATCCATCGAAAGTTTGCGACATAGCTCAAGCTTGCATGGTTTACGGAGACTTCACCTATTTTCAAAATTTTTTAGAAATTAAACCTGGAACCGTTGTATCAAATTTAGTCGTTACATTTTCAGATGTGGACGATGGTGCGCGCGTATCAATATGCAATTCGATGTATCCAGAGTGCGAAGTCGTTCCTGATAGTTACGTCTATTATAATGATCTAGAAACTGGGAATTTAGCCGAACTGATCGTTGCAGGTGAGGTAAACCGAATAGTGGTTACATTAGTAGACGACTGTTGTGCCACAACCAGTTTGGGCGGGGCCAATGTCATTCTTAATAATGGGACTTCGATGTAGGGATAAACTGCGACATTCTTTTTAGCAGTGGCCATACCTATAAGCCAGCAATTTACGATTCGGTAGCGGGTCTCCCACATACCGTTGATTCAGGTACTTTCCTCCTAATAAATAGGCCTCTCGCTCACCATATGCAGGACACGGAAATTGATTAATTGCACCAGTTTGATGTTGAACGTGGTGAATAAGCTCATGCAAAAGTTGTTCTTGAAAAACTGGATTTTCCAGCCACTCTCGATGCAGCAATTTTGATCGACCTTTGACGGATTCATCGGTATCAGCAGACTCCATTGAGAGATTACTAGTTAGTCTTGGATCGACCAAGAATATAATGCCGTTTTTCGCATCCTTAGCGTTGTATAAGGCAAATATTCGGGCATCTATCCCAGATTCCGGACGTGCCTCATCAGACCCACGATAGTACTCGCTCGTTATCTCATATGGGCTAACCAATCGAATTTCAGGTGGTTGTATTTGTGTGACATCGTAAGTCGTGTTGGAACTAATCCATAACATTAAAGTTGCAATGAGATTGTCCATTTCCGCTCTCAATTTGAAGTTAATGAGAGCATCCGTTAGGCGATACAAAGTTACCTGAAATTGGCCTGAAATTAGCCTGAAAAATTCCTTAAATATTTAATAAATCAGATGTTTTGCTTAATACTCAAGGCAACGTGATAAGTTAAAAATGCTTCAAATGTAATATGGACACAGCTAATTGCCGCAAATTACCCTAAATGCTTCAAGTGTAATATGGACGAATACTACTCGTGGCAAATTGCCTCCAACAAGAAACCTACGGTGCAAACGAAGCTGATTTCTCGCAACTTCGATTCAACAACTGTCGCTACATACAGGCCAAGCGCAGCCTTATCACTCCAGATGGCAATGAGATACGCCTGCGAGCTAAGACCTGCCTAGTATTTGAACAGCTCGCATCGCAACCCAATAAAGTTTTATCTAGGGACTATCTGATCAATATGGTATGGGGTGAGGTTGTGGCCAGTGATGATTCGCTTAACCAGAGCATTCGTGAAATCCGCGTTGCGTTGGGAGATGCGAACCGACAAATACTGGAAACCCTGCCTCGTCAAGGTTACTTGTTACACGCAATAAGAACCCCCGACCCCACTGATTCTGTCGTGGCTGCCAGTTTTTCCAAGAATCTTCACGGCGTATCTTTAATACCTTTGGTTGCCATTGCATCGCTGTTGTTAATCAGCGGAATTTTTTTGCTGCAAACGAAATACCTTGCCCCAGATAATCAACTATCGATGGTTGACGAGGTCAATCCAACAATACAAACGAATAATCTCCAGGGCTCTGAACTTGAAAATTTAAATGTCATTGTGCAGGTGGTCGGAGGTTCAAGTAATGAAATCAGAGATCGGCTAACCAAGAGTGTTGTCACGGCGTTATCGCGTTACAGCAATATTGTACCGACACAACCACGCGACTTACCTTCGGACTACAAGCTTGAGTTGTCTCTACTAGACGATGATGGTAGCTCAATCAATCTGCAACTTCAGCATCTCAAGTCGAACAAGTTAGTCCTAGCAGAAAACTTCGAACAGTCCGTTTCAACTAACTTATCAGCAATGGCCAACAGAATCGCAGCGCTGGTTGGATCACCGGCCGGAGGCGCTATCGGGCATCACCTTTTGAGTATTTCCCGTGGTAAACCAGTGAAGAATTTATCGCGACCTGAATGCCTGGCTCATGGGTATGGTTGTACCTCGTGCTCCGGTGAATTCGATAGCGTTAATTCAAGAGCCGTGCAGTGCCTGGCCAATTTACTTGAAAATAATGCTGAAGATGCAGATGCATGGGCGCTGCAAAGTACGGTTTACTCCAGACAATATCTGTGGGGTTCTTCTTTGCAGGAACCCATGCGCAGTGACAAGTCTAAGCGCACTCATCTCCAACAAAAGGCAATTGAAGCGGCTACCAGAGCGGAAGCACAAGCAGATGGCACTAATCCCAGTGTTTATTGGGGCATGGTTCAAGCTTACCTTGCCAGTTGTGATTCAGAAAAAATGCAGGTTGCTATCGACCGTGGCTTAAAACTAAATCCCGGAGACCCAAGCATGCTCGCCGTTTACGGAAATTTTTTATCTTATTCGGGTAACTGGGACAAAGGCAAGGCACTGGTAGAACAAGCGCTTGAAACCGAGCCAATATTTTTTAAAAAATGGTGGTATATGTCTCTGGCAAAGTGGCATTATCGCAAAGGTGAGTACCAACTTGCTTATGATCTTTTCATTAAGTCATTCAATGAAAGAAATTGGCTAAGCCATTTGCAACTGGCGTACACATTGCCGCATTTGGGGCGCGTGCAAGAAGCGAAAAAAGCACTGCAAGATTTTATGCGAGTGGCACCCTCTATGACACGAGAACACGTATACGAGTTTTATCGATCCTATTGCTTCGATGATGATTATCTCAATCGGGTGAAGGTAGCATTCGATCTAATTGAAATGCCGTCCAGAGGGTCTGGAGATGATTTCACAGATATAAAACCCGTTAGAGCCAGTGTTGAGAAAATCGGGAATCGAATGGTTGAGCATGTCGATGTCGGTGATGGGATTCCGTTGGTATTTGTTCATGGTTCGATTTCAGATTATCGTACTTGGGGGTATATGTTGTTGCCGGTATCGGAACGATACCGATTTATATCGTACACACTACGATATTTCGGTACGTTAGACTGGCCACCAGGAGCACATCGATTTGATGAGAATGTTGATGCACAAGATCTGATCGATTTTATCGAACATAAAGAGCTCGGGCCGGTATTTCTTGTGGGTTGGTCTCGTAGCGGCGCTATCATTAGTGCGGTCGCTCGTCTAAGGCCAGACCTTGTAAAAGGAATAATACAATATGAACCCGTACTAGGCGAACTACTTGACAGAGACGAAGACCTGGCTTCGCTATCAAACTCGCCAGATTTCTCAGGTGTAAAAAAACTAATCGAGCAGCAAGATTTAAATGCCGGAGCTATGCAATTTTTCGAGCGAGCACTTGAACGAAACGCTGGAGAATTTAAAACAGAGCCAACTATGTTGCAAAAAGTGGTGCTTGATAATGCAAGAACACTACCCTTGAATTTTGGAGAGCACGCTCCTGACCAACCAATTGTAGACTGCAAATACATCAATAAATTAGAGGTGCCAGGACTAGTTCTGTTCGGCGAAAGAACTAACACTGCTTGGCAAGATATGTCTAGAAGGTACTCTGATTGCCTGAAAAAAGGCAAATTAGTGGTCGTGAAGAATGCGAATCATGATGGCCCTTTGTCACAACCACAATCGATAGCCGATTACATCAGTGATTTTATTGAAGATACTCAATGAGGAAATCAGTTAAATAACTAATACCGTAGAATTATTGCCTGTCAAACAGATTTAAACCGGTGCATTTATCGCTCCCTGAGCTGTGTATTTTAATATGAATTATCAGCACAATTGTTCGCATATCTTGTGCTGTTTATCACAGTGCTTGGTAGTACATTCCGAAAGACGGGACCATAGTTTGACAAACCATCAATTACAGCTCGTCTATGCTCATTACCTTGACCATTTAGTACTTGTAAAAAATTCGTTCTGCAGCCTTTTATCTCGATGTTGCTGAACCATAATTTCAAATAAATCACCGTCTTGATCAACTACCCGCCGGAAATTGTGTCAATTGCCGTCAATTGGCAAATAAACCTCGACTACGATCCTGTCGTCACCTAGTAGCCCCTCTCTTCTTTCGAGTGAGCGCTGATGGCTATAGTTGAATTAACTTTGAAAGCATTTAAAACTAAAATCAATTTGAACAAATTGTATTAATATAGCCCTCACGAAAAAGTGACATTAAATTTATGAATCAACCAAACCACTACGCCCAACAACTCTGGCAAGCTCGCATTAACGGCACATTCTGCGAGCCGATACCAGAACCATTGTCGGTAACTCAAGCCTATGACATTCAATCCGCCTGCACACAAGCTGCAACTTCGGATGAACGGGTCGTGGGTTACAAAATCGGCGCGACCGCCGATGAAACGCTCGGCATATTAGGATTAGAACAACCCTTTTTTGGGCCACTGTACAGCAGCGCATTCACCGAAAACGATGGCTTGAAAGAGCGTCTTGAGCTGCCTTTGTTTACGCAACACAAATCACGTGTTGAAGCAGAATTCGTAGCCTGCATGAAAAACGACTTTGCGCGTGGCGATGGAGATACGGATATTGCCATCAACGATATTCTTGAACACATTGATTGGGTGGCACCAGGGCTCGAAATAGTCGCTTCCCGTTTTAGTGAAGTACCTGAAAAACCAGGGTGTCTGGCCATCGCAGACTTTGGTGCGAACCAGCACATGATCGTTGGACAACCGTTTCAATCATGGCGCGATCTCGACTTGACTTCACATCCTGTCAAATTAGAGATAAGCAATCAACCCGATGTTAACGGGCATAGCGGCATATCAATTTACGGGAATCCGCTGGCGTTTGTATGCTGGCTGCTTAACCAACCTGCCATGCGAAAAAACGGCTTGAACAAAGGCCAACTCATTAGTTGTGGTACTTGCACCGGTGCACCTTTTATTGATGTCGGTGACAAGGTCACTGCGGACTATGGCGCTATGGGCCGATTGGCTATCGAAATAACCGCTAAAACCGTTAACTAACCGTGACAACTGAGCGCAACATCAGGCCAGTAAACAGCTTTAAAACTGATCACCTGATGAAATAGCGACTTAGTAGGCAGGTTGCGCGGCTAATTTGATCACTAAAAGCCGCCCGACATTGCCAAAACAACCAATTTCCTATAAATTCGCTTGTACAAGCTTCGGGGCGGGGTGCAATTCCCCACCGACGGTAGGGTGTGCTGTTGCGCACCAAGCCCGTGAGCTGCAAACCGCTTAGCCGGTGAACAGCTGATCTGGTCAAAATCCAGAGCCGACGGTGATAGTCCGGATGGGAGGAGTTTGGAACAGGAACAATCACTACCAAACCGCGCGTGTGTATTTCAATGCGTGCCTGTTGTCATCGCGATTAACTCGAACCGATCGTTGGTCGGACTGAGTGCGAAACAACAATTCCCTGTGTCATACCGCCCCGACAATATTAACGGGTTTGGTGAATGCCGACACACGAACAATTTATGCGCCGAGCCATTGAGCTGGCAGAACGAGCAAGGGGCAATACCAGCCCTAACCCGCTTGTGGGTGCGGTTATCGTGCGCGACGGTAACATCGTTGCTGAAGGCTGGCACAAACAAGCAGGACAAGCTCACGCCGAAGTCGATGCGATTCGCAATGCAGCCAAGCAGCAGCTCCCCACAAAAGGGGCAACCCTGTATGTGTCGTTAGAACCCTGCTCGCATCATGGCAAAACACCGCCGTGCACCGACGCCATACTGGCAGCTGGTTTTAGCCACGTCGTGTTTGCAACATCCGATACCCATACTCAGGCCAGCGGGGGCGCAGCAGTTTTATCATCTGCAGGTGTGGAGGTAACGGCTGGCGTTTGTGAAGATCTCGCCAAGTTTACCAACCGCTTTTTCTTCCACCACCAGCAACACAAAACCCCTTTTGTTATTGCCAAGTTCGCCAGCAGCCTGGACGGACGGACGGCCACGCGCACTGGCAAC
>CALIMV010000395.1 GCA_938045275.1 uncultured Granulosicoccaceae bacterium
CTGATACGAACGGTGGTTCGCGCAACAACCGTAACGCTGCTTCAAGTCCACAGCGAAGTCGTAGTGACACTAATCAAGATCGTGGCAGTAACCGGTCAAGCAAAAAAACAGCTGGTCGACGCAAGAAACGCGGGGCAAAGAAAGATGCCACAAGTCAGTCTCGTGATGAGCAATCCCAGAACGATAGTAAGGTGCGCAATGGGCGTGGGCGTGGACGTGGGCGCAGCCAGAATAAAGATAAGGTTAGTGCTACTGAAAGTGTTGAAGAAAATAACGTCGCTTCAAGCCCAGCTACCGATGAGCAGAATGATAAGCAAGAATCGCCAAAGCGCTCGCGTGGTCGACGCCCTGCTCGTGGGCGCAATAAGAAAGAGACGGTAACTGAATCTAATTCGGCACCTGAAAACAATGCGTCCGCTGACACAACAGAAAACGCATCGACAGACCAGGCAACTGACGCCTCAACATCCAGTCATTCAAACGGCAAGAGTGGGCGTAGCCGCGGCCGAAGCAACGGCAAGCCTGATAAAACAGCTCAATCCGATGTCAACGGCAACGGTGAACCAAACGGCAATGTTATCCCGCCAGAGCCGCCAGAAATAGATGACGTAAACGGAAACGTCGACCCTAACGATGATGCAGACAATAAGGATTCGTCAAACAACGCTCGTCGTCGTCGTGGTCCTGGCAGGCGTCGCCAAAGAGTCAACAATAAAGCCGAGGCCAGTGCGAACAATACTGACGCACCGACTGATACAACTGACAAGGAAGTGAAGCACTCGTCTTCCGAGTCAACGGCCGCAGCTAATAAATCAACGTATGCGTCTCCGGCTGTGGTTACTTCCACACCACCTGATGCCAGTGCGGCCAATGATTCATCAGTAAAGAAAACACCAACTGACAAAACGTCATCCAGTGCAACGCCAGGAATAGTTGAAACCAGTAACAGTCATTCCGCGAGTCAAAGCAGCACCACTGTTAGCGAAAGCTCGACCGCCAAGCCTCCAGCGCCTGCCGCGAGTAACGTATCTATTGGTAATGTCGCTGATAACAGTTCTGCTGCAAATAGCGTAAGGACAAACTCGAATTCAGCTAATACCAAGGCGGAGAATTCTGCAGCTGATAACACAGGCGTGCCAAGCGCTAAGCCTTCAGATAATGGTTCTACCAATAGAAAATCTGTATCTGATAACGAGCAATCCAATAATGCAACAGCCGATAACAAGGTAGAAAAAGTTGCACCTGCAAGATCGCCGGCTAACAGCAAAGCAGACGATACAGCCGTACCCGTCGCCAAGCGCGAGAGTACTAAGTCGCCAAGCACCTCGTCGCCTACCCCGACAGAATCACCGAAGACTGCCGAGCCAGGCAGTAAAAGTACAAATTCATCGGCTGATAAATCAAAGCCAAATGATGATTCTGATGGACAACGCGTATCGCAGCGTCAACCGAGCCAATTAAAAAGCTCAGTACGATCGCTGGCAACTAAAGACGAATCCAATTCGGTCAAGCCCTCTGGCGGCGGATTATCATTCGCTTCAAGAAAAGTGGCCGACGTGAAACCACAATCTGGTGAAAGCGTTAAAAAGCCTGCTAAGCCCGAAACAACCGACGAATAGATTGACGAATAGATTGACGAATAGATTATTGAGCAGTTCTGGATGCAATATGCGTCCAGAACATTTCAGTTATCCAAAGCCATCGATCGTCAGGCATACCGACATTTTTGTACAGCGGCGTTTCGCTGCTTGAAGCTACAGTCTTTATTCTAGCCAGACGGTTGGGTGTATTGATCGTTGAGCTTCTGTACAAAATCAGAAGCCTGCTCCAGAACCTCATCTACGTCTTCACTGCTTCGTTTGTTCCAACCGACCGGTGTGCTCCTGAATATCGTGCGATAAAAACGTGTGTTGTGAGCAAACGCCTCAGTGTAAAACGCGTCATCCCCTTGCTTCAACTTGCCAACCATATAACTGGCTACCCTCGATCGAATGAAAAAGTGCAACGCAAGTACGGCTACCAAAATAGCGGCAATGCTGCCCAGCATGGTTACTGGATTAGCCAATAAGCTCAACAAAAATGTAAATAGCCCACCCACAGCACCGAGCACAATAGAAACGCCGAGAACAATAAGCGCGACAAGTACCCAAGCAATGACATCAAAGCGTAATACCCGGGCTTTCCAGGTTTTCTTTAAACGAGTAATAGCGGGTACTGCTTCATCACGGACGCGATACGCCTCTTTTTCCATTGAACCGACAATTCGATAAGCACGTTCAGCTTCAACTTGATCTATGCGTGATTCAATCTCAGCCATATCAGCATCACACTTCGTTTCAAATCGGGTTCGGGTGATTTCATCCTCAATTGGCGGAGCAATGGCCTTGTTGTAGATGGTATAAAAGCGACCAGCGGTCAAGCCTTTTTGGGACAATGCGCGCTGCCACGCACCGACAATCTCTTCAGAGTTATCCTCTCGCGCCGCTGTGTCCATTTGATTGAGTACAAACATAAATTTATTGCTATCTGATCGATTAATCGTATTGCCAACCAGATGTTGCAAGGTATCCTGCATTGCTCCAGGTTCAGGGTGTCGCGCATCGAAAAACACCAACACCAAATCTGATATGCCCATGATGTGATCTGTTAACCGTAATGTTCCGGTGCGTTGATCGTCAGCGTCAAACCCCGGCGAATCGATCAATATCTTTCCACGCATTACAGGTGAATCTGTGACCTTGAGTTGTAAATAGGCATCTATGCGCCGACCTTCTCCGACCGATACCTTTTCTATTTCGTTACTGATGCGGTAAAACGGAAACCGCATATCAGCGTCAAGTGCGAGTCCGGGTAATACCTTGCCTTGGTTATCATCACCAAAACATATCACCGTAAATTTATCGTCCACCGCCTGATTACCGGTTTTCTGCAACGGTTTCTTTAGATAACTATTTATGAAAGAAGATTTGCCTGCCGAAAAAACGCCCAGAATTGAGATGAGCGGCCACCACTGTACTTGAGTGGCATAGGATTGATCAGCTTTCAACAGCCCCATTTTGTAACCGATAACATCGAGCTTCTGAAAACCGCTAATCGCCTGTATTAATACAGGGTTCTCACGTTCCAAATGTTGCTTGAGACTCGTTAAGCGTTTGATTATAGATTTGTCCGCGCGGACCATATTGATCTGATTCTCATTTAAAAGTGGTAATATTATGGATGCATGATTGAGTAAACATTACTGTACTCAGCCACCAATACTGCCGTAATATACGCAGTAGTACTAATTAATTTGCTGGTGTCCTAGTTTAGCAGCTAGACGGGTTTTTCAGTTCCCGTACCAAGCCGTTTCAGGTCTGGTCAATCGAATACGATGTAAATGGAGATATTTTCCGATGATATGGGTTGTATCACTGATCATAGCGCTCGTTGCGTACTTTTTATTCCAAGGATTGCACGCACGTCATATATCGCGCTGCCATACCGATACCCGTACAGCCGAGCACGTACCAGATTCCATTACTGCTCCTAAAGCGCAAGCTGAATTTCACAAACAATCTGCAGTGACTGCAGCGCAAGTCCATCGTCAACGAGTTCGTGATCCACAACATGCGCCCTCATTACTCTATGGTGATAGAAACAATACTACACGTCGACAAGTTAGCAACCACAATCAATATACCGCTCAAACCCAGCAGCAGTATTCCGACGATCCAGTGGCTGATGCCACACAGCGAAAAACATCAGCGTCGTCCACGGGTACTCAGTGCACCTCAGACGATTTTATCGATATGGATTTGGATAATCACACCGCTGATCACACGCTGGAATTTACCGCAGAGCATGAGCCACTGCGCGATGTTGGCGTCCCGGCCGATCACAACGAACATGACGCGGGAACCAATACGCCGCAACAAGACGCGAGTGCAGGTTATGCAGCTGTTGGTACTGCAGCAGCGGCAGCCGCAGCAGCCGGTATTGCAGGAGCCACTTCAGAATATGCGGACGCTACTGACGAAAAATATAAACATGAGTACGCTTCAGACGAATACTCGGACGATGACTACCCGCCGCCTCAAAATACAATGGAGCACCCCTCCACTCACATTCAAAACACTGATCCTGCTGAAAATATCGATGTGGAACTTGGCGAAAATGACGGTGCGCGCGACCAAACTGATTATGTTGAAAGTAACAGTCACGACGAACTTCTCGACTTTGGTGATTTAACCTCAGACATCAGCGATATGCTCAAAGAGCTCAATCTTCGAGAAACAGATTCACCGCGATTGGACATAAACCAAGACGAATTTAAACAGCTTAAAACAGGCGAACCAGGAGAAGTTAAACCTGCGAAAATTGAAAACGTTGCAGATAAGCTGCGAAATATGTTGCAGTAATCTATGCCCATTCGCGTTTTTCGTTCTCTCGTCGACTCACGAAATGTTCACACCATCCGCCGTGACTTTATAGCCATTGCGATCTTCATTGGCATCATTTGGGTTGTATTTGCATTTGATCGGTTTATGGCGCTTGAACAGTACGGTCTGGTGCCGCGAAGCAGTCGAGGGCTTGTCGGTATTTTCGCCATGCCTTTTCTGCACGGTGATTTGTCGCATATCATCGGCAACACGATTCCACTGGCCATTACCTTGTTGTTACTTGCTGGTTCTCGGGCTAACAGTGGTGCCATTGTTTTCCTGATTACCATCCTTGGTGGAGCAGGCCTATGGGTGTTTGGCCGAGAAGCGCTTCACATTGGCGCAAGTGGTTTGGTGTTCGGCCTTATCGCATTCCATATTTGCTCAGGCTTTTTTGAACGTCGAATCAAATCCATTGTTATTGCCCTTCTTGTGGGTGGCCTTTATGCTGGTACGTTATTAAACGGAGTTTTACCATTTCAAAAAGGTGTGTCGTGGGATGGTCATCTGATCGGCGCTGTGGCAGGCGCGTTAGTTGCACTCATGACGGCGAAACTGTACACAACACCGGAAAACTCACAAGGACGACCTAACTCCAGATACACAAACACTTGAATAAAAACCAATGACAAATCACGCAGCACCAGCCCGGTTCTCAGGCAACTTCACGCAGCAAGAAGCCATTCCAGAAGACGCTATCGAAAAAGCCATTGAAGTCATGCGCAGCGGACGATTGCACCGATACAACGTCGCCGAACCGAGTGAACAATCAGAAACTGCCCTATTGGAAGCTGAATTCGCTGCCTATCAAAATCAACGATACGCCTTGGCTTTGGCCTCTGGTGGTTATGCAATGCAAACAGCCTTGCGCGCAATTGATATTAAAGCTGGCGAACCCGTGCTGACCAATTCATTCACCCTATCCCCGGTTCCCGGTGCCATTGATGCTGTGGGTGGAAAACCAGTGCTAATCGAGACCACCAGCGATTTGGTGATAGACCTTGCGCATCTGGAAACGGCTGCTAAAAATACCGGTGCCCGCGTGCTTATGTTGTCGCACATGCGTGGCCATATTGTTGACATGGATGCCATTGTTTCCCTGACTAAAAAATACAATATAAAACTCATAGAAGACTGCGCACACACCATGGGCGCAACATTCGACGGCATTAAAAGTGGGTGCCATGGAGATATCGCTTGTTTTAGCACCCAAACCTACAAACACATGAACTCTGGAGAAGGTGGCTTTCTTACCACCAATGACGATACTCTGATGGCAAGATCGATCGTATTGTCTGGCTCTTACATGCTGTACGGGCGACATGAGGCCGGGCCACCTGCAGAAGCGTTTGAAAAAATACGACTGCAAACGCCCAATTGCAGTGGCCGAATGGATAATTTACGCGCGGCCATTTTACGCCCTCAACTGCAAGCGCTAGACAAAAACTGTGCGCGCTGGAATGAACGATTCGACCGCATCAGAGAAACCCTGGAGCCATGCAATACCATCGCTCTGGCCCAACCGCATGTAAAGGCTCGTGAAGTATCCAGTTCGTTTCAATTTTCCATACCTCAATTCACAGACACTCAGAACGAGCAGTTTCTGGCGCAATGCCTCGAACGTGGCGTAGAACTCAAATGGTTCGGCGCTAACGATCCTGTGGCCTATACCAGCCGCTACGAAAGTTGGAAATACATAGAGGCGGAAAACCTGGAACAGACCAACCAGGTATTGCACAGACTCTATGATTGTCGTATACCGCTCACTTTTTCAGTTGACGATTGCGAGCAGATAGCTCAGATTATTGTTGAAGTTGCTGGTAGCACAATGAATTAATATGCGACTTTGTCGCGCTGTACTCAGCAAACTTACCGCACTGGCAACACTCGGTGCGTTGATAAGCCTTGGCTCGTTTTTCTCCAAGTAC
>CALIMV010000396.1 GCA_938045275.1 uncultured Granulosicoccaceae bacterium
AGCTGTAGTCAGCGGCCCTGGCGTTAACAGGTAAGGTTCGCCTTCATGTGGTGCAGGAATCGGGCGGCTATCGGTTTGTTTAGATTCAGGGGATATGCTCATTCGAGACCGCTCTCAGAAGCTCTATTGTCGAGCATGATAACAAGCACCTATGCATACGTGAAATCGATATTAAATATAGTTATATCATTAAAATCGATAGCTTAATTGTTGCAGGATTTTGTGTCAGCTATCAGTGACTTCCTTTGCGATACGCGTGTCCAGCAGTGCACCGCTTTTGCTGAGAATCGGGTACGCAACTGCTAAGTAAAGTGAGTTTATCTCTTTCAGTGCGCGCACTACTTCAAGATGCATATCGCTAGTAGCAATACTCTCTGGGGTACCTTTCATCAGGCGGTGTAAGTGCTGAGCTCGGGTCTGGCGTTCCAACTTACCAATTTGCGTTTTTTCTATGACCAATTGTTTTGCAGAATCGAGGTCTTCGGAAAGCAACACGTTTAACGAAAGCTGGATATTGGTCATAACACGCTTGTGCAGACCGGATATTTCACCGAATCCGGCATTTGAAAACTCACGCCGCTTTTCATGTTGTTCTTCAATACGTTCCAGCAAATCTTTGGCAATGATATCGCCAACCCGCTCAATGTTGATTGCCATGCAGGTTAGCTCAATACCGCGGCCCGCCTGATCAACTGAAAGTTTCCCACTGTTAAGCTCCGCTATAAACAGTTTGATATCCGTGTGTGCCTGGTTAATCTGTTTTTCGGTCGATCGAATTTGTTGCATAACCACTGGTTTATGGCGTTCGAGCAATCCGGGTATTTCACTGATCATGGATTCGGCCATCTGACTCATGCGAAGCACTTCCCGCGTTACACTCGGTAGTGCGCGATCAGGATTGTCGAGCGCATTACGATCGAGTGCGGATTGAGAACCTGAAACACTGCCATTAATTGGGGTTTCCACTCGCAACAACATATTGGTGATCTTAAGTACAGGCCTAAGTAAAATTATGCCGGGTACTAGCAAAGCAATATTGAACAACAGATGAAAATTAATTAGTTTGTTTTCTGCAGTCGAGCCCGGAAGTAGAGAAGGGATATTACTCATAGCCAATGCTAAGGCTAATAATACGATTAATGCAAAAACAGTCCGCAATAGCACATTAGCCAGAGCCAGCCTACGTGCTTCCCGTGGAGCCAGTCGCGTGAGCCACAATGCAACAGCCGACCCGCCAGCATTGGCACCTAAAACCAACGACAATCCAGCTTCCAAAGGTATTACATTCTGAGCACAAAATGCAGCTAATAAAAGAACGGCCGCAACGCTTGAATGAAACACAAATGCTAGAACAGCACCACCGAGAAAGGCCGTCAATACATCGGTACTCAAATAAATGGCGATCTCGGAAAGTTGTGTTGTTTCGCGCAGTGGCGCAGTTGCGTCGCCGATCATCGTTAGGGAAAGTAATATAAACGCTATGCCTAGAATGATACGACCGATGTGCTTAGCGATTCGTACTTCAAGGCGTAAAAACATAAAACACCCTATAAGCAGCAATGCAGGAATAAGCCAACTTAGGTTGAGACTCAAGAATTGCACAACCAATGCAGTACCGACATCAGCACCCAATACAATCAGCATCGCAGCGGTTAACGTTAACGCACCGGTTGATACAAACCCGGCAACGAGCAGCACCACTGCTGTTGAACTTTGAAGAAGCGTTGCGACTGAGATACCGGAAACAATACCTCGTGCTGGATGAGAACTTGCTGTTAATAAAATCGTGCGCAATGAGGGTCCGGCTGCTCGCTCAAAACCGGTGCGCACCATACGTGTGGAGTACAACAACAACATGACGGCTGCAGCCAATTGGAGAACAATTGCCGATAAATGCATTGTTTAGTCTTTTGCGATCCTATAGTAAGTTGCAACACCAATTAAAAGCGATGTTGAACAATTGTGATGCCCAGCTTATTCAATACGCCTTTAGTAGATTAATAATCTAGTATCCTCCAGAACTATGCATTAGTCAAACTATTGAATTTTATTCTTGTATCGATTATATCTATAGTTAAGATTGGCCAATTTGTTATATATGCGTTACGTTCAACTCAAAGCTTTTCATTACGTGGCCATTTCTGGTGGATTTTCGCTAGCAGCGAAAGCGCTGCATGTGACGCAGCCGGCAATCTCAGACCAGGTTCGAAAACTTGAGTCTGACTACGATATGAAATTGTTTGAAAGACGTGGAAAGCAGGTCAGCGTAACATCAGATGGTCAGGCACTGTTGGACATCACTAAACGGCTTTTTGAGATTGAACAGCTTGCGTTCGAATTTCTGAGTGAGTCTCTTTCGGAGCATGCCAGTACATTAAGAGTCGTTGCTGATTCAGCTCATCATATGACGCGAACGCTTGCGCAGTTTCGTCAAGAGTACCCTGATGTATTTGTTTCTATTAGAACGGGAAACTCTAAGCTGGTACTCGAATTGTTAGATAAATATGAAGCAGACATCGGAGTACTGGGCAATGTTCCAGACGATAAAAAACTGGATATTGTCCCGCTTGAATCAACACCAATAGTTGCCTTTACATCAAAATCATCTGAATTTGCGTCACGTAAATTCGTGAGTTTGAAAGAGCTGGCTACCTGGCCGCTGGTTATGCGAGAGCAAGGTTCGCGCACGCGTGCGAAACTGGAAGAGCAAGCATTGAAAGACGGAATACCTCTTGAGGTCAGCATCGAGGCCGAAGGACGAGAAGCGGTACGGCAAATAGTTGCGGATGGTGGAGGGGTAGGGGTGGTTTCCGACGCAGAATTTGTAGAAGGCCCTGAGCTTCAGAAAATACCCATCCGCAATAAAAACTTAAGAATGCAGGAAGCGATAGTTTGTCTGCGAGAGAGAAACAAAAACAGATTGATTAACCGGTTTATGTCTCTTGCTCAAAACATACCGAACTGAACCTACTTTGACCTTGTTGGGCTATTGATGACATCAATCGTTTTATAGTAACCAATTAAACTCGCCGATTGCGCCATATTTTCGTGCAGTTCTGATGATAATTTCGAGAAGATAAATCGAGATAGCGAGCTCTCACCATCAACAGTGCGAGTATACCAATGCCATCATTGCCAATTAAAATACAGTCACTGCAAATGTTGTATTGCTCTGTTGCCTTGAGCGATGATTGGTGAGGTCGGAAGTTTTCGAGATTCTCGTAACAGTGGTATGCTGATAAAACTGTTCAACTTGGCCAGCGAGGAAATCATTCTTTAAGTCATACAATCCACGTGGCTAGAGAAGTCACGTGGCTAGAGAAGTCACGTGGTTAGAGAAGGAGTGCGGTAATCCGTTGTACCGCACTACATTTACTTGTGACACAGCGGGTTTTTAATAAAAAAGGGAAATTGAAATGATCACATCAAGCTTTGGTAGAAAAAAGTCAAGCGTACTCTTTGCCGGATTATTAATGGCATTATCAGTCTCGCCAGCCGTACAAGCCGAAGATACATTCGCGCTTGTTCAGATTAATCAACAGGCACTCTTTTTTAACCAAATGAACGAGGGAGCTCAAGAAGCGGCAGATGCCGCTGGTGCAAAATTAGTCATATTCAATGCGAATAACGACGCTGCTGCGCAAAACAGCGCTATCGAAACCTATATTTCAGAAGGGGTCGACGGGTTGATTGTGGTTGCTATTGATGTCAACGGCATTATGCCTGCTGTTGTGCAAGCAGATGAAGCAGGCATTCCCGTGGTTGCTGTAGATGCCATTCTGTCTGATGATGGCCCTCAAAAATCCCAAGTCGGTGTCGACAATGCTGCAGCCGGAGCTGACATGGCAGCGTACGTGAACAATTATGTGGCGAATGACATGGGTGGCAGTGCGTCTTTAGGTATCATCGGTGCGCTAAACTCGTTTATTCAAAATATCAGGAAAGACGGTTTTGAGGAAGCGCTTGAAGGTGTTGAAGTGATTGGTACTGTCGACGGTCAGAATGTTCAGGATATAGCGTTGACTGCTGCTGAAAACCTGATGACAGCTAACCCTGATATGAATGCCATTTATGCCACAGGAGAACCCGCGTTGCTCGGCGCGATAGCGGCGGTTGAAAGCCAGGGTAAGCAGGATTCTGTGAAAGTGTTCGGTTGGGACTTAACCGCACAGGCCATCGATGGAATTGATGCTGGCTATGTAGAAGCCGTGGTTCAACAGGACCCTGCTGGCATGGGGGCAGCCGCAGTTAATGCGCTGGTTGAGCTGAAGAAGGGTGGCAGTGTTGAGAAAAGCATTGGTGTGCCAATCACTATAGTCACAGATGAAAACGTAGAGCCGTATCGATCTGTTTTCAAATAGCCTGCACGTTAATAGTGCGTACGATGTTATCTGTATCAGTTAATGTCACTGAAAGTGTCAGGTAAAAAGGGATGAATTCAACCCTGACTGTAGCTGGAGACGAGGCGATAAACGAACAGTCGCCTCGTCTTTCATTGCGCGCCATTCGCAAAAGCTTTGGTTCGGTCCAGGCACTTCGTGGTGTGGACTTGGACGTGTTTTCCGGCGAATGCCTGGGCATTGTAGGCGATAACGCTGCGGGAAAATCGACGCTAACCAAAATCATGTCCGGTACTTATTTGCCCGATAGCGGTAGTCTGGCTATCGACGGTGAACCGGTGCAATTTAGCGGGCCTGCTGATGCACGTCGTAGACGTATCGAAATGGTGTACCAGGATCTCAGCCTGTGTAATCATATTGACGTTGTCGGTAATCTGTTTCTGGGCAGGGAATTGACACGGGGCCCGTTTCTTGATCGAGCAAGAATGCGTAATGAAGCACGCCAAATGCTTGATGCACTCGACATTCGCATACCCAGACTCACCGTTAAAGTAGAGCAACTTTCCGGTGGCCAAAGACAAGCAATTGCAATTGCTCGAGCGGCTTCGTTTAAACCCGATCTATTGATCATGGATGAGCCTACTTCTGCGCTGGCTGTGGCAGAAGTTGAAGCCGTTCTGTCGCTGATAAACAGGGTCAAGGCATCGGGCGTATCAGTTATATTAATTACGCACCGTTTGCAGGACTTGTTCAGGGTCTGTGATCGAATAGCCGTTATGTATGAAGGCACGAAAGTGGCCGAGCGAAAGATTGATCAAACTAATCTCCAGGACTTAGTCGGGTTGATTGTCGGCGAAGCGATTCCCGACACCGGCATGGCGGATTCATGAACGTCTACACCGAACGTGACAGTGGCTCGATCGTCGCCGATTTTCTATCAGAACACGCGCAGGTACTTTCCATTGCGTTCTTTTTCGCTTTATGTGTTGTCTTTTTCTCCTACACAACTGACACATTCCTGACTTCCCGTAATCTGCTGAATGTCATTCGACAGGCGGCGCCAATTCTCGTGGTGGCGGTGGCAATGACGCTTGTCATCATCACTGGTGGAATCGACTTGTCTGTGGGTTCAATGGTGGCGTTGGTTAATGCGGTAGCAGCAATAGCGCTTTCATCTGGTGTGCCCTGGCAACTGGTCATTGTAGGCATGTTAATTTTTGGTGGGGCAATCGGCTTGTTGCAAGGATGGTTTGTGGCGTATCAGGGAATACCGGCATTCATTGTTACTCTGGCAGGCTTATCCATTTTGCGCGGTATCGCTCTTTACCTAACACAAGGCTATTCAATTCCAGTCGGAAAAATCCCGGGATTTCTGTTTATTGGTCGTGGTACTTTGTTTGGTATGCCGTTTCCGGCAATAGTGGCGATTATCATAGCGCTGATAGGGTACGTTGTTATTGCGACCACGCGTTATGGTCGACAAGTGATTGCAGTTGGGTCGAACGCAGAGGCGGCAAGGCGAGTGGGAATGCCATCTCGATGGACTATTTCATCGGTGTACATGGTAACCGGCGTCGCGTCCGCCATAGCCGGATTGTTAATAGCCGCTCGGCTCGGGTCAGGGTCGTCTAACGCAGCAGTGGGTTTTGAATTACAAGTGATTGCAGCGGTTGTGCTTGGTGGTACGTCACTAATGGGTGGGCGTGGTTCCATGATTGGAACTTTGCTTGGTGCGCTGACTATTGCTGTTATTGGCAATGGTTTAATACTGATGCACATCTCGCCTTTTTTCACGCAAATAGTGACTGGCACGATAATACTGCTTGCGATCTGGCTGAATACGCGCATTTTTACTGCACGTTTTCGCGTGCCCTGGGCGAGAAAACCGGAGCATTCGTAACGATGAGTCTGCAATGAAAGAAACAACTGACAAAGGTAATTCTGAACGGTCAGAAGCGCATGTACATTCTGGCCAGGTTATGACTGTACAGGGTCCGGTTCCATCAACATCGCTTGGCACAACCTTGATGCACGAGCACATCCTCAATGACTGTCTTTGCTGGTGGCACAAACCGACCGATTCTGCACGTGAGTATCTTGCTGAGGGTCCGGTCAGAATGGAGATTTTGTCTGAGTTAAAACAAGACCCTTTCGTTAATCGCGATAATATTTCATTGAATGATGAACAACTGGCCATTCAGGAACTAAAACAGTTTGTTCATGCCGGTGGAGTAACCGTCGTTGATCCAACTTGTCGTGGCATAGGTCGTAATCCAGAAGCACTGGTTCGAATTGCCAAGCAGACTGGTCTGCAAATAGTCATGGG
>CALIMV010000397.1 GCA_938045275.1 uncultured Granulosicoccaceae bacterium
GCTATCAACGGTATCTCAGGAACCCCTATGACACTCGCCAATGAGCATGGTGAGGTTGCGGTGATCAATGCCATTTCGAACCATCGAATGGAATGGATTGCGCGCGGCATAACCATCCGATACGGTGGTTGTGCCTACATGGCAAATTATCCAATGAGCGGCGCTGATGTCAAGCGAACTGCTGTGCGTGGCACACTGACGTTGGCAACCGAGATTGGCCGCATTATCAGAGATACCGTGCATAAAGGTGAATCGCGCTTTGATGCGCTTATCGAATACTTGCTAACCACTAGCTACTCTTCTGCTAAAACCATTTTTGCTGGAAAAATCGTTGATGTCAGCCGGCGAACAGAACGAGGATTCACGGTGGGACAGGTCACTATTACCGGCCTGTCTGAATATACCGGCAACGCGACGATAGAATTTCAGAATGAAAATCTGATTGCACGTTGTGACGGTGAAACGCTGGCACTGGTGCCGGATATTATTTCCATACTGGACGCTGAAACGGCGATTCCAATTACCAACGAAACACTTCGCTATGGCCAACGGGTTAGGGTGATGGCTGTGGGTGTTCCTCCAATCATGACCACTGACGCGGCTCTCAAACAGTTTGGCCCGGCAGCTTTTGGCTTAAGCGAAGAGTATGTACGTTTGGTGAACGATGGAGCAATATAGAGCAAAATAGGATTAAGGTCTGTTTGGGCTAGCGTTGTAAAAACTAGACGTTATCATTACTCACGGTTCAAAACGAACTTATTTTGCGAGCTTATCAATTCTTGCTAGCTGAACGTTGACAAGCTTCAATCGAGTCGGTGCATCACGGACCCTTTTCGATGCAGAATATCTTTCGGTCGACTCTAATATCAAAGTTTTCTACAATCCAATCGCGCCCGAAATAGCTGTGCTGGCACCTGAGTGAGTCTGTGAATTACGTCTGCCATCGCCAATATAGATGAAGATGAGTCAATCAAATATTGGATGAACCACGTAATACTTACAATGACTGCTAGAACGAGGCGGCGCGTTTGTGTTTCGATCGAACGTTGCGGTGAAGCGGTTTGTCAGTGCCTTGACTGATTATGCTTGCGATAAGCGTAGCCAAGAGCGCCCAGTATCAGAATTGCATTGATGGAAACCAGTACCGCAGATACTGGTCGGTCGAGAAAAATCCAATAGCCATCACGCGAAATTAACAGTGCGCGGCGTAAATTATTTTCGAGTATCGGGCCAAGTATTATTCCGATAACAATAGGGGATAGTGGGAATTGTGCTGCGCGAAAGAGTATTCCAATAACCCCGAACCCGAGCATCACTTTAAGATCAAACACTGACGCCTGAAGCGCGAAAGTGCCGATAGAACACAGCAACAGTACGATGGGTATCAGATAAAATTTAGGAATTCGAAGCACGTAAACAAACAGCGGTGTCAGCATAATACCAGCAATTAATAAAAAAACATTCGAGGCCAGATACACCAGAAAAATACCCCCAACTATTTCTGGTTGCTGTTCGAAAAGAGTTGGCCCCGGTACGAAGCCCAGTATCAAAAGTGCGCCGAGTAGCATAGCGGACGAAGCATCGCCTGGTATACCTAACGCCAGTGTGGGGACCAGTGTTCCGCCAACGGTTGCATTGTTGGCGCTTTCCGTCGCAACAACACCTCCTTCGGCACCTTCACCATACTTTTCCTCAGGCTTAGACCAGGCTTTAGCTATGGCATAGGATGTGAAGGAACTGATGACGCCACCAGCGCCTGGAAGAGCACCGAAGAATACGCCGATCACAGATGATCGAATCAGATTAACCCAGTGCCGTAAGGTAAGAATGATTGAGTTGAATCCGGGTCGTACCACCTTAACATCAGGTTTAGTGAGCAAGTCTTTTCCCATGGCCTGAAAGGCCATCTCGGAAATTGCAAATAAGCCCACTACAACGGCAACGATATGAAAGCCGTTTAACATGTTGTGTGAACCAAAGGTGAAACGGTAGCCTGTGGAAAATTCATCAGTACCAATCGTGGCCAGTAGCAGGCCAAAACACCCTGATATAAGGCCCTTGATAAGCGAACCACCGGAAATTATCACAATCGCAAACAAACCGGTGATCGCCAACATGGCGTATTCCGGTGGTGCAAAACCGCTGGCAAAACGGGCAAGGACAGGTGAGGCTACAATTAGGACGATGCCGCCGATCAATCCGCCAATTGCCGAACTTGAAATTGCAATGCCAATTGCTTGAGACGCTTTGCCTTTTTGCGCCATTGGATAACCGTCAAACAGCGTTGCGGCGGCCAGTGGTGTGCCTGGTATCCTTAACAGAATCGCTGATATTGACCCGCCGCATGACCCACCTACAAATATAGCTATGAGAAAACCCATTGCGGCAACGGGCGGTAAACTGATAGCCACGGGCAGCAGTAATATGATGCCCATCAGCGGGCCTAGTCCTGGCATGGCTCCGACCAGTAACCCGATCAATATGCCGACCATGGTAAGCCCTATTGCTAAGGGCGTTAGAAATACTTGCCAGCCAGATATTAGTGACTCTAGCATCAGGGCTTTACCATGGAATATTTAAGGCAAACATGCCGCCTGGTAAAACGACATTAAGCACTTTTTCAAAAATATAGGCAAAGGTGAATGCTATGGCGATTGCCACAACGACCTGCTTAACGTGGCTACGCGCACCACAAACCCACATTAGGGCAAAGATCATGGGGGCGGTAGTCAGGTGATAACCCAGTGTAGTTAATAAAGCCACGTAGAGTGCAAAAACCAGCAGCACACTCACTGGGCGCTTAAGTTGAGCCAGACTGGTTACTTGAACTTCTTCAGTATCAATTTTTGCAAAAACGCTAAAAAAAAGTTGCAGTATGACCAGCGCTGCTATGACGATCGCCACGGCACGAGGATACGCAGCGCCATTATCATAGGGACCGCCGGTGGCGATCCCCTGTTCAGTCATAGAGGTACTAATTTGCTGAAACACAATGGCCACAACAGCAATTAGAAAAAGTGCAACAATCCAATTAAGGTGCTTAGCAGAGATCATTCAATTTTCCCGAAGCCGTCATTGGTTAAGGCCTTTACAACTTGCCGAGTTCTTCCTCTTCCCACTTTAACGCATTGCCCATAGC
>CALIMV010000398.1 GCA_938045275.1 uncultured Granulosicoccaceae bacterium
CATAATGCAGCTTGGCGCGCTTCGCAAGCTCGATGCAAGGGCGAATACCCGTTGCAATAATCACAGTGTCGCATTCAAACGTAGTGCCGTTGTGTAAGCGAACGGCGCGGACACGCTGAGTAGTGGTATCGTTGTAGCCCACAATCTCTTTAACGCCGCATCCGACAATGATGTTAAAGCCAAGGCCCCGAAGCGACTCTTGAACAAGAGACGCCCCCATCTCGTCAAGTTGGTTAGACATCAAGTGAGACGTGTTTTCGACGATGGTAACCTGAGTGTTGTTTTTACGCATACCCCGCGCGGTTTCAATTCCTAACAAACCGCCCCCGATCACAACGGTATGTCTCGACCGATACTGGCGTGCCAATAATTTCGTGGCATCGTCCATGTTTCGGAACTGGAATACACCTTCAAGATCAATTCCATTGATCTCTGGGATGAACGGGTTGGATCCGGTAGCAAGAATTAACTTACTGTATTTTGTACGTATACCAGCAGCATCGATAATCGTTCTTGTTGCTCTATCCACGGCCGTAACTCGTAGTCCGTATCGCTCGTAAAGCAATGAACCAAAAGGTCTACGATAGTTTGTATCGATGGTATTACGGTCAATATCGCCGATCAGCCAGGACGAGAGCCGAACACGATCATACGGGCGATGCGCTTCTTCTCCGTATATAACGATAGGTATAGTGCGATCTTGTCTGAATATTTCTGCAACAACCCGCATACCGACAGGACCGTTACCTACGATAACAACAGGGTCAATATCCTGCCCAACTGGTTTTTGTACGGATGACTTCGCGACAAAAGACAACTCGTGCGAGTTAGCACCTAAGCCAGTTTTTTTGTCTACCGTAATCGCCATAATTTGAATTCGAACACTTCAAAAGTTGCGTCACGGATACGTTAGCAATTTAAAACAGCTTCGTATTGAGCTATATATGCACTGGGGTGATGTATATAATTCAGCGCACTCATATTGCACCAGTATCTTGCATTTCTTGAACTATGAGGATGCAAATCTGAGGACGAAAGCCGGACTTCTAATACAGAATGACTGAACTGATAAATTAAGTGAGTGATAATATTTGAAGGCTTCAGGTTTTGTTCGGGTATCTGCGTTTCGTTGCAAAATGCAGAGTATTCGTATCAAGTGCTATGGCGTATAAAACTTAAAGCCATCAAAGAAGCGCTCTAGTTCTTCTGATTTTTGCTGGCCTTCGAATTCTTTTTCAAACAGCTCTTCGAGCACGCTTGTTTCGCCCTGCATAGCCAATAGCAGGGTATGGTTGAAATCAGCGTAGAAGCTGGCAACATTGACAATCGATTCTGAATTTGAGCCTGGCTCAGTATCGAAGGTATCGTTCTTTGGGAAATACACTCCATAAACTTCGCGTGATCGAGCAAAGCGATTCATAACAATGTCGCAGTCAGCGATTTCCTGCGTTTTGTTTTTAAGAATATCGAAATCTGCGAGATAATAGAGCACCTTTCCTTTGCAAAATGCAGAAATGCCGTCTTTGTGATTCAAATATTTTCTCACTGGCATTGATTTAAAGCCCTGAGGGCATTCATTGGTGATAATTTCCCGCGCAATCTGCGCGTTGATGTTTTCATACTCTTTTTCAAATAGATCCATGATCTTTGCTGCCATTCCTATTCCTTCATCTTGCAAATCGGTTAGCACATTGTCCCAATGAGCTAATTCGACATCCGCGAGTGCGTTTTTAATTTTGGCAGAATGGCTGATAAGCAATAGCCTGCGTTCTCTATTTTTATCTTCAGCATCGGTATCAATGTTACCTTTGGCATTCAGTGCTTCTAGTTCTATGCGCACGCTATGCTCGATAAGTTTTGTAATCTCTTTCTGGGCATCATCAAGGGCGCCTTGAGTAATATTTTGTAAAGCAATAAGGCTTTTTTCCACGCGTCCGGATTTCTTCTTAACCTCAAGGTCCAACGCTTTGTCAAAACGCATGAGCAGGTCGCGGTTCGCAAGATCCGCCAGCCCTTCTGTGTCGGCAGTTGTAGTACGCACAACGCCAATAACGTGTTCACAATAGTTGCCACGTGGAAATTTGGAAGATCTTGGGTTGATGTAGGCATAGGTCATTCCTGTGAGAAATACAGCATGGGACGATCGAAAATTGAGAAGCCTTTCTTTGGAGATGCTGTCAGGGCCGCACAGCATAAATAGTTTGCCAGCTACACCCAACTGCTTGAATCTGGATGAGGCGCTAATCTTTTCGGCGATAAATCGGTAATTTCGGTATTGCGGCAAGGCCTGCATTTCTTTAAACACATGTCTACATACTTCGATGCTATAGCCGCTGTAACCAGGCAGTACCAATTCAGACTCACTCGTTGTATCAATATAGGAGAAAGGCTTGGCATCATCCCTGACACCAACTTTAATTGTTATTTCCGGACCATTCATTTCCTCACCCATTACTGTCAATGGCAAACCGGTGAAGAAAGACAGAGTAATTAGCAGAGTGCAAATTCGCATTCCTGCATGTCTTGGGAAAGAGAGCATCGGAAAAAATCGGTATTGAACCATCTTGACCTGTAAGTTCATCATGTAACCGGTTCCGCTACTTTGTTATCTTGAAGTTCTTTTTGTTTATCACTTGTTAGAGAGCGCGTTACTGACGATGCGTTAGTCCCATCAGTTGTCGGTGAGGTGGCTCCAGGTTGTGTATTGCCAATATGCCAGTAAGCCACCGTCATAATGAAAAGTGTTCCACTGGGCACCAAAAGCGATATAAACACAACTGGTAGTTCATGAATTTCTCCAATCCATTGGCGAATTAACAGGCAAAGAACCATGCTCAACAGTCCCACAGACCAACCAAGCGTGCGTATCCGTGTGTCAAGCTGTGGTTGCTGTGTATTGTTTTTAATGTCGAAGTAATCACTTATTCTGCATACCATGACTGCGCTTGGACCTGCTAACAAGGCCAGTGCGCTGAACTCGGCAAAGTCGCTACCGAAGTCTCGCAACACGAAAGCAAAATGACTTGGACTGTTGACGCTGAACGAGGGCAAAGCAACAAGGCCAACAAACAGATAGAGCACATAGACCAGGCATGCACTGGAACAGGAAATTAGCGCAATAACGATGTAATGAAACACAAAATGATCGCGTGCACCCCAAAGCCGCCACTTGGCACTTTGGGACACAGAATGCTCGCGTGCACGCCATTCTTCCCATTCAGTACTGTGTTCACGTGCGGAGCGGTAGGCCAGAGCAGCTGAACAACCCGTGAAGAAAATCAGGCTGATACCGCAAACATCCCACCACGCCGCTTTTGCAGCAAAAACAAATGAAGACCAGTAAAATTCAAAAGCAACCAAACCCGAGATATACAGTTCATTGTTCAACATATTTAAAGCTACGTTGTTTATTGACAGTTCATGAATCAGGGTCAGAGTAAAATTGAACAAAGTGGCGAATACAACACTGATGACAATGCCCACCATCGTACTGGCAGCCAGTAAATTCATGTGGTCCGAACTGCCAAGCTTGCGCTGCGCCTGCCAGATCAGTCTCCACAATGGGTGCGGCGCCGCTTGTGATTGCGCCTGCGCTGATTGCTCGGGCAGCGGCTCATCCTGATTAGCAACCAATACAGCAAGCAGTCGTGTTAGTTGAATGCGCACTTCACGAGCCTGCCTAACGAGATCCTCAATCGAATCATCTGTCAGCGGCTGTCCGATTGAACTGGATTTATTAACCGTTGGGTGTGACAACAATAGCTTACGCTTCATTGCATCATATTCACCTACTATCCGAGGGCTGGCCAAATGCAATACCTTGTCAGCTTTGTTCGACCATATCAGCATCCCCGTTGTTCCAAAAATCCACTCATCCAGATTACCGATCGCTACCAGATCTTTATCCAGACCAGGGATGTCTTTGACGTGATCCAGCTGCATTCTTGGCAGTGGAGAATCTGTTGATATCGGGTAAAACTCTATCTCGCGTATTTGACGGATGATACGCTGAACATAATGTGGTACTCCGGCAACACTATGAGACAAATGTCGGATGGCCAGTTCGAGCCTTGAAAACGGTCTCACACTGAACAAGGTAATAACAGCTGTTGCTGCCAGAATGGGGGCGAAAGTCTGGGTATCTGAACCTGAGATGGTCAAAGCACCAACTGAATTCGTTGTGCCGGCAATTCCCATAGAAAGGCTAAGCAGTTCCGGCGAAACTGACAACAATAGATAAATCAACAGCACCGGAAAAAGATAGAAGACAAAGCCACTGACAAATTGTCTACGACCGGTAAGATGCCGCAAGCCGATTTCGTTAGCTAACCATTGAGGGTCATCACTAGATGTTGGTTTTGAGTAGAGCTCGTATCCACGAATACAGACCAGGGCACCACCAAAGATCAGTAAGACAATAAACAGGTTGTCACTAATCAATGAATTCATTGGCGCTTGCCCTTATAATCTAACGATGTTTAAGTCCTAATAAAGTAGTGGTTGATGACGTAAACGCTTCAGCCACAACGCCGAATACGGGGGTTGCAAGGGCTCATCGTAACAAGCTCATGGGCCGGGACTGTACGAGTCCAATTGTTTATATTGTACGGCGAAGTTTTGATTACACGCTCACGCAATATCTCCATCTCAGAAGACTTCGTCTGCCTGACCGCAAAAGGATATTTGTCTATCAGACTGATATTTGCGTCAGCAATTCTGTTGTGTATGGATGCTGTAAGTTGAGACTGCCGCAAAACCACAAACATCGCTAAAAGCACAGCATAGACTAAGAATACGGCGAGTACGATACGCGTCATACTACCTCCCTACATCAACGAGAGCGTATGTTGAAATAGTGATGCGACCGATTCAAGAACGCAATAGTACTAATAGATTAGGAGTCGGCCAGTCAGCGTTAATGCCACATGACATCGGGCGCTCATCGATATAAATCTTGTTAGGGTTATAGTTGAGGTGTTACTTGGCGAAAACGAAAAATGTGTGAGTCGAATTATTATCAATTTCTGCGTAAGATAGTGGCTTACTTTACATCCGATGAAGACTTATGGATCTTTTAGCGTTTAGTTATGCAATGCTTATTACGTGCACTAATGATTCTGCTACGATCTTGCTGGAGCCAGCTGTCGTCCAAACTTAGTTCGAATCGGAGTTGCGTCCAGCGTTCTTATAGAGTCAGAGCAATGTAGCTATGGATACCCCAACTCAAAAACCTAAGCCCCCTGCTAACCGAGCATCTGATAAAAGTAAATCTGGTTCAGGAATACCAAATCGATCTACCACTGGCACAGAAAACAAAGCCACTCCAACTTATAAACCAACAAAGCGCTCTCTTATCCGGCAGTATCGCGAAAGTGATGCCTGGCTTTGGACAGAAGTCGCCGCTGTTGTTTTAGGTTTAGCGATTGTCCTACCAACCGGTTTTGCACTCTGGAGCGACTTGAAAGACCGAAAAACACAACGCAATTCGCAAGCCTGGGAATCGGTAACACGTATCGCACCCGGCAACTCTGGCAAGGGGCCGGCATTGGAGTACCTCAATAGTCAAGGTATTCCCCTTGTTGGCATAAGCTTGTCATCGGAAAAAAACGAAGGAGCAAGCTATCTGGTTGGCGTTAGTTTGCAGGAGGCTATGCTTGAAACAGCTAATTTCTCTGAAGCAGATTTAACTTCAGCAGACTTTTCTAGAGCGAATCTCAGAAAAGCAGATCTATCGGGCGCAGTGCTTACGCACGCTAACTTGTCAAACGTGAATCTCAAGCGCGCCTCTTTAACAAAAGCCAATTTGCAGAACGCCAATCTCTCCCAAGCCAA
>CALIMV010000399.1 GCA_938045275.1 uncultured Granulosicoccaceae bacterium
ACCGAAGGCAAACGCGTGGTTATGGACAAGTACATAGGTCCGCTTATCGCAACCGAGATGACACGCTGTATTCATTGCACCCGATGCGTTCGGTTTGGTGAAGAGATCGCCGGTATACGCGAACTTGGTGCGACCGGTCGAGGCGAGCAAGTTCGCATAGGCACCTACATTGAAAAATCGGTGGTGTCAGAAGTGTCAGGCAATGTTATCGACATTTGCCCGGTAGGCGCATTAACGGCGCGCCCATCCAGATACACCGCTCGTTCATGGGAACTAAATCAACAAGCCGGCATTTCACCGCACGACAGTGTCGGGGCGAATGTGTTCGTCCACCTAGACGGCAGCAAAGTAAACCGTGTCATTCCTCGAGACAATGAAGCGGTTAACGAAGTATGGATAGCTGATCGTGATCGATTCAGCTACCAGGGCTTAACCAGCAGTGATCGCGTTAACAAACCAATGGTGCGTGCTAATGGTGAATTGGTTGAAAGCGACTGGTCTACAGCGCTTGAAAAAGCGGCAGAAATTTTAAAAGCCGGTGGCAGCGACCTTGGTGTACTTGCGTCTCCCACATTGCCGGTTGAAGAGCTGTTTATAACTCAAAAACTGGCACGGGCAATGGGTACCAGCAATATCGATCACCGCTTGGGTCAAACTGATTTCAGTGCACAAGAGCACAGCCCGGTTATGCCGTGGCTTGGTATGCAATTAGCTGATCTGGAGACCTTGGATGCCGCTTTGCTCATTGGTTCTAATATTCGTAAAGACCAACCTATAGCTGCGTTGCGACTGCGCAAATCAGCACTCAAAGGTGCAAAGATCAGCTTTATCAATCCAAAAACGTTTGCGCTGCATTTCGATGCTCAGGAGCTTATTACCGCTCGATACGATCATCTGGTTGAACAACTTGGTTGTGTAGCAAGTGCAGCTGGAGCTGATTTGTCAGGGTTGGATAAAGCGCCGCAGTTCAACGTGACTGAACAGCACCAACGAATCGCTGATGCACTGAAAGAAGGCGAGCGTGCAGCGGTCATGCTGGGCAATATTGCCGTGCAGCACCCAGCCTATGCACAATTACAGTTTCTGGCTGCCAAATTAAGTACGGCAACTGGCGCCACACTTTCAATGCTACCCGAGCGTGGGAACACGGCAGGTGCCTGGTTAGCTGGGGTTTTACCGCATCGACTTGCCGGTGGTAAATCCGCATCAAAAGCCGGGCTGAATGCACGTCAAATGCTCGAAAAGTCACTCAACCATTATTTGTTGGTGGGTGTTGAACTTGAATACGATGCCGCGAATCCTGCGCAAGCTGTGCAGTCGCTAGCTGGCGCACAAGGTGTTGTCAGTGTCAGTGCTTTTTTAAGTGACAGCTTACGGGCACATGCCGATGTCGTACTGCCAATGGCAACGTTTCCGGAAATCTATGGCACTTACGTTAATGCCACAGGTAACTGGCAGACAGCCAAAGGTGCGAGCATGCCGCCAGGCGATGCAAGACCCGTTTGGAAAATTATGCGGGTGCTGGCCGAAGCGCAGGAACTGGCAGGCTTCAATTATGAAAGCCCGGAAAGCCTGACCAAAGAAGCTCAGCAACAATGCAGTTCAATTGAACTGAACAATCACACTGATCTTAAAGGCGCTACTTATACGGCACAAACTAACGACGTTTTAGTTAGAGCCGGTGAAACACCAATCTATGCAACCGACCCGCTGGTTCGCCGTTCACTACCATTGCAAAAATCTGCCGATGGAAAGCAAGCGTTTGCTTCTATGTCACAGGCGGCGCTTGACAATGCCGGTGTCGCGGATGGCGACATGTTAAAGATAAAACAGGGCAGTGGACAAGCAACACTTGCTGCTCGTGCTGACGAGAGTGTTCCGGCAGGTTGTGTTTGGATACCAGCAGGTTTACCAGAAACGCAATCGCTGGGTGACTTGTTCGCAGCTGTTGAGGTATCCAAAGCATGATAGACGCGATTCTCCATACGCTTTGGACAGTGATTAAAATCGTTGCCATTCTGTTACCGCTTATTATCAGCGTAGCGTACCTTACTCTTGCAGAGCGAAAAGTCATCGGCTCCATGCAGGTGCGGGTTGGACCAAACCGAGTCGGTTGGCAGGGTCTTTTACAACCGTTTGCCGATATGTTCAAGTTGATGACCAAGGAAGTCATCGTGCCGACCAATTCGTCACGCTTTCTATTCTTAACTGCACCGATTTTGTCGCTGGCACCAGCGTTGGCAGCATGGGCTGTGGTGCCTTTTGACGATGGATTGGTGTTGGCTGATGTTAATGCCGGCTTGCTGTATATCCTTGCTATGACATCGATCGGTGTTTACGGCGTCATCATCGCTGGCTGGGCATCGAACTCAAAATACGCGTTTCTCGGAGCAATGCGCTCTGCAGCACAAATTGTGGCCTATGAAATAGCAATGGGATTTGCTTTGATTGGTGTACTGATGATAGCCGGCAGTTTGAACCTTGGAGACATTGTTCGTGCGCAAAGTGGTGGCTTCTTCAGTTGGTTTTTGCTGCCGCTTTTACCTTTGGCGGTTGTGTACTTCATTTCAGGTGTCGCTGAAACTAACCGTGCCCCATTCGACGTAGCTGAAGGCGAATCAGAAATTGTTGCAGGCTTCCATGTCGATTACTCCGGTATGGCATTCGCGGTTTTCTTTTTGGCAGAATACGCCAACATGATTATGATAGCCGCGCTAACCAGCATCATGTTTCTAGGCGGTTGGCTATCACCAATCGACGGATTTGGTGACGGTATTCATTGGTTTTTAATCAAAACCGCGTTTTGTCTGTTTTTGTTTTTATGGTTTCGCGCCACGTTCCCTCGTTATCGATACGATCAAATTATGCGCCTGGGTTGGAAAGTGTTTATTCCCGTCACCATAGTTTGGATAGCCGTTGTTGGTTTCGCTGTTTACTTTGAACTTGGTCCCTGGTTCCAAGTGCGCGCTAACGGAATTTAATCATGACTGGTTCATTAAAATCTTACGTCAAAACGTTTGCACTTTGGGAATTGCTCAAGGGCATGCGATTAACTGGAAAGTATTTTGTTTCGAAGGGTATAACCATTCAATACCCGGAAGAAAAGACACCGCAGTCGCATCGCTTTCGTGGGCTGCATGCATTGCGCCGATATCCTAACGGCGAAGAGCGCTGCATAGCCTGCAAATTGTGCGAAGCAGTTTGTCCGGCATTGGCCATCACAATCGATTCTGAGCAGCGTGCTGACAACACTCGCCGAACCACGCGCTACGACATCGATCTGTTCAAATGCATATTCTGTGGTTTTTGTGAAGAGGCGTGTCCGGTGGATTCCATTGTTGAAACCCGCATTTTTGAATATCACTTTGAAAACAGAGGCGAGCAGATAATGACAAAAGACAAACTGCTCGCCATTGGTGATAAGTACGAAGAGCAAATAGCGGCCGATCGATCGGCTGATTCGGCTTTTCGTTAGGGGATTATTGTGAATTTCGAAATATTCCTGTTTTATGTGTTCGCGGCCATTTTGGTATTCTCCGCATTCAGAGTAATCACGGTTCGTAATCCGGTGTTTGCGGCAATGTTTTTGGTACTGACTTTCTTTACCTGTGCAGGTATCTGGTTGTTGCTCGAGGCTGAGTTTTTAGCCATAACATTAGTGCTGGTTTATGTTGGCGCCGTCATGGTGCTGTTTCTGTTTGTGGTGATGATGCTCGACATCAACGTTGAGCCGGGCAGAGAAGGGTTTGTAAGTTACTTGCCGGTGGGTTTGTTGGTTGGTGCGATCATGCTGATTGAAATGATCTTTCTGATTACTCAGCGCTATTTTAAAAGCGAAAATTTCCCGGCTCCACAGCGTGCTGCAGAAGATGTCAGTAACACCAAGGAATTGGGTCGCCTGCTGTACAGCGAGTACCTGTTTCAGTTTGAAATTGCTGCCATTATTCTACTGGTGGCCATTGTGGCGGCCATTGCGTTAACCATGCGACGCAGACCCGATACCAAATACCAGAAGCCTTCTGAACAGATAGGCGTGTCTAAAGCCGAGCGTTTGCGCATAGTGCAAATGCCTTCTGAAAAACGCTAAGGACACGAATTACAAACATGATTTCATTGTCTCATTACCTGGTGCTCGGTGCACTGCTGTTTTGTCTAAGCGTGGTTGGTATTTTCCTGAATCGGAAAAACGTCATCATCCTGTTGATGTCAATTGAGTTGATGCTGTTGGCGGTAAACTTAAATTTCGTCGCTTTTTCGCATTTTCTCGGTGACGGCGCCGGACAGATATTTGTGTTCTTTATTCTTACCGTTGCGGCAGCTGAAGCTGCAATAGGTTTAGCCATATTGGTGGTGCTGTTTCGAAACAGACAAACCATTAATGTGGCCGATCTTGATGAGCTGAAGGGGTAGATCATGAAATTTATATATACCCTGATTCCGCTTGCACCGTTGTTCGCAGCTATTACGGCTGGTTTTTTCGGTAAACGACTCGGTCGTGTCAATTCTCATCGCGTAACCATTGCCGGTGTTTCGGTTGCGTTTTTGCTTTCCTGTGTTGCCTTTGTAAAGGTAGTGATGGGAGACGCACCGGTTTTCAATGAAACAATTTACACCTGGATGGTGAGTGGCGGCATACGCTTTGAAATAGGCTTTCTGGTCGATAATCTAACCGTGTTAATGATGCTGGTGGTTACATTTGTATCGTTAATGGTGCATATATACACCATCGGGTACATGGATGAAGACCCGGGTTACCAACGCTTCTTCAGTTACATTTCTTTGTTCACATTCTCAATGCTTATGCTTGTTATGTCGAACAACTTCCTGCAATTGTTTTTTGGCTGGGAAGCAGTTGGCCTTGTGTCCTATTTATTGATCGGGTTCTGGTTCAAAAAGGAAACGGCAATTTTCGCCAATATGAAAGCCTTTTTAGTCAACCGTGTTGGCGATTTTGGGTTCCTGCTCGGTATCGCCGGTATCGTCTATTACACAAACAGTTTGTCGTACGCCGATGCGTTTGCAGCGAAAGATGCGATTGCAGGGCAAACCATGAATATTCTGGGCACCGTGGAATGGCAAGCAATAACGGTTATTTGCATTTGTTTGTTCATCGGTGCAATGGGTAAGTCTGCACAAGTACCGTTGCATGTTTGGTTGCCCGATTCTATGGAGGGTCCAACACCCATATCAGCGTTGATTCATGCGGCAACCATGGTAACGGCCGGTATATTCATGGTGTCTCGAATGTCACCGCTGTTTGAACTATCAGAAGCGGCGTTGAGCTTCGTGCTTGTTATAGGGTCTATTACGGCCTTGTTCATGGGTTTGATCGGCATTATCCAGAACGATATCAAGCGCGTTGTCGCTTACTCTACGTTGTCCCAATTGGGCTATATGACTGTCGCTTTAGGCGTGTCCGCTTACTCCGCGGCGATCTTCCACCTAATGACGCATGCGTTTTTTAAAGCGTTGTTGTTTCTGGCTGCCGGCTCGGTCATTATCGCGCTGCACCACGAACAAGATATTCGAAAAATGGGTGGGCTCAAAAAATACATGCCGATCACCTATTGGACATCGCTTATAGGTTCATTAGCGTTAATCGGTTTTCCAGGTTTCTCTGGATTCTTTTCAAAAGACATCATCATTGAAGCGGTACATAAATCCACGATACCGGGCGCAGGCTTAGCCTATGTGTGTGTGCTTTTAGGTGTGTTCATAACGGCTTTCTATTCCTTCCGCATGTTTTTCTTGGTGTTTCACGGTAAAACCCGCATGGACAAACACACAGCCGAACATGCGCACGAACCCCCCGGTGTGGTGACATGGCCGCTTATTCTATTGGCGATTCCGTCGGTGGTTATTGGTTGGATGACGGCAAGCAGCGTTGTGTTTGGAGACTACTTTAAAGGTGCAATTGAGGTTGCAGCTGAACACGATGTTATTGCAAGGCTAGGCGAATACCATGGCGGGCTGGGATTTATCATGCACGGATTTCAAACGCCGGCTCTGTATCTGGCTGCCGCTGGTGTTATCTGTGCGTGGGTTTTCTACCTGCACTCGCCAGGTATACCTGCCAAGCTCGACGCCAAACTTGGTTTTTTCAGACGCATTCTCGAAAACAAATATGGTTTTGATGATTTTAATCAGGCTGTATTTGCAGCTGGTAGTGTTGGTTTGGGTCGCAAACTTTGGAAGACAGGTGACCAGGGCATTATTGATGGAGCGCTAGTGAACGGTTCCGCAAAGTGTATTGGACTGTTCGCAGGTTTTGCCCGTTATTTTCAATCGGGCTATTTATATCATTATGCCTTTGCCATGATTGTCGGTTTGCTTGGCATGCTCACCTGGTTTCTCTTTAACTAAATTAGAAAAATACGAGAGTGCAAAAATATTAGAGCAGATGCCAAATTCACTATTGCTCATTTTGCCCAATTTGCTCATGAATATTAATAAGAAGAACTTATTCGGACGTAAACCGTGACAGACTCAAGCTCAATCATACTCAGCCTGGCCATCTGGATTCCTATCCTTGGTGGTCTTGCGGTCATCGCAATGGGCGATGCTAAGTCCAGAACGTTTGCGCTTGGCGTTGCCGTCGTAACGCTGCTCGTCAGCTTACCCCTGTACTTTGGTTTCGATAATTCCACAGCCACCATGCAATTTACCCAGCATATGGGTTGGCTAAGCAGTTTCGATATTAATTATTCATTGGGTGTAGACGGCATCTCAATGCCACTGATCATTTTGACCACATTGATCAATGTGATTGTCGTGATTTCTGCCTGGGAAGTGATAAAGGACAGACCAGCGATGTATCTGGGCTCATTTCAGATCATGACCGGTTTAATGGTCGGTGTGTTCTCATCACTCGACGCCATATTGTTCTACATTTTCTTTGAAGCGACACTGATACCTATGTTCCTTATCATAGGTATCTGGGGTGGACCGAACCGTGTTTACGCGACAATCAAGTTCTTCCTGTACACATTTCTCGGTTCGGTATTCATGTTGGTTGCGTTGATTTATCTTTACACGCAAGCAGACACCTTCAGCATCCTCGACATGCACGTTCTGGCGTTGGGTCCGCAGCAGCAATTTTGGATATTCTTAGCCTTCCTGGTTGCTTTTGCAGTGAAAATTCCCATGTGGCCGGTACATACCTGGTTACCCGATGCGCACGTTGAAGCACCGACTGCAGGCTCTGCTGTACTGGCTGCAATTATGCTGAAAATGGGTGGCTACGGTTTTTTGCGATTCAGCTTACCGATAACACCTGATGCCAGTGCGCGACTCGATGGATTTATGATTACCATTTCATTGATCGCGATTGTGTATATCGGTTTTGTGGCTCTAGCACAACGAGACATGAAAAAACTGATTGCTTATTCCTCCATTTCTCACATGGGCTTTGTGACGCTGGGTATTTTTATTGCGTTCATCCTGATCGGTAAGCAAGATGCCGCAGGTGTTGCTTTGGGTATTGAAGGTGCGATCATGCAAATGATATCGCATGGTTTTATCTCGGCCGCCATGTTCTTGTGTGTGGGTGTTATGTATGATCGCGTTCACAGCCGTGAGATAGCCGACTACGGTGGCGTCATCAACACCATGCCGTATTTTGGTGCGTTCATGATTTTCTTTTCCATGGCCAATGCTGGTTTGCCTGGCACCTCCGGTTTTGTTGGTGAATTCATGGTAATTCTGGCCGGTTTCAAAGCTAACTTCTGGATTGCCTTTCTGGCAGCGCTAACGCTTATTCTTGGCGCGGCCTACACCTTGTGGATGGTCAAACGCGTCATTTTGGGTGAGGTTGCCAACGAAAAGGTTGCAGCGTTAACCGATATCAATCGACGCGAATTCTGGATGTTGGCTATCTTGGCATTTTTCGTTCTGTTGCTTGGGCTATTTCCAAGTCTGGTTGCTAGCGTAATGCACGCATCGGTGGAGAACCTTGTGCAACACATTTCAATTTCAAAGTACTAGGCGCGCGACATGGATAATTTACAGATTGCCACGCCAGAGATATTCCTGCTTACCGCCACATGTGTGGTGTTGATAGTGGGGTTATTTCTAAAGCCTGAACAACGAGAACTGAACTACTGGATGGCGCAAGTGTCGCTTGTCATTACTTTGATTATGGCGTCCTCGCAAATCGGCGACCCGGCACAAATTGCCTTTTCGGGCGCCTATGGTATCGACACCATGAGCGCCAGCTTAAAGTGCTGGATTCTGGCTATTGTATTTGGTGGTTTTCTTTACTCGCGCGATTATCTTAGCGAGCGACACATTGCCCGTGGTGAATACTATACATTAGGGCTGTTTGGTACTGCCGGTATGATGATCATGGTGTCAGCAACCAACATGTTAACCATCTACCTTGGCCTTGAACTGTTGGCATTATCGTTATATGCCATGGTGGCTTTATACAGAAGTAATAGCTCGGCATCAGAGGCGGCAATGAAATATTTCGTGCTAGGTGCATTAGCGTCGGGCATGTTGTTGTATGGTATTTCGATGATCTATGGTGCTACTGGCACTTTGCATCTGAATGCAATTAATGAAGCGTTGGCGGCAGGCAACGAGCGTAGCGTAGGCGCACGCTTCGGTTTGGTGTTCGTGATAGTTGGTCTGGCTTTTAAACTCGGCGCTGTTCCATTTCATATGTGGGTGCCAGATATATACGATGGGGCTCCGACATCGGTCACTTTGTTTATATCCACGGCGCCAAAAATTGCAGCGTTTGCTATGACCATTCGTTTGCTGGTTGATGGTCTGCCGGTTTTGCATGCAGACTGGCAGCAAATGTTATCCATTCTGGCTGCACTATCAATGATCATCGGTAACCTGGTGGCCATCGCTCAAACCAATATCAAGCGCATGCTCGCTTACAGCACCATTTCGCATGTGGGGTTTTTGCTCATGGGCATTGTTGGTGCCAGTGCGGAAGGTTATAGCGCGTCGATGTTTTACGCGATCGTGTATGCATTCACTACACTTGCGGCTTTTGGCGTGTTACTGGCCTTGTCGCGAAATGGCTATGAAGCGGTCGAGTTGAACGATCTTGCTGGTCTAGGAAAACGCAACTGGCTGTTAGGCCTGGTCATGATGCTGGCTATGATCTCCCTGGCCGGTGTGCCGCCAATGGTCGGTTTTTATGCGAAATTATCCGTCCTGCGGTCTGTGGTCGATGGTGGTTACATGTGGTTGGCTATTATTGGCGTTGTCATGTCGGTGATAGGGGCGTTTTACTACTTGCGCGTCATCAAGTTAATGTTCTTTGATGAGCCAATTATTGAGAGCGACATCGAGACCGCTACCGACGTTTCGGCAGGCCTTGCGGTGAATGGGCTTGCTCTGGTGGTGTTCGGTATTATGCCGGGTTTGATCATGGGTGTTTGTCTGGCCGCATTCGCATGATTTCGTATGAAAAGGCTTGTCTAATCAGACCGACTACCTTATAATTCTCCAGCTCAGGTGCGGGGTGGAGCAGTCTGGCAGCTCGTCGGGCTCATAACCCGAAGGTCGTAGGTTCGAATCCTACCCCCGCTACCAATACAACCTGTATTGGGACACTCTGAAACAATTAAGCCGCTGTCTATGCGGCTTTTTTTGTGTCTTTTGTTTGAGGTCGACACCCACCGTATACCATCAAATACCATACAAGCGTACAGTTCGTAGTGGTACAGGCAGGGTATACGCT
>CALIMV010000400.1 GCA_938045275.1 uncultured Granulosicoccaceae bacterium
CGGATTATTCTGGAGATTCACAATGAGTGTATTTCCTTCTAATCGCCCACAATATTTTCAGTTTCACAACGGCGAAAAATCTGCCTTGCCCTTTTCAGAAAACGAATATCAAAATCGGCTAAGCGGATTGCAAGCCATTATGCGATCTAAGCAAATAGACGTTGTTGTGCTGACCTCTATGCACAACGTGGCTTACTACACTGGTTTTCTCTACTGTGCTTTCGGTAGACCCTATGCAGCAGTTGTAACTGCTACTGGAGTGACAACAGTGTCTGCTAACATTGATGCAGCTCAGCCGTGGCGTCGCAGCTTCGGTGACAATCTGGTTTACACAGATTGGCAACGCGGAAATTTCTTTCGGGCTCTAGAGAAATTGGTAGGTGAAGCTAAATCCGTCGCAATTGAAACTGACCATTTATCGATGGATTTGTATCAGCAACTTAAAAACACATTCCCTTCAGCCGAACTAAGCAGCATTACTGATTTCACCATGCAACAGCGTATGATCAAGTCAGCAGAAGAAATCAAATTGATCACAAAAGCTGCGGCTATCGCTGACATTGGTGGCGCGGCAATTCGCAATGAGATAGCACCAGGAAAAAGAGAGATTGATGTGGCCATAGCAGGTCGAGATGCAATGGAACTTGCTATAGCTGAACAATTCCCCGATGCAGAGTACCGTGATACCTGGGTGTGGTTTCAGTCCGGATTGAATACCGATGGCGCTCATAACCCTGTTACCAGTCGTGTACTCCAGCAGGGCGATATCCTGAGCCTAAACGCTTTTCCAATGATCTCTGGTTATTACGTCGCATTAGAACGTACGCTTTTTGTAGGTGAGGCAACCGATGAACAACTTGCTGTCTGGGAGGCTAACGTTGCTGCACATGAGTTAGGTTTGTCATTGGTTCGGCCGGGAGTAAAATGTTCTGATGTTTGCGCAAAAATCAATGCACTATTTTTGGAAAAGAATCTTCTACAGTACAGAACATTTGGTTACGGCCATTCTTTCGGTGTTTTGTCACACTACTATGGTCGTGAGGCAGGGCTTGAATTCAGAGAAGATATTGATACTGTATTAGAACCCAATATGGTGGTCTCTATAGAACCCATGCTGACACTGCCGGAAAGCCACGTGGCGGCAGGTGGGTATAGAGAGCATGATATTTTGGTGGTTAATGAATCGGGGGCTACTAACATCACCGCGTTTCCTTATGGGCCTGAGCACAACATTGTGAGCTAGTCTTCTAACGCTATAACCAAAGCGGGCGGTTATGCATGCAGCTTAACCGCCCGCCAAAGAGCCTCAGCCAAGGGCCCTCACTATCACAACCGCACTATCACAACCGCACCATCACAACCGCATCAACTCACGCACGTGTGCTGTAGCACTACGTGCTAGTGCCGGCAATGAATATCCGCCTTCCAACATAGAAACAATACGCCCATCGGCATGTTCATCAGCAACGCTCATTAGTTGTTGCGTAATCCAGACAAAATCATTATCGCTTAAAGCTAATTCTGCTAGCGGGTCTTCTATGTGCGCATCGAAACCTGCACTGATAAAAATCATCTCAGGTTTAAATTTGGTTAATGCCGGCATCCAGTGTTCGAGAATTTCATGTCGAAATTCTTCACTGCCAGTGCCAGCGGCCAGTGGAACGTTAACACGCTGCCCCGCAACATTTGGTCGATAACCGCCAGGGTAAAATGGGTGTTGAAATGAAGAACAAAACAGTATGTTCTTATCGCCATCCACAATATCTTCTGTGCCGTTGCCATGGTGCACATCGAAGTCAACAATAGCCACGCGTTTAAGACCGTGTTTATTTAAAGCATGCCTTGCCGCTATGGCAATATTGCCAAAAAAGCAAAAACCCATGGCCCGGTCTTTTTCAGCATGGTGTCCAGGCGGCCGAATGACACAAAACGCGTTGGCAACCTCTTCAGCGATGACTTTGTCGGTACCCAGTATCCCAGCACCCATGCCACGCAGTGCCGCATTAAGTGAATGCGGGTTCATCGCAGTATCGGCATCGAGTTGAACACGACCTGATTCGGGTGAGCTTGACACAATCGACTCAATAAAAGACTTAGGATGGCAGGATTCTGCGGCACTCGGGTCTGCTAGAGGGGCATCAAAGTGCGTCAGATAGTCGTACAGGTTTTCTTTTTTTAACTGATCGAGTATGGCACCAATGCGTTGCGGACTTTCGGGATGGCCAGGACTGATTTCATGCAATACACAATCGTTATGAGTAATAAGTGCAGTGGTCATGTTGCTTTTTCAAGAATTTAAACAGACATGAGCAATATAACAGTTACCGTGAGTTTGCGCCGCGTTGGATTAACAGTTTAGGTCACACAGAAGCTATCGGACTGCGGTAACATCGAATCCATGTCTACCCTACACCTCGATAAGCTGCTTAACCCCAAGTCCATCGCTTTAGTCGGTGCAAGCGATCGCCAAGGCGCACCGGGGCGAGCCATCGCGGAAAATTTGTTGAATGGTGGATTTACCGGCTCCTTAAGCTTTATTAACCCTCGCTACAAAACCGTGCTCGGGCAATCCTGCATTCGATCTTTAAAGAAACTCGATACACCTCCCGACCTGGTTATAGTTTTAGTTCCTGAACGAATTATTCGGCGAACCTTGCTACAAACTGCTGGCTGTGCCTGCAAGGTGGCTATTGTCATGTCTGCTTTTAAAGACAGCAAAGCCATTCATCAGCTAGCGCAGAAGCTTGGTATTCGGTTATTAGGCCCTTACTGCGCTGGCATGATCAGACCTCACTTAAAGTTAAATGCTACCTACTCCACTAACACAGTAAGTGCCGGCTCATTAGCCATTGTCACCCAGTCTGCATCTCTGGGTGCTGCAATTCTGGATTGGGCAGAGCCGAGCGGCATTGGCTTTTCAGCGGTGCTCTCGACTGGTGCGGATACCGATGTCACGTTATCCGACCTGCTTGATCTGCTCTCAGAAGATCATCACACCAAAGCCATAATTGTATACCTTGATCATGTGCGACAAACTCGATCGTTTTTAAGCGCGATCAGTGCCGCCGCCCGCATTAAGCCAGTAGTGCTGATGAAGTCGACACAAGATGCCGCACGCTTTTGTGATGCGCTGACTCGCACTGGTGAGGTGTACTCCACCGAGCGTGTGTTTCAATCGGCGATGCGCCGTGCAGGCGTGGTTAGGGTACGCACGTTTTCAAATCTGTTCTCCGCAGCAAAAATATTAACATCTGGCTTACGCATAAAAGGCAGGCGATTGGCCATTATAAGTAACGGCGCAGCACCTGCCATGCTGGCGTGCGAACGCATTGCAACGAAAGAATACCTGTTACCCGAACTGCCTGATCACACCGAGAAAACATTACAAAAAAAATTCGATGACAACTGGTCGGGGCGTAATCCAATTGTTTTACGCGACGCAGAAAATTTGGCCGCTCAGTATTTACACAGCCTTGTTGCTTTAAAAGACACCGATGCATTCGATGCGCTATTGGTGTTGTTCGCCCCGGATGCACGAAACAACCCCAAAGATATCGCCGATGTAATCATTGAACATCAGCCCACCAAGATACCCGTACTAACCAGTTTTATGGGTGAAACCAGTGTAAAAGACAGTCGCGCAGCGCTTGCCAAAGCTCGTATTCCCTGTTTCAGAACACCTGAATCTGCAATTGATGCGTTTGACTTTCTGCATCGGTACCTGGTCAGCCAACAAGAACTGTTGCAGTTGCCAAACCCTACCTCGCGCCACACCCGTGCCGACACCAATAGCGCTAGAGAACTGATTGCCGATGCGCTGTCCAACGGAGAACGCTTACTCGGCCCACAGAAAACGCGCAGCCTGCTCGGCCTGTTTGATATAAACGTACTGCCTGCGATGCGCGCCACCAATATAGCTAATGCCATATCCGGTGCTCGCAAAATCGGTTACCCCGTGGCCATGAAACTGGTTTCGCCGAATGTTCGATATAAATCAGAGGTACATGGCGCCGTACTGAATATTCAGAACGAACACGAGCTAACCGGCGCTTACAATTCCATTTCGGAAAGTATGGCGAGCATACGACCCGATGCCGAATTTCGTGGCGTACTGATCGAA
>CALIMV010000401.1 GCA_938045275.1 uncultured Granulosicoccaceae bacterium
GTGGCGCCTGCTGTGTCGGTGGCGCCTGCTGTGTCGGTGGCGCCTGCTGTGTCGGTGGCGCCTGCTGTGTCGGTGGCGCCTGCTGTGTCGGTGGCTCCGGCAGTATCCGTGTTATCTACAGTGATTGTCGGATCGTTTGAATCATCATTGTTACTCGAACTACTGCATGCACCCAGCGATGTTATCAGTAATGTATACAGTAAAATTCGAGCGGCTTTGAAAGTGCTGAATTTGAGTGCACAGTTCAACATGCTGTTTATTGAACCGGAATGCGGTACTTGATTACCCGTTGAGTTAGCCATTGAAGAATCTATGGGTTGAGTTAGGAGGTGGCGTGAAAAAGAAGTAATTTAACGTTCGAACGGAATTGTAGCACCGGTTGTGGATAACAGATCGCAAAGACTTAATTACAAACTGACGACAAATACAAACGGTCGATAAAGTCATTTTTAGTAATACTATTATTTTAACGAGCTTGCAAATATATGCCAAGTGATTATTTAGTTTACGAATCGCTATCTTACACGTGCTTTTTGGTGTGTTTATTTATTAATTGATTAAGCGGTACTAACTGTTGGATTTGAACCTGCAAATATTGCAAGTAACACATCACTGGCTTGGATATTATTCAGTGGTCCTCAACAGCTGGTCAACGTCGTTGATCAGTGTTTGCGAACGAGTCAGCTTGTTTACCCATTGCATCGGAATGCCATTTTCGGTGTCGATGCCATAGCACGCACCCATAACAGCGCCAATTAAAATTGAGCGTCCGCACGAATCACCCCCAGCGAATATGTTTTGCCTTACCGCTTCGGCGTATGAATTTGATTTTGCAATATTATGGACAGCGCTTGGAAAGCCAATGTTTAACTGGCACGCCATGCCCCAGTCTTTGGTAACTTCGGGAGTACTTTTGTTTTGCGAAGCAAGCGCTTGTTCAATTAACTGGTGGGTAATGCCCGATAACGCTTGTTTTCCAGCATCAATGCTGAGTTCCGGGTCTCCTGTTGTTATCGCCGCTTCTATCATGTTGGCGCTTGCCTGGCCGAACGCTGCGGCCTGGTCGTTATTATTGGTTACACGCACTGCCGATTCCACAACAGTGTTTAAATTATCTTGTTGTGCGTAAGTTGCAACCAGTGCGGGTAATTTTGACAATGCGGGCAGTTGAGTATCGTCAGATCCATGATAACCGTCTACGCTATTCCATTCCTTTAACATTTTGAATGCGTGTTCAACAAGGTCATCGTCATTGTCTGTGGAGCGTATAGATTCTTCAACCTTTTGTTTTAAAACATCACCGGAAAATTGTTTTGCATTGCCCAGGATTTTGGTTATTAATTTGCGCTTCAGTTCATCTGTGCCATTAAAAGCAATATTGGATGCACGGGTTAACGCTTCGTTTTCGGCGATGGTGATATTGTTTAGTGTGTCGCGGGTCGGGTGATCTATATAACCTGTGTAGCTACCACCGTAGCCGAAGCATTCAATAAATGCAGTTTCGTATTTTGTTTTATTGTATTTTCCCTGATTCGAATTTAGTGCCTGTAGCATCGTGAAGAGTTGTTCGCCATACTGAGAAAAATCACCACTGTTTTTAGCAGCGTGCGCGAAATATCCGGCCGTATTGGCATAGTCAGCGTTGTTGGGCTGTCTGAATTCCGGGGTAGATGGTGCCAGATCAGCTATTCTGGATTGGTCATACAGCCAATGAAATCCCAGTGAAGCAGCATCGGCTACGGCTGCCCCTACAACGGCGCCACGTTTTCGATCTTTAACAGACAGGTTTGGTTCAGACATGGTCTTTGTTTTGATCGGTTACAAAACTAAAGACTAACAGAATACGGTTATGTGCTTTCTATTTGATAAAGGAGTTGGCAGCACAATCACGAGAATTGGCTTAGATTAATTATCTGCGCTAAACGGTAACAGGGTGGATAATATTGGTCGTATGCAATGCAATGCAATTCAGAGCAGTTATTTCTATGATAGAGCCAGCACATTTGGCGAATTTGAAACAAACCACTAGTGGGTGTGCGTGGTTGTCACAACTACCGGCATCTGTTGAACGGGTTTGTAAAGACTGGCAATTATTACCAGACAAAAACCCGTATCCGGATAGCACAGTCTCGTACGTCTTGCCCGCGAAACAAAATGGTGTACCAGTTGTTGTCAAATTTCAATGGCCGCACGACGAATGCGTGTATGAAGCTGATGCGTTAAGGCGCTGGAATGGTGTTGCGGCAGTCAGGTTGCTGGCACATAACGCAGCAGAGCACGCCCTGCTCCTCGAACAATGTTACCCCGGTCAAAGCCTTGCCAACGCTGATCTAGTTGATAAGCTAAGCGTGATTATCGACACGCTGCCCAAGCTGTGGGTATCGGCATCTGCACCATTTAAAACATTGCATGAAGAAGCGCGGGGTTGGCAGTCTCGGTTACATACAAACTGGCAAGCGTTTGGTGAGCCCATGGACTGGGCTGTTGTGCAAACGGTCAGCGACTATATTGATGAACTGGTGGATTCTCAAACCAATCCAGTATTGCTTCATCAGGATTTGCACGCAGGTAATATTCTGTCAGCGCAGCGTGAGCCGTGGTTGGCCATCGATCCGAAACCGCTCATCGGGGAGCGAGAATTTTCTGTTGCCAGTGTGGTTCGTTGTGCAGAGCTTGGCCATTCTCGTGGCGAGGTTAAAGAAAGGCTAAACAGGCTCTGTGCAGAATTGCAGCTCAACAAAGAGCGTGCGCGCAAGTGGACAGTAGTGCAAACGTTTTGTTGGGCCTTGTGCGATGGATCGCGCGACAGTATGTTTGACGTTGTTGAATGGTTACTCGAAGGAGAGTCGAAGTGATTAAGCTATGGGGAAGAAAATCATCATCAAATGTGCAGGCTGTACTCTGGTGTTTGCATGAACTTGGGCTGGACTATGAAAGAGTGGATGCCGGGTTTAGCTATGGTGTGATTGATACCGATGCGTATTTAAAAATGAACCCGAATGGCCTGGTACCGACCATACAAGTTGATGACAACCCACCCCTGTTTGAATCGGGTGCCATTATGCGTTTCTTGTCCAATCGCTACGGCTCAACTCCATTTTGGCCAGCAGACGAAGTCTTGCGAGCGCAAGTAGACATGTGGGCAGAGTGGTCAAAGATAAACGTTGCTTTAAATTTTACCGGTCCCCTATTCTGGCCGCTGGTACGAATGAAGGAGTCCGATCGAAACTTAAGTAATATTGCAGCGGCGAATAAAGTACTGGAAAAATATTTATCTATCGCCAATAACCGCCTGGCCGAATCTGAATTTCTGGTGACTAACCACCTGACTCTGGCAGACGTGCAATTGGGTCATGTGTTGTATCGCTATTACGATATTGATCTTCAGAGAACACCGTTCGTGCATTTGCGTCGCTACTACGACGCGCTAACAAACCACGAGCCCTACCGGTCAACAGTAATGGTGTCTTACGAGGAACTGCGATACTCAATGTAAAACCTGAGTAATCACCTGAGTAATCACCCAAGCAATTAAAAGTGCCAAGGTATTGATTCTCGAAGCTAGCCGTTGCCCAGCACACATTGCGCCATTGAAACTGGTATTGAATCAATTATTTGACAGCTTGGTGTCAATTAAAGCGAACTTAATATCACCCCGGAGTCGATAAAGCTCAACTCTGGCAATGACTTTGCATTCCAAACGTTGACTATTCGCTTTGGTAGATTGACATGCAAGAACAGGAATTAGAGCCATTATGGGACGAAGGCATTTCCAGCTTACTGGAAGGTGAGTATGCACGAGTGCAGAAGCCTCTCACCATGCAAGATCTGCGCGGCTATGCTAATGAACATGCTGTTCGAATCGGCGATATCCTTGAAACCTTGTTTTTAATGGGCATTTACGGTGACTGGAAGTACACTGACGCCAATGGTGAAGAGCAAACACTTGATGAAGATGCGCTCAATGCGCTTTATGCCAAAGGTCGGCTGGAAGAATCTGATTTGGAGGCATTCCCCGGTTTATGGCAACCGGTTGAGTAGGAAGCGATCTCGCATCAAAGTGTCTAATCGTTGCGCAGGCGTACTGATTTTTATTTCTACTGGCTGTATTGTCGCTGACTCGAAGTGACCTATACGGCCGTGTATTTTACGGAATTCCTCGAAACCCAAGTTGACTGGCTTTTACTGTGCGCAACGGCGCAGTAATTTGGCCCACAAATCTCTCGACATTAACTTGCATAAAAACCAAATAAACCCACCAATTTGCTGCGCAACAGCAGCTGCATTGTTACCATGAGAGGATGGACGTATCCGATCTCATTGACTCACTGAACGAAGCCCAGCGTGAAGCGGTTACCGCGCCAATGGGGCATCTGCTGGTACTCGCAGGTGCCGGCAGTGGTAAAACCCGCGTTTTGACTAATCGTATTGCATGGCTGAATCGCGTTGAGGGTATTTCACCGTTTGGCATCATGGCGGTAACATTCACCAACAAAGCGGCGCGTGAAATGCGCCACCGGGTCGAGCATTTACTCGGCATGAGCGTGTCGTCCATGTGGCTTGGTACATTTCATGGCATTGCTCACCGCTTCTTACGCGCTAACTGGAAAGAAGCCGGGTTACCGCAGGCATTTCAGATTCTCGATTCCGACGATCAGTTGCGCCTGGTGAAGCGAACCTTGCGTACGCTGGAGCTCGATGAAGCTCACTATCCACCAAAGCAGGTTCAATGGTTCATTAATGGACACAAGGACGAAGGCAGGCGGCCACAACACGTTGATGATCAACAGGACGCTACCACTGCTCAATATGTGCGCATCTACAGCGCCTATGAAGCAGCCTGTGATCGAGCCGGCGCGGTGGATTTTGCAGAGTTACTGCTGCGCGCCCTGGAAACACTGCGCGATAACGATGCGCTGTTAGCGCATTTTCAATCACGCTATAAGCATTTACTCATCGACGAATTTCAAGACACCAACGCCATTCAATACGCCTGGATAAGGCTTATGGCTGGCGAAACCGGATGCGTTTTTGCCGTTGGTGACGATGATCAGTCAATCTATGCCTGGCGAGGAGCACGGGTTGAAAATATTTTGAATTTCAACAAGGATTTTCCCGATGCTACTGTTGTTCGATTGGAACAAAACTACCGTTCCAGTGGCAATATTCTCGAAGCGGCCAATGCGCTAATCGGTTGTAATGGCGGGCGCCTGGGTAAGAATTTGTGGACAGCCGATGGCGAAGGTGAACTGATCACCTTATACAACGCTTATAACGAAACCGATGAAGCCCGGTTCATCGTTGAGTCTATTCTCGATTACGTCAGCGACAAAGGCGGGCGTCGTCGCGATTGCGCCGTATTGTATCGATCAAATGCACAGTCACGTGTTATTGAAGAATACCTGGTTGCCGCTGGTGTGAAATACCGGGTGTATGGTGGCTTGCGCTATTTTGAACGCGCTGAAATAAAAGACACACTCGCGTATATGCGATTGGTATCACATCATCTTGACGATGTTTCGTTTGAACGGGTTATTAACCAACCGGCTCGTGGCATCGGCGATAAAACGGTTGCTCAAATTCGTGGGTATGCGCGAGATGCCGACTGCTCTATGTGGGAAGCATCGCAGGCTTTGGTTGCAAACAAGGGTTTAACCGCAAGAGCGGCAACGGCTGTCAAAAAATTCATTACCATGATTGAATCCATGACGGAAACCATCAGCGACCAAACCTTGCCCGAACAAGTCAGCACAGTCAGTGAAGTGTCTGGTCTATTGGAGCACTTCAAGAAAGACCAATCAGAACGCGGACAAAGTCGGGTAGAAAACGTTGAAGAACTCAGTAATGCGGCGCGAACATTTGCGTTTAATTATACCGACGACCCGGAAGCCATAGTGCTTGATGAATTCCTGGCGCACGCCGCATTGGAAGCAGGCGATGGGCAAGCCGATCAAGACGAAGATGCTGTGCAACTGATGACCTTGCATTCGGCAAAGGGTCTCGAATTTCAAGTCGTTTATCTTGCCGGTATGGAGCAAGGGCTGTTCCCGCATCAGCGTTCGGTTGAAGACCCCGCCAAACTCGAAGAAGAGCGACGCTTGTGCTACGTTGGTTTAACGCGCGCCGAGAAAAAGCTCTATTTAACCATGGCAGAGCAACGACGCTTGTACGGGCGAGATCAGTACAATCCGCCATCGAAGTTTGTCGGTGAACTGCCTGCCAATTTACTCGAAGAAATCCGCCCGCGCATGAGTGTCAGTTTGCCGGTCTATAACGCAACTGAGTCACCGCGTTTTCAAGAAGAGAGTGACACCGGTATCCAGGTTGGTCAGATGGTCATGCACGGAAAGTTTGGTGTGGGTGTTGTGCTTGATCAGGAAGGCCGAGGGCAACAGGCGCGGGTGCAGGTTAACTTTGAGGAAGCCGGTAACAAGTGGTTAGTGGTGGCCTATGCTAATTTGCAGCCGGCTTAAACGAAGTTGGGTCAATTTGTTTTCTGTATGGCGATAACTATAACGAACTGACGCTAGCTATATTTAATCGGTAGGTGGTTAGTTGGGATGACCTTAAACTCAGTAACGGTTGATATGGCCGCGCATTAAACAAGCTTCGAATTAAGCGCGTCAGTAAATACCGTTATCTATACCGGCTGCCATTAAGTGGCCAAGCTCTTTTACCTGTTCGGCAAACTGCGGTTGATAATCACCTTGTAGAATCAACGCCGGTTGTACCGACTTCCATCGTAATCCGGTTATGATTTTCTCTACGCCCGTTTTTGTGCCTAATCCATCGTTACCGGCTCGAATGTATAGCGCGTACGGTTTGCCTTGAGTTTCTTCCAGACACGGGTAGTAAATACGTTCAAAGAAGTCCTTTATCAGTCCGCTCATGTAGCCAAAATTTTCTGTAGTTCCAATCACAATACCATCAGCCCGTTTTACATCTTCACTGTTTGTTTCCAACGGCGTTTGAAGCGTAACTCGTGTATTCTCAATAGACTCGTGCTGCGCACCGGCAAGTGCAGCGTTAGCTAAAGCCTGTGTATTTTCCGATGGTGTATTACACACGATAAGCAAGTGTTTTGAAGTCATAGAGAGCGTAAAAGAACCTTATGTTGGCGAGTTACCCGGAACGTATTGTATGCCTGACCGAAGAGAGCACCGAGACATTGTACCTACTCGGTGAGCAGGATCGTATTGTTGGAATATCGGGTTTTACAGTGCGGCCTCCAGAGGCACGACGCGACAAGCCCAAAGTGTCTGCATTTACTTCTGCAAAAACCGATCGCATTATGGATTTAAATCCTGATCTAATTATCGGGTTTTCTGATTTACAGGCTGATATAGCGGCAGAACTGATTCGTTTGGGGGCGAATGTGCTCATCATGAATCACCGGTCTGTTCAGGAAATCCTGAACATGATCTTAACCTTGTCGAGTATGGTGGGTGCGCATAAAAAGGGTCAGCTTCTGGTAGATGACTATGTACAGCGCCTGGATGCTGCATCGGTGTCGGCAAAGCAACTAAGCTATCGCCCGCGCGTGTATTTTGAGGAATGGGATGTGCCAATGATATCGGCAATTCGTTGGGTATCAGAACTGATCGGGTTTGCTGGCGGCATAGACTGCTTTAAAGAGTTGGGTGTTATGCCGCACGGTAAAGACCGCATCATTGCGCAATCTCAAACCGTTATTGATGCAAACCCCGATATTATTATCGGTTCCTGGTGCGGCAAGAAATTTCGGCCGGAAAAAGTCAAAGAGCGGCCGGGCTGGGATGCTATTACCGCTGTGGCGACCGATCGTTTATTCGAAATAAAGTCACCCTACATACTTCAGCCAGGCCCGGCTGCTTTGACTGAAGGGTTAGATCAGTTACAACATATTATTCACTCGGTCGCTCAACAGCCTGCTAAAGTTAAGAAATAATTTTGGCTTAAAATGAAATCGGGGTGATGGTGTGAATCCTGCGGAGAACAGCATGGTAAGCTCGCACACCTGTGGTAAATCTATTATTCAACAATTTTAATATTTAACAATTTTAACTGGGACTATTCATGAAGCTGACAAAATATTTGGTACCACTGTTGTTTGCCGTTTCGCTATCCTCTCTGTCCTCAGCGTCGGCTGACGAAGCAACGGAAATGTCTTTTGATGAAGGCAGTGTAATTATCAGATGCGGCACCCCGCCGGGAAAAGACAATCACATAAGTGATGCTTTGTTTGAAGCAGCTTTCCCTAATTGGATGACAAGTTTGCAGACTCATGCAAACGAAGGCCGAGTGGCCAGGGCTCATTATCTTGGCGTATTGAAGCAAGGCATTTTTATTGTTGTAGTTGGCGATACTAGAGAACAGGCAAAAGAAAATTCAGAACTTGTTTTGTCTGACCTGGGAAAAATTATGGAAGATGCCATGGATAGTACGGGCGAAACACCGCCTTTCACAGCGGAAGAATCATGCCTTGTGGGAGAAATAGGACCAGTAGCAATCCTTCCCCAATAAATGCGATGACAAGTTAGTCCGAGGGAGAGTGTGTATCCACACCTCTCAAGGCTTTTAATCCTGACTCATACTCAAGCCCTATTTTTCAATATCCATAGGCTATTTTGAGTGGAAACGAAAACTGTCAGTCTGGTGGAATAGCAGACTGGCAATGTTTTAGTACATGAAGGGTACAGCTTTGTTCTGTGGTAAACAGATATGTGTAAATAGATTTATAGATTCGAATCTGTGTACGTATTGACTGGTAACGCAGTTGTCTCTTTAATTTCTTCCAATACAAAACTTGCAGACACGTCGCTCATCGGCACTTGTGCAATCAGCTGCTTGTAAAAGTTGTCATAGCCGCTAACTGACGCAACGCGAACACGCAAAACGTAGTCAAGGTCGCCACTCATTCTCCAAGCTGCTACGACCTCCGGCATATCCAGGACGGTGGCTCGGAATCGTTCAAGCCATTGTGCTTCATGCTGGCTGGTGCGTACGAGTACCAGCGCCACAAGCGGTAGCCCAAGCTTTTCAGCATCGAGCAATGCAACTCTTGAGCGTATGACTCCCGCATCTTCAAGCGCTCGTACTCGCCGCCAGCATGCATTTCTCGACAAGGACACTTTCTCAGCCAGGTCCTCTATTCCGATGCTGGCATCGTTCTGCAGGTAGTTGAGAATGTTGAGGTTCTTTTTATCTAATAGATTTGACATTA
>CALIMV010000402.1 GCA_938045275.1 uncultured Granulosicoccaceae bacterium
CACCAGTAACTCGACACCCGTTATTGAAGGTACCGCTGCCGTCACCGCAAGCGAAACATTGACCGTTGAGGTCAACGGTGTAACTTACACCGCTGGCGATGGCAACCTGATTGATAACGGCAACGGCACATGGACACTAACCATCCCTGCTGCCAACGTCCTTGCTGAGAACCTGTATCAGGTTATCGCCACCGTGACAGATGCCGCAGGTAATAGCGCGGTTGACTCCGGCGAGGATGACTTGCTTATCGACCTAACCACGCCAAACGCGCCGGGTGTGACCAGTCTGACAACCAACGACACAACACCGACTATTGAAGGTATCGCGAACATCGCCACCAGCGAGACTCTGACTGTTGAAGTCAATGGCGTTATTTACACCGCAGGTGATGGCAACCTGGTTGACAATATTGATGGTACATGGACGTTGTCCATTCCTGTACCGTTAGTTGAAGCGCTGTACGACGTTACCGCGACTATCACCGACAGTGCCGGCAATATCAGCACCGACCCAAGCTCAAGCGAGCTGCTTATCGATACTAGCCTGCCGATCTCCCCAACCACTACGCCATTGTTTACCAGTGATACCACACCCGTTATTTCTGGAACTGCTAGCGCAGGTCCAGGTGAAACACTCACCGTTGAAATTAACGGCGTGACTTACATAGTCGGCGACGGAAATCTTGTAGACAACGGAAACGGTACGTGGACTCTGAGCATCCCTGCTACCGAAGCCCTTGCGGAAAACCTGTATCAGGTTATCGCAACCATTACCGATGCGGCCGGCAACAGCACGATCGATTCTGATGTAGACGATTTGCTCATCGACCTGACAGCACCCAATGCGCCAGCCGTGGTCAGCCAAATAACCAATACCAATACACCTACAATTGAAGGCACTGCGACTATCGCACCTGGCGAAACACTGAGCGTTGAAGTTGATGGCGTGATCTACACCGCTAGTGACGGCAATCTTGTCGATAATGGTGATGGAACATGGACTCTTACATTGCCCGTTGCGCTACCTGACGGAGTTTATGATGTCATCACCACGGTAACCGACGAGGCTGGTAACAGCAGTAGCGACACCAGCATTGGTGACCTGGTGATTGATACGACTCAACCGCCGGTACCGACAGTTGAGTCACTGACCACTGAAAATACAAGCCCAACATTAACAGGCACCGCGACCTTTATGCCAGGAGATGCGCTGACGGTTACCCTTGATGGCGTAACCTACACTGCTGGCGATGGCAGCCTTGTCGTCAACACTAATGGTACATGGACACTGGACATACTCAATGCACTTCCCGAAGGCGAATACCAGGTTCAGGTTTCCATCACTGATGCTGCTGGCAATACAGCAGTGAGCGATCTTGGGCAATTGACGATTCGAGCTGCCTTACTCGAGAGTGATTTCGATGGTGACGGTGTACCCGATGCAATTGACCTTGATGACGACAACGACGGCATTCCCGATGAAGTTGAAGGGTTACGCGATTCCGACGGTGATGGACAACCAGACTACCAGGACCTGGACAGCGACAACGACGGCATCGCAGATATTGTTGAAGTTAATGGCGAAGATGAAAATAACGATTATCGCGTCGACAGCTTCATCGATACAGACAACAATGGGTTGTCCGATGACCTACAAATTATGCCTTTTATCTTAATAGATAGCGACAACGATCGTGTTGCAGATTTCCGGGACCTTGATTCCGACAATGACGGTATCACTGATTTATTCGAGAGCGGTGGAGCAGATAGCGATCACAATGGCCTTATCGACAATTTTTTCGACGATAACAATGATGGTGCCGACGACGCCAATCAAATTAACGGTGCGGCTGGTCGTGATACAGATGCAGATGGCATTCCAAATCGTCTGGATGTGGACACAGACAACGATGGTTTTTTTGACCTCGTTGAGGCCGGTGATTCTGACGAAAACGATGATGGCATATTGGATTCAATGCAAGACCATGACCTCGACGGTATTCCGGACAATGTAGACGTGGATATAACGAATGGTGCAGATGCTGATGGCGACAATATCGATGACCGTTTTGATAGTAGTTTTGTGGATGAATCTGATTTGGACGCCGATGGCATAATTGATAGCGCTGACCCTGACGCCAACGGTGATGGTTTTGCCGACGATATATCAAACAAACCAGCACTTGGCCTGGCGCTACCAGACAGCAATGGCAACGGGAAAGCAGATTTGTTCGAAGCTAATTACGGAGCAATCATTGTCGGGCTTCAGGGCCATGGCTGCAGCACCAGCCGTTATCCAAAGAGTACAGTGTCAATGGACCCACTGCTCCTGTTGATCATGACTATTAGTTGTTATTGCCTTTGGAGACGCTCACGAACGAGGCATGTAAAAGTTAAGCGGCATGCATAGATCGTAAAGCGTGATATCGAGCCGACCAAATCAGTGATTAGGCATGATTAAACTTCTCGATCATTCCATCCCAAACCGGTACTAGGTCGAGCAAACTATCCCAGAAAGCCTGGTCCCGACGTCGGTCAAAATCCTCCAGGCTTGTACCCTGTTGTTCGACCCAAGTGTAGTAGCCAAGATTAAATACGCGTTCACGATCTGGTCGAGTCATTTCGATCATATGATCGGTGCTTATACCCAGCACGGCATGCCCAAACGTTTCTGCAGCGCGAACCGGATCGAATCCGTTGGTAAAGTACTTTTTCTCAGCGATCGCTAATTCGGTTTGGTACAAACCAGCATCGTCAGTAGCTACTGTCATGACCACGTCGTCTGAACCGAGATCCATATACTTTGCGTATTTAATAGCGCCAATAATATTGGCAATTGAAGACAAGCCAAGATTACTGAGACTGGCTATTGAACGCTGGTTCAAACTTCGGTAGTTCGACAGATAATCATGCCCCGGAGTAGTATTGAAAACCATACTTAACCCATCGGTGGCGCGATCGGAGACACCGATAATGAAATCCGAATTCATAACATTATGAATAAGCGGGACATGTTTATCGCCAATACCCTGAATATTATGTTCACCATACCCGTTGTACAGCAGTGTTGGACACTCCGTAGACTCGATCGTGCATACATGTGAACCAAGAGATGATTTCAAATGATCACCTGCCGCGATGGTGCCGGCTGACCCGGTAGCTGCAACAAAAGCGCGTGCCTTCAAGTTGCCAGATAAATTCAGGCTATGAAAAATACGCTCCAAAGACGGACCTGTAACAGACCGATGAATGATGTAATTCCCATACTCGGCAAACTGATTCAGTATTAGATTCTCATCGTTCTGCGCTAACTCGTGGCATGCATCATAAATTTCCTTGACATTACTTTCAGTACCCGGCGTGCGATAAATGTCGGATGGATCAGACAACCAACGATTTAACCAGTTGAAGCGTTCCTGGCTCATGCCTTCGGGCAGCACAGCAACTGATCGGCACCCGAGCAAATTAGCGATTGCCACACCACCACGGCAATAATTACCCGTCGACGGCCATACCGCTCGATGTCGCGTAGCGTCGAACACACCCGACATCAATCGAGGTATAAGACAACCATACGCGGCAAGCACTTTGTGGCAGTCGATCATTGGAAACCGGTTGCCAAGCGCCACAACAATTTTGCACTTTACACCGGTTAGATTGTCATCCAGCACCAGGTGTTCAGGCACGTTGGCAATATCTGTACGATCTTCAGTATTGTGCCAATGCACCCGAAATAAATTTCGAGGGTCGGCGGACCCAGGGTCAGCATCAGCGAGTGTACGTGCCTTGCTCGACAGGTTCTGCACAGGATCGGCCAGCTCTGCGATCTTGGGCAAGACGACATCGCGCGCATGTAAATGCTCAACGTTTCGCTGATAGGCATCGTGATCAACGATGCTGTTTTCTAATCCTGGAGTCATTAAATTGCCTTAGTACTGATTTATAAAACCACTTATAGTGTTGATACGTGCGGTGTTCAACAGAGAGAAATTGTTACGAGTATTATTGGCCGGGAATGGGAAACAGCATGTTAATGGTCTGCTACTACCTCTTGTGCACCTGGATGCACTTGCATTCCGAACGGCCCTACTTCAGGCACCGTCAATTGTAGCCCATCTGAGCGGCCCAGCAATGTATCAACAACAAGAAAACCGTGCTCTGTTGGTAGGTCTTCTCTGGCCACCAACAGGTATTCACCATTATCCACCAATACCTGGAGTGCCAATGGCCCAAACTCTTCAAAGGGTGTGCTGCCATTAACCATTGATTGGGCTTGATCGTACGACAGTACCGCAACCTTTGCCTGATCTGTCTTGAGCAAACTGGCTACTCGCTTGAAATCTCTTGCCCTACTGACAACCGCCTTTGACTTTGGTAAATGTTCCGCAAGAACGGCTACCCATTTATCAGCAATAGCATCGCCCACCAGATCGCTGCGCGACGTCAACACCTGTAAATGGCGAATTCGATATGAATCCCATTGCCCATACGGCGTGTGCGCCTGAACTACCGTGACAGGCGCGATAAGCACTATGGTCATTACAAGTGCAATCAGCCTGCCGGCAGATACCGGCAGGCCACTGATAGCAAAAGTTAATTGCTGTCGTTTGTTATACATACATTTCTATTTTATTCAGAAAATATTTCCATTGGGCAGATAGTCGACACAACATAGTTAGGCACGTCTACTACATTCCCAATCCGTAAATCACAGGCTACGCTCATCACCACAAAGGCCTCTTCCTTACCAAGGCCTTTGGTTTCCTGCAACCAGTCCAGCATTTGTATTAGTGAATTTCGCGCTGCCAGTGTGATGTCGTTAGACAACTGTGACAAGGGCGCTAATTTTTCGCTTTCAAGATAGGCCCATTGCGGTGGAATCTCACCGGCTTCTTTGAAAGGAAAACCAACCGTTGCATGAAATCGATCTGGCTCAAGCGCTTTGATTTGCGCGCCACCTTCAAAGTGCGGCTGCTTGATTAAAGACGCCATACCTTTTCGAATTTCGGTTTTCACGGTCACTATCGCACCAGTTTCAATAGCGGTGCCGGCGACCTCTCCATCGCCCTGAGCAAAGTGCACATCACCTATAAAAAATCCGCAACCATCAATAAAACACGGCAGAAGCAACGTGGTACCGACCACCATTTGTTGCACGTCCATATTGCCACCATTTTCTCGTGGCGGAATGGTTCTTAGACATTTATCTTTATGACTGCCATCAGGTCCACAAACTTCGGCTGGTCTTGCACCGGTTGGTTCAGGCGGAAGCGCAACACCGCCAACCGCTGCCAGTTCGGATTCGCGTGCCAGCCATTTATCGACTTCCTCTTCACCAGGCAATACACCCACACTTCCCATAAACGCATTCATTGGAATCTTGACACCGGGAATTTGTTCAGAAACAGCTTCCAGACTGTTTAACGCCCAGTTTGCAACAAACGGTTCCTCGAACAGGTCCGGCAAAAACCCGAAACCGGGGATTAACGTGGTATAGCCATACTCATCAGGAATGATGTTAATCAATTGCACTGCCAACACATCACCACGCTCGGCACCTTCGATATGAATCGGCCCGGTCATGGGGTGAATAAGGTTTAAGTCAATGGCCAAAACATCTTTTGGTAAAGAGTCTATCGTCAGGTTTGAATCGAGCGCATCGCGGGTATGGACAACAATAAGATCTCCTGGATTGGCTTTGGCAACAGTCTTGATGGCTGGGTGATAGCGATTGAAGCAGTTAGGATCTTGCTCACAGTGCTCCCCTTCTTTCTTGACTTCCACAATCGTTTGAGTTTTGACATCGGTTGTGTCGGACCAGGCTGTTGATGTAAAACTGATCAGACCAATTGCGATCGCCAGTGTGGACAACGGGACGATTTTTTTCATTTTCAGCTCCATTAATATTTGGTGCTAACAATCGGCAATCGATGGATTACGCTGGTTAGCTACTACAGACTATGATGAACAACTATCGACAGATTCCATGAATTGGTATGTTACTTATCAGCAGCGTACGCCCCAAGTTTGAATAACGCAAGACTGTACGAAAGTAGAAGATAAAAAAAGACCGTAATGTCAAAAATTTTAATCAATAGCTAACGAAGATTGATGAATCTAATTCGAGAACTACCCATTTGTACGAACCCAGGCAGGTTTGGTTTTTGCGGCATGGCTCTATGCGGCTATGCGCCGCAGAGCTTGCGCCATACAATGAATGCCACCACCCGTTTTGGAAATTTCAGCGGTATCAACATCAGCCACTTCAAACCCACG
>CALIMV010000403.1 GCA_938045275.1 uncultured Granulosicoccaceae bacterium
GACTCTACTGATTCTCCGGGAACCTTTTGCAAGCGACTTAAAGTAGTTTTGTAGTCACTTTTCAAATCGTCACTGAATCGCCAAAATGACATTGGCACTCTTTCTGCGGTACGCATGCCTTTAACATTACCGTAGATATTAACCGCCAACATTATTATCCCACACACCATACACGTAATAGCAACTATGCTTCGGGTATGCGATTTTGAATTCAATGCATTCATTAAATTACTCGATAATTGTTCACAAATTAAATTTTACAGTTATATTAGGTTAAAATTAATCTTATTAATTGCAGAATATTTGATTTTCTTCGGATATTTGTTGATAGATTTAGGCCTTTCAAGCGTATTTATAATGTCATGTAGGCCGTTATTTCAGGTGTTTGTAGTTTGTAGCCTATACGCAATAATAAATCCTCAGTTTCCCTTTTTGTGCCCTACTTGTCAATCTAGTCCTATACAGTCATTCGTTGGGATAACATAGATTTCAGGGCTACGAGAATAGGAACACAGATGGTCCCTAAAGATTCAACCAACCTGCCTGATCCGCAGGTCAAGTCCGCTACCGTATCATTAAATGGTGAGCAACTTAATTGGTTGCTCGATGGTTTTGATCTATGGCGTAATAAACCGCACCAATCACTCTTTTATCAATCAAATGATTAATATCTTCAACGGTGTGTCTATCCACAAACGCCCTGCCAATGCTAATAATCGCCGATCAATGGGACACTGGAAGAGGATCTAGTCACGTACTCCGGCAACACGTTCTAGCAAAGGAAGTGAAATTTTCATTTATTAGTGTCGAATCAGCCCAGTACCCAACCAACTTAGTATGTGATATTAATTGAGCATGAGCACATCAGCTTACTACGACTGGCACAAAAGACCTGGGAAGCCAATCAACGATGATACATTATACCTTTAGCGTCGCACGAAACAGCTGTTCATGGACAGCCGTGAAAGCTTAGGTAATCGCGAAATGATGAAAAAGCTTCGTGCTGAAGGCTTCGATATAGGTCGTTACAGAACACGCGCAGTTACGGCTACATTAGGGTTAAGAGTAACACAGCGTATCGCTTATAAATTCACCATCAAGCGCAAACACTGCGATGCTAATGCTGATAACTTGGTCAACATGGAATTTAACTGTAGTGCTCCTGATCGAGTCTGGGCTGGTGATTGGGTATAAGAAGAATAAATGCTGTTTTTCTGCGGACTGGACTGTTTCCCGGCATCGGCGTTCCGCTATTTCATCGGCCGATTGACCCAAGTAGCTCCTGAAATTCATCTACATCGACACAATTACTGCGTATTACCGAACGTTTGCGCTGGTATCTGAATTGAGGGGCAAACCCAAATCCTACCGCGGTCGACTACGCGGTCTATTGAATCGAACATTGTGTATTGGCATCAGGCGAAAAGGTCAATCGGTGGTGCCCGGCTCTCACGCAATGGGTTGGAATCACTGGTGACGGCCGTTTGCCACAGGTGATCAAGCTGGGCCAGCACACCGGATCTTCTTGAGCACCACAGGATCTTCGATGTTGTGGTTCGGCATCCCGACTATGACCTTTACTGCTCCTGGCCACGATTTGACCCTCTCTAGTCGTTTAACTCATATCCACTATTTGATTTCCAGTCGAACTGCCCCTGGCCACTCCAGCATTTGAAATACCCTGGTTGTAGGTATTTTTGTGTGGCGGCTTGATGGTAACAGGCGGTTTATAATTCCTATACTCTGCCTATCGAGACCAATAAAACAGCGGAAGGCCGACGTCAGAATCGTCGTGTAGAGCTTATAACTATTAAGTAGTGCTAACGCTGTAAAGAAAAAAGCCCCGAAAGGGGCTTTTTTTCCTAAGTGATTGGTTTGAGTAATGACTTAGTTACACATGCTAGCTACTCACGTATACTGTTCACACTAGCTATTCAGTCTAGATACTCATAAATTATCGCTTATTCGCACTCTGCTTCAAAGGTAATACAAGGCAGCTTGATCTCTTCGTTCCAATCGCCAATGAATGTATCGGTGCTACCCTCAGCTGTGACTTCAGCATACCAGGTGGCATTTTCACCGGTGTCAGCTGACAATAGTAAGTTGTCTCCGTTTGGAGAAGACACTTCTAAAGAACCGCGGGTGTAGTTTCCGCCACTGGCATCATTAGCGACGAACTCTTCGATGGTGGTAACCTCCATTTTGAAATCATTGGTCCAAGGAGCAATGACTATCATGTTTGTTACCAATGAGCTGGTTGCACCGACGTTGCTGGCGTCATAGCTAACGCGCTGGTTTAGTACGACTGTTGTGTCGCCGTCCAGTACATCCTCATCATCCGAAAGGAAGTCGCCCTCTTGGTAAATTTCAAAATCAGTGTATTCAATGGTCCGTGAGTTAGAATCGGTTGGTTTACTCTCTTTCACTTCACCGTCTAGAAAGAAAATATCGGACGAAAAGATTTCTAATGCGTCATAGAAAACAGTAGTGGTGCCGTCGATGTTTGTGGTGACAAAGACTTCGCCATGTAAGTAGTCTCTGTTGGTAGTGCAGTCTTCAAAAATGACGTGATAGTCGGAGGAGATGGAGCCTAATCGTTTTTCGACGCTCACCGTGCCCAAGCTGCACTCGTAAATTTCGTTAGTTACCGTGCGACCATCAGTATCGACGCCGAGGGATTCGTTCGAAATCTCAACGATGTCGTCTGGTAGGTCTTCATTCAGAATAGATTCAATGAGCGGATACCATTCTGTGTGAGGGCTAGCGATGGCTGCTGTTGTTACCCCAGAGATTAGATCGAAGATAGCTTTTTCGGAAAAATCCTTAAACACAGGTGCGTTCAGAAATGTAGATTCAGAGCGATCACCGTTGGTATTAACGGTGACAAGTTCGTAGAAACTGCGTCTGTTAGGTTCCCGATCGTTGATATAGAAACTATTGCCATCGGTGATGCCCAGCAGAACATCGTCGCGATACACTTCGGTGGATATGCCTACGCCGAGCGTTTCTCTAGACCAAAATAGTTCAGCATTGTTCTGCGAGTAAATCACTAGCGATACATCTTGCGGCGCGCCGACGTCCACAGGCTGTTCTGGGTCTGGAATATCAACTTGAGTTGCTATGGCAGGCTTTGGGAAGTTGATGCCATTTGTATCGAAGGTGTACGCAGCTGTGCCCATGGTTGCACCGCTGGCACTGACTGCAGTAACGGTTACCACATTTTTGGTATCCGTTGGTAGGCTACCGAACCAAAAGCTGTTGCCTGCGGTGCTTCCGACGACTTGCCCATTCAGCGAAACACTGTAGCTAAAGGTACGTGAGATTTCTCTTTCCCAAAAGATTTCTCCAGCCGTGGCTGAGTAGACAATGCCAAAGACGTTTTGAAGTGTTTCTGGTTGGGTATCGACGATCGAGTCAATATCAACAAAATTGGTTGCCGGTGAACCATCTTCTGGATTAAATCGTTGCAGCGGGCTGAAGTTTCCTTTTCCATCAAATGCCGCAATGGTGTAAAGACCAGCAACATCTGGTACAAACTGTGTGCCTTCAGTCACCGTTGCGAGATAACCAGAGTTGTTATAAATGTTGTATCCAGTTGCACCATCCATTGGTTGCCAAGAAATGCTATTGCCATTGTAAGTAACGCCAGTTACTTTTGGCAGCAGCCCCGCTTGTACGGCATTCGATAGGGCGAACGATCCCAACAGCAAAAGCACAGATGCAACGCGCGAGCATAACTGCTTATGGGTGGTGTGGTGTAAACATCTCATTCGTTTAATCCTTGGGTTTTGTAATGATCAAACATGTTCAAACTGTATCAATTAGGGGTTGAGTGATCGCGGTAAAAGTACCGGTGTTGCCTGCTGTAGCGCAGTTTGGCTTTACACAGTTAACGTTTAAATACATTTATAACTACACTGATTCGCTGTAATACGGGTAGCGCCGTGTTGTGTCTCTCCCGTTGCATTGCGTATCGAGCTGTCTTAACTGCCTTTATTGCTTTTCTGAGAGTCTACAGTCGGAATTACTTTCGTATCGTGTGCATTTGCAAAAATTGATTGAGAAGCTGATTGGTTTGTTCTGGAAATTCTGGATGAATCATGTGTCCAGCTTGTTCAATTGTATGTAGTTGATAATTGGGTAGTGCCTTGTTCATTTGCCATGGCGTTATCGGTTGTTGTGAGCACGGCGGGTAGTAATGCGAGAAAAAGTATTTTGCGGGTTAATTTTCTGAATACTTTCATCGTAAGTACCTTTTATAAAGTGATTGGATTTGCCACCAACTCGCAAGCGCAGTCAGTGGTGAGCAGATATTGAATCTTGCTTATTGGGGAAGTACGGATAAAAAGCAGAAATTTTAAGGAAATACTACGGATAAATGAGATAATTCAACGTGTTAGAACGTCTACAATATTAGGTCGTCCGCCGGCGCTGTCTCGTTAACTGAGTTTAAGGCATGCTGATGCCATGAGCAATGTAAAATCAAGATATCGTCGACACCGATTTCCAGCAGTAATCATCATACACGTTGTAGAGAGAGACAAATGCAGGGGTTCAAATCACCCAGATAGGTGCAGCGATTTCTTGAGTTACATGCGCGAGTCGGTAATTTGTTTAGATACAGAAGACGCCTGATGAGCGACAGGCACCACCGGTTATTTCGTGAGCAAGCGTTTTCTGTTTGGTCTTCGGTTACATCTGCCTAAAATTTGATAGGCAAGGAATTGCCATAGCAAAATTTGTTAAAGTGACAAAGCCCCTGATAGACACCTCAGGCGAATCGCCTGAACACAGCATCGAGAGAACCCTTGCCTCTATTGAACAAAACTTGAATAAAATGGATCCGGCTAGGACTGCGAGGGAACCTACCCTATAACACCGGTCCCTCTGCGGGAGATAATCAGCGCGCAACAGAGTAGTACAACAAACGCTGGAATACCTTCGGCGAGTGGTGTGTGCATCACATGATAGTAAATTGCACCGAGCATAATGATAGCAATTCCACTGGCCGCCAGCATACTGGTCTTTCTCAACCATATGCCAATGGCACCTGCTACTTCACACACTCCGATGAACGTGCCGAAAATCGCCGGCAAGCCAAGGACTGAGAAACTCGTTGTTGCCATGGGGTTTCCTGTTAGCTTCATGATTCCACCCATCAGCATCACAAGCGTAACAATTGCCATAGCGACCCAGATGACATACTTCATTATCATTCTCCTTTGAATTAAGTCCAAACAGTTTACGTCTAATTGACAGATAAGAAAATGACATCAAACCAAATACACTGTTCAATGAGCTAACAGTATGTATGCAGAAAACTGTTTAGCGACAACTCCTGCACAAAGATAACTGCAGGTTACCAAAAGGCAAACCACACATTAATTGAGAGTGAACTGTGTGTTATGACACAACGGTTTGGATCGTGCGCTAACTTTTATTTTTTTAGCATCAAATAATGCCAGCTACTTCTGTTTTAAAAATAGTTAAGCGAACTAAAAAATTTGCATTACTCCTATCACCCAGATTTACGATTTTGATTGAGCATGATTACTAAATTGCGTTCAACAGTTTTTCAAGCTGCGCAGGCAGCGATGTGCTACCAATCATACTGCCGTGACAGGGAATAATAAGTGTCGGTTTATCTTTTTTGATTTGTGTGAAAGCCCATTGTTTATATACAGCTCGGTCGGCAATCCCATACGATGGGAACGTTTTCAGTATCTCTGGTTCGTTGCATTCATTTTTGGTTGACGTCATTTTCCGACCGGAAAAAGCGTCCACTACAAACCAACCAGCTCGACGGTCAAGGGGAAACTTAATCCAGATTTCACCCGTCTTTAGCCCTTTTGGTTCTATAAACGCAAATCCATTGGGTAATTTTTTCTTAACCGCAGTCAAAGGCTTGAATGCCAATCCTGTGATTTTCTCTAACCTTTCTTTTGAGCGGGTTGACGAGCAAATCTGTGCGCCAGGGTACCTGGCAACATACTCAGACAAAGACTTATTGTGATAATGATTTGGCGCTAGTAGGTGCGACACGGTGTATTCGTCAAATGTTTCCTTTGGAATCGAGGCGATAGGGCTGACCAAGCACAGTTTTCCATCATTGAGCTGGATGACCCCCATCCTAGCGTTACCTTTACGTATTGACCAAAAATTGGTCTCAGAGGTAAAAGACTCAACTTCGCATTTAGCAGCAGACATTAATAAATCCAGTATTTGAATGATTGCTCAATAAGTGTATCATGAGTGCCAATTCTGAAGGTGTCTAGATATTGTGGGAAGACCGAAACTATTCAACGAGCCGCAGATTCTTAACGCGACTATGAGCGTGTTCTGGAAAAAAGGGTTTGAGGCGACAAGTTCGAAAGACTTGTGTTACGCAACGCAGCTTAATCCGGGCAGTATCTACCACCGATACGATAACAAAGAGGCGTTGTTTTGCCTCAGTTTGCAGTATTACATTGATACAATCGTTAGTGTTCGCGTAGCTGATATGCTCAGCAGAGATAATCCCCTGGAAGCGATAGAGCATTTTTTCTCCTCCGCCTATGAATCGGTTCCTGCAAAGGATTTAATGGGTTGCTTTCTCACTAATACAGTTTTAGATGGCTGCATCCACAGTGATAAAGTCAGTAATGTCGTGAAACATGGGTTTGGTAAAATTGAATCGGGTTTTAAAGAACAGCTTATAGTTGCTTTGGAGCGTTCTGAATTATCAGTAAATCGAGAGCCAAAGGCCACAGCAGTTTATCTTCTGGCTTGTTTCCAAGGACTAATGATAAACAGTCGACTAACAAAAAATAAAAAACGACTTCGTACTATTACTGGACAAACCATGCTTGCTCTAGGGGCAAGCACCTAATCTCAGCAAATTTAAATGGAAAGCCGATTGTCGGCCAGCGGCGCCCAGCCGACAGTCATTAATATCGTTGTATTGCAAGTCTAAAATTTCTAGAGTGCCTTGAATGCCAATTGCAAACTGTATCATTACGTCCGAATGTCAAGAAAGTGAGTATAACGTTATCGACTGTTGGGCAGGTGAGTCGGGCAAAGAACAAAAGTGGTAGTCGAAAAAACCTGGAGATAAACCGTTCTCGCCGTACGATTCTTTGAAACCGCTTTTTCTATAGGCAGGTTTGTATTTTTGTCAGCGGAGTCCCGTATCTGCCAAACCGCAGTAGGCGGTAAAAATAGGCATCTAGCGCCCGGTGTGCTAATGAACCATGTTCGCTCCCAAATACTTGTTGTGAAGCGGTGAGGCAGCGTGGATAAGCACCGACGTATTGTCAGACTAAAATTGTGGGTGTACCGCGTATGCTGAATGAGGGAATAACCTCATTGTGCTTGAGCAATTTTTGTCCGATGATATGCCTACGATGTAGTTACAAGCAGAGTTGTAATGTTCCGCCGAAGTTATAATTGTGAATTCTTGTCCAACAGCCCCTCTTTTAGTGCGTATGCGAGCAATTGCGCAACGGATCGAACATTGAGTTTTTTCATCATGCGTGTTCGATGATTATCAACGGTTTTCGGGCTAATCGACAATTGTTCCGCAATTTCCGCATTCGAATTTCCCTCAGCTACAAGGTGCAATATTTGTCGCTCGCGCATAGTCAGCTCGGGTGTGTCTGGTGCGCTTTTCAGCAACTGCATGACTTTGGTGGAGTAGTAACTCCCGCCATGCAAAATAAGCGAAAATCCTTCTTTCATTTCCTCTGGTGGGCAGGTTTTCAAAAACAGTCCATCGACTCCCGCAGCAACCCATTCTGCCAATTGACCTACAGCCGTAAACCCGGTGACCACAGCGATTTGTGTTTGCGGTGCCCAGCGTTTCGTTTCACCGAAAACTTCCATGCCTTGGGCCAACGGCATGCCACTATCGAGTGTCAGCAGACTAGGTTTGAGCACTTTAGCGAGCGTGATAGCCTCGATGCCGTTTTCAGCTTCGCCGACAATTTCTACGCTATCAATGCTGTTAAAGATTTCTTTGAGTGCGTTTCGTACCAGGTGATGGTCGTCAGCAATGACAACTGTCCTACGCGAGGTCTCAGATGCTGAGGTCACTACAATCCTTGAAAATAAAACTTGTCATTTTTTTATTGAGTCTTTGTGCATACGGAACATGCTCGAGTATTGCACACGCGAATGAGCTTGTCATCGATAATGACATGTCGCCAATAAACCTGTTGGACTGGCTACTGCCGGCTGCCGGCATGATAGAGGATGAGGACTCGTATAAAACAAACAGCGTAAAGCTAGTTAATCAAGAATCCCTTACTACTGTTTGGCGACTATCCACAGAACTATTAAACCCGGTCAGTTTTGAAATTTATAAATTAGAAAAGGAGAATCAGGAATTAGTACTTGGCTCGAACTATCCGAGTAGCCCTCAAAAAACACGGGCCAGCCAGGGTCGTCGACTTTACTCTGCGCCACTAGTGATTGAACCAGGAGGCAGCCTCGAAATTACAGCAAGGATTAATCCGCGTGATAGCGATAGTTTATTTCCAGTCACACTGATGACTGAGTCGTCTTTTGATACTGAAAGTGATTATATTTCTTATCTTCACGGTGGTTATTTTGGGGCAGCATTCGTTTTTATTGCCTTCTTTTGTACTTTTTCGTTTTTTCTGTCGTCGCGTCCGGCTCGTTTCTACGCTGTGTACTTTGTTTTTCTGACTTCACTGGCCGCTCATTCCTATGGCTATACAGACTCATTGCTACCAACTGCAATGCAGTGGTTGCACTTCCCGTTGATCAGGTTGCTGCAGATAGGCGTTATGCTTACCTATATTGCCTTTGCATTGTCTTTTGTCGCTGCTAAAGAGAGATATCCACGCTTTTTCAGATTCGCTTGTGGTTATATCTTTCTTACGATCATATTGCTCTTTGTTGAGTTCTTTACTTATCACCGTTTGTTCCCTCTTGTCGTTGATGCCATGGCTTTGGGATTCCTGTTTTTTGGAATTTCAACTGCGTACATTGCACTTCGAGATCGAATAAATGGTGCTGTGTTTTTTGCTTGCGGGTTTGCCGTATTACTACTAAATGGGGTTGTTAACTATATAGCCAGTTACGTTGAATTTGCGCGCTATAACAACTCGGTAGATACGACTACGCTTGTCTTACAACTGACTGACGCATTGATATTTGCCGCCGCCATTGTTTCCCAGACTTATGCTTTAAAACGCGAGAGGGATGATTCACTCAAAGCCCAACTACTCACAGCAATAGAGAATCAGAAAATAAGTGATGAGCTATTGCAGGCGCAACGCGATCGAGCGGTAGCGACGCAGTTGGCAGAACGGCACAGGGCCAAGCTTGCGTCAACCAGTCACGACCTGAGTCAACCGATGTCATCATTAAGGCTGGCTATTCGCGAGTCCGATGATGTCTCATCCGATGTGCAGGAAAAACTCACTGCAGGCCTGGACTATCTTGTGGCGGTTCTGGGTGATGCCAATGAGCAGGCAGCACCAGATAGTGCGTTGTCTTCATTGTCGAGCGAAGATATGCAGGTAAAGAACAAATTTGAAGAAGAAAATGAAGCTGTGCCTCTGCAAATAATCTTCGAGAATATTCAGCGAATGTTTTCAACTGAAGCCACGGAAAAAGGGCTGGAGTTGCGAATTAAAAATACAACACTGGTGGCCAGTGCGAGCGCCGTTGTATTGATTCGCATGTTATCTAATCTTGTGGCCAATGCCATTAAATATTCTTCTTCCGGAACAATCCTGATTGGTGCCAGGGTCCGGGGACAGAAACTGGCTTTGCAAGTTTGGGACACAGGAGACGGTCTTGATGAAGTTTCCTTGCAACAAGTTACTCAGCCCTATGTACGCGGAAAAAACGTACAGGAGATCGACGGGCTGGGTTTGGGTTTGTCCATTGTGCATGAAATGGCAAGCGCTAATGATTATTCCATTCTGGCACGCAGTGTTCCAGGTTCTGGATCTGTGTTCACAATTAAAGGTGTACATCGCGCATACAATTGACTTGTTCACCCAAGCAACACTAAATCGGGTATTAATACCCGTCAGAGCTACTCTACTCTGCTCAATATAAGGTGTATCCCTCATCGACTTGCCCATACGCCGTGCGTAATCTTTTACACAGAAATTTGAAGCACAAAAATTTCATTTAGCAATAAACGTAAAGGAGCAAGACTATGGGTAAATTAATAAACGTAAGAACGGAACAACACGCCTTGACCAACGATTATCGTAGTAAAAGAAGATCCTGGTTATCGCAGACACCCTCTATTTACAAATCCGTTTTAAACCGCGTTACTGCAACAAGCTGCGCAATGGTACTAGTACTGCTAACCGCATGTGAAGAAGGTGGAGGGAGTTCCGGTTCTGGTTCCGGGCCGGCCGGAGGGGAACCCCCATTAATATTCCTGGGTAATCCCAATGCACCACAAGGTACAGCATTATATGTTGATGGCGATAGTGGTAACGACTCAGGCACTGGTTCTCAAGCAGCGCCGTATCAAACCATCACACAAGCAATTACTGCAGCCAGGGATTTAACACCTCCCGTTGAGATATACATAACGGCCAAAGCCGGTGGTGCCGCTTATCAAGAAACATTGACCATAAGCAAACCAAGAAGAAACATCACGGTACCAACAGGAACCAGTCTGTTTGGTGGCTACAGTCCAAACTGGATTAAAAGTACAGGTGATCGTTCCTTGCTTGAGACGTCCAGCCGCGGGATCGTATTCGATGAACTTTCAAGTGATGCAGCCATGGTAGGGCTCTCTATTGTCAGTGCTCCCAGCATTGGAGCAATTGCAGGAAAGCTATCCGGAAACTATGGTGTATATCTTCTGGAGGGCGATGGCAACTTTGCGATCCATGATAGCTTCATAGATTCAGGTATGTCGATGGCAGGTCCCTCTATTGGCATCACCGCGGTTTCTATCGCAGGTCTAAGAGTGACGAATACGACTGTTAAAAGCCAAATGGCTGCGGATGGTCAAGCGCCTGAAGTATTTGGTGCGGGACGGAAAGGTGTTGATGGTGAGGACGGTTTTAAAACAGCCATACATACTGGGGGGGCAGGCGGCTATCTTGACGGAGTCTCCGATCATCACCAAGGCGGTCAAGGTGGCCGGGGGAATACCAAAGTAGGTGCTGGTTCTAAAGGTGGAGACGGTGGTGTTGCTTCAGATCCTGGTGGTGCTGGTGGAGCAGGTGGTTTCAAGACCGGATTAATTGGGTATACCGGACCAACGTTTGGCGCTAACGGTGCTAATGGCATGAGCGGAAACCACGGTGATGGTGGTCGCGGTATTGGCAAGATCGAAGGGATCATTCCATCACTGCTAGCTGCTGATGGGCAAAGTGGTGAATCTGGACAAGCTGGCTATGGCGGTGGCGGTGGTGGCGGCGGGGCCGGTCGACGTGTCCCGCCTCTATTGCTTGTGACTGAAGGTGTCGGCGGCGGTGGCGGAGGTAGCGGTGGTGCCGGTGGCAAAGGAGGTGATAGCGGTAACGGCGGTTCCGGTTCTATAGGCATTATGTTGATGGATGTACCTGCTGTGTTGATAGAAGGCTCAACAGTCACTGCTGATGACGGTGGTAACGGAGGTAACGGCGGCGTAGGAACCGCTGGCGGTGCTGGTGGTAAAGGCAGCAACGCAGTATTAACAAACATTGGTCACTTTGCAGGTGCACGTGGTGGTGACGGTGGTTCTGGCGGTAACGGTGGTTCTGGTGGTGGTGGCGCTGGCGGTCCCAGTGTTGGCATCCTGGCCGGAACCGGAACACAACCCACTATAAGAAATAATGTCATTACCACATCTCGAGGTGGTAACGCAGGTATCTCACCAGAATCCGATTTACGAGCAGGAGAAGGGGGTGCAAGTGTGGGTATTTACAAAACGGAAGGTGCCGGAATTCCAAATGTTGTTGGTAACAATTTCACTATCGGAATAGGTGGTGAGAGTCAAACGGTTGAACTGAGAGGATTGTCTGCACAGACAAACTTCTAACGACAATCCATTGTTGTTTTACGGCA